>JAIXPW010000182.1 GCA_027485995.1 Verrucomicrobiaceae bacterium
ACCACCACGACCAACCTGACCTGGTCAACTGCGGCCAACTGGCTGGGCAGCAGCGTTGCCTCCGGCACGGCCATGATGGCCAACTTCGGCGCACTGGACATCCCGGGAGACACCACCGCACGGCTGGATTCCGCGAGAACGATCGGCAGCCTCATTTTCGGCGACACCAACACCACCACCGCAGGCAGCTGGACCTTGGACAACAACGGGACAGCGGCCAACGTCCTCACCCTCGCCGGAACCTCACCGTCGATCACCGTCAACACCCTGGGATCCGGCAAACTCACCACGATCAGCGCCAACATCGCCGGCACTTCCGGGCTTTTGAAAGCAGGAGCAGGCATCCTTTCCCTCACCGGCACCAACACCTTCTCAGGTGGTGTCTCCGCCTCGGGAGGAACCCTCCGCTTCAACTCGGATGCCGCACTCGGTGACAGCGGAAATGCCATCACGGTCACGGGCGCCGCCACTCTCCAGCTTGGGGCAAGCATTTCAAGCAGCCGCAATCTCTCGCTGAACGCTGCTGGCACGCTCGATACCAACGGCTTCAATCTCACCCACACTGGAACGATCAGCGGAACGGGTGCTTTGACGAAAGCTGGCACCGGAACGCTCACCATCTCCGGAAACAACACCAACAGCGGAGGAGTTTCGGTATCAGGTGGCACTCTCGTCGTCGCAAGTCCCTCCGCCCTCGGGGCGCTACCCGCCAGCGCTTCGGTCAATTCGATCGCACCTGGGGCCAACACCGTGGAATTCGCGACCGATGTCTCGGTCAATGCCTACAATCTCAACGTCGGTTCCAACACGAACTCCACTTTCCGAATCAATCGGGCGACGTCCGGCGCAGGCGTGACCCACAACGTGGGCTCCATTCTTGGAGGAACAAACTCCACCATCAATTTCACCAGCGGTGCCAACAACACCAGCACGCCAACGGTGATCAGCCCGACGGTCTTTCTAAGCGCCGGGGTAGGAGTCGGCGGCCAATACACGCTCAATCCAACTGGAGTGAACCTGCAAGTCACCGGTCCTATCGGCAACACTTCAGGCACCACCAACGTTGACAAGGGCCTGACCCTCTCCGGCACCAGCACCGGCAATATCATCTCCGGCGTCATCAGCAACGGCAGCAACGCCGGCACCGGCAAGCTTCCCCTCGTCAAGTCCGGCATCGGCACCTGGACCCTCTCCGGTGCCAACACCTACACCGGCATCACCAACGTGACCGCCGGAACACTGGCCATCGGGACCGGCGGCAGCATTTCGAATTCACCCGTCGTCAACGTCACGACCGGTGCCACCCTCGATGCCACCGCCGCCGGCCTGACCCTGGCCTCCGGTCAAACCCTCATCGGAGGAGGCACACTCACCGGCTCGATCTCCACCTCTTCGGGAGCGAAGATTGCCCCAGGAAACACACCCACCACCGCGACCGGCAACGCCATTACCGGTGCGGTCGGCACGATCACCGCGTCCTCACTCACCCTCTCCTCCGGCACTACGCTCGACTTCGAGTTCGGAACAGGAAATGACCAGATCACGGTCTCCACTTCGAGCGGACTGGCCATCAATGGCGGCGCGATCAACCTCTACGCGACCAGCGGAACCACCCCATTCTCCACCAACGGCACCTACACGCTCTTCAACTACTCCGGCACCCTCGGGGGAACCGGAGTGAGCGCCCTTTCGATCGCCAACGCCCAGGTCGGAAAGCTCTACAACTTCGCCGACACGGGAAGCGCGATCACGCTGACCATCTCCGATGCCCCAACCCCCGCCGACTGGGCCGTTGACGCGAGCGGAAGCTGGGCGGACGCACTCAACTGGAGCACCAATCCGACGATCCCCAACGGGGCCAGCGCGCTTGCCTATCTCGGCGGCACCACCAGCCCGGCCTTCTCGTCGCAGTGGACCGTGACCCTTGACGGCGGCAAGACCGTCGGATCCCTCACGGTCAACAACGGCAACGGCTTCATCGTGAACCAGGGAACCGGCGGCAGTCTTTCCTTCGACAACGGCTCGGCCACGTCCGTGCTCACGAACACCAGTGGAATCAACGCACTGAATGTGCCTGTCACCATCACCAGCGCGGGCCTCAATGCCTCGATCGACTCCGGAACCGAGATCTCCTTCAACGGCGCCATCACCACCACCGGAAACATCACCCAATCCGGAACCGGCAAGCTCATCCTCGGTGCGGACAACTCCTCCTACTCCGGAACCACCACCATCGGCAGCGGTGGCACACTCCAGGTCGGAAGCGCTTCCACTGCGGGCTCTCTCGGTTCAGGGGCGGTCGTCAACAACGGAACCCTGCTCCTCGATCGCTCCGATAGTGCCTTGGTCGCGACCAACAACATCTCTGGGACCGGCTCGATCACCAACAACTCCACCACCGGTTCGATCACCCTTTCGGGGAACATCTCGACCTCCAGCTCGGTGACCAACAACGCGCCGGGCACGCTGGTGCTTTCCGGAAACAACACCTACACGGGCAGCACCAACATCTTCGACGGCGTCCTCGTCGCCTCGGGTGGTTCCGCCATTCCGAATTCCGGAGCGGTTTCGATCTTTGACGCCGCCGGTGTTCTCTTGAGGCTCGACGCCGGCGAAACCATCGGCACCCTCAACGGTGGTGGTGCAAGCGGCGGTGATGTGAATCTCCAGTCGAACACGCTCAGCATCACGGGTGCTGGAAACAGCGTCTTCTCCGGCATCATTTCCGGAACGGGCGGCAGCCTGGCCAAGTCCGGTGGCGGAACCCTCACCCTGAGCGGTGCCAATACCTTCACGGGCGGACTTTCCATGAGCGCCGGGATCGCCGTGGCAGGCAGTGCCTCGGCCTTCGGAACTGGCACCGTGAATATCAACCCGGGCTCAACGAGGTTCGTGGTCAATGACGGAGTCACCTTCGCCAACAACATCACCATCAACGGAGGAGGAGCCTCCTCCCGTGGCTTGCTGGAGAACAGTGGCGCCGGAACCGCCACTCTCAGCGGCACGATCACGGTCAACAGCCTCACGAACGGCGGCGGACACTTCGCCAGCACCGGAGGTGGCATCCTCGCCATCACAGGACCGATCAATTCCTCCGTCCCACTCACCAGCCGCATCGGCACAGTGGTGGTCAGCGCTGGCGGAAACTACTCCACCATCGGCGTCGGCGAAGGCACACTCACCCTCGGTGCCAACAACGGAGTCAACACCGCAGCCACTCTTGATGTCGGCAACATCGGCACCTTCGGAGTCACGGGCAACTTCGACCTCGCGGGTTTCAATCAGACCGTCGCGGGACTCACCCGCTCCGGCGTGGCCAACGGAGTGGTTGGAAACAGTTCGACGGCAGCCGACTCCACCCTCACCGTCACCGGCACCTCGTCCTACAGCGGTGTCATCCTTGACAAACTCGGACTCGGTGAAAAGAAGGTGCTCCTCGTGGTCGATGGCGGAAACCTCACGGTCTCCGGGGCAAGCCTCTTCACCGGCGGCACCACCCTGGTGAACAACGCCACCGTCAACGTGGCGGGTGGCGGCGGCCTTTCCAGCGGAACCGTGGCGATCCCCGCGGGATCCACCTTGAACACCACCGCCCAGGCCACCTTCACCTTCAAGCCAACCGGAGCCGGAACGCTGAACTTTACCAACCTCGGCACCGGCACGGCCTCGACCAGTCTGAATGCAGACAACACCGGCTTCACTGGAACGGTGAATGTCGGCCCGTCGACGGCGATCGGGGGAGGCAAGGTCCAGCTCAACAGCCCGACCGCCAGCAGCGCCACCATCAACGTGCTGACGAACGCCACCCTCTACTCGTCCGCAGCCGTGACCCACACGGCTCCGCTCGTTCTGAACGGCGGCGATCCCGGAGAAAACCTGGGTCAGCTTCGCCTTGAAGGAGGATCGATCTGGTCGGGCCCGGTGACCCTTGCCGGGGCCATCACCGGTGCTGGTGACTTCACGATCGGCGGCAATACCACCACCGGGACGATCTCCGGAAACATCGGCGAAACCGGCGGTGCCCAGGCGCTCTCGAAGGGCGGAAGTGGCACCATCACCCTCAGCGGTGCAAACACCTACAGCGGCCTGACCACTGTTGCGACTGGAGCCCTGATCGTAGGCAACAATGCGGCGCTCGGAACCACTGACGCCGGCACCGTCGTGGCTTCTGGAGCCTCCCTCCGCCTTGCCAACGGCATCACCGTCACTGGCGAGTCGGTCACCATCAGCAGCTTCGGTGGCAATGCCCGTGGAGCCCTGCAGGCTGAAGCCGGCGCCACGGCCACCTGGGATGGTCCGGTCCTGATTTCCGCCACGGTCGACAGCCGCATCGGAGCCCAGGCGAATGGCACCCTCACCGTCAGTGGTGCCATCTCCAACGGCGGAGGGACCGATCTGACCATCAGTACCGATGTCGTGGGTGCAAAGGTCGTCCTCACCGGAACCAACAACACCTACACCGGCCAGACCTTGATCATTCGCGGCCTCCTCCAGCTCGGTGCCACCAACACCCTGCCCACCAGCACTACCCTGAACATTCACAATGGCAGCAGTGTGACTGATGCGGCGAGCGTGGACCTCAACGGCTTCAACCAGCAGGTCGGCGGTCTGCTCCGTGGTAACAACAGCGGTCCGGCCACCCTGACCAACGCCTCTGTCACCGCCTCCACCCTGACCATCAGCAACACCGCCACCTTCACCTATGACAGCCCGATCACCGGCAACCTGTCGCTCGTGAAATCCGGCACCGGCACCCAGACACTGACCGGCACCAGCACCTACACCGGCAGCACCACCGTCAGCGGCGGTGTGCTCAACGTGAACAGCAGCTCCGCCCTCGGAGATGGAAGCGCAACCAACACCCTCGTCCTCAACGGCGGCACCCTCCAGGCCGGCGGCGCGATCACCTCGCCCTCCACCCGTGGCGTCACCCTGAGCGCGAACAGCACGGTCGATACCGTGGCCAACGCCGTCAGCATTGCCGGAGTCGTCAGCGGCACCAGCAACCTGACGAAGAGCGGCACCGGCACCCTCACGCTTTCCGGCGCGAACACCTACACCGGAAACACCGTGGTCAATGCCGGCACCCTAGAGCTCACCAGCACCTCGCAGCAGGCCTTCACCATCGGGGCCAATGGCGTCAACACCAGCATCAGCGGAGCAGGCACCGTCACGATCGACGGCACCTTCAACCTGAACCTGGCCGGCGCCGACATCACCACCGGCAACAGCTGGACCCTGGTGAACGTCGCCACGCTCACGGAAAGCTTCACCACCAACTTCAACATCCCCGGCTTCACCCAGGCTGCGGACGTCTGGACGAAGGTGGATGGCACCAAGACCTGGACCTTCACCGAGTCCACCGGTGTCCTCAGCCTCACGGTTTCCAGCGGCGCCTACGCCACCTGGGCCAGTGACAAGGGACTCACCGCCGGCGTGAACGATGGCAAGGACCAGGATCCGGACAACGACGGTCGCACCAACGCGATGGAGTTCGCCTTTGATGGCAATCCGCTGAGCGCCGCCAACGATGGCAAGGTCAGCTCGAAGATCGCCTCGGTCGGCGGAAACAACGTGCTGACCCTCACCGTTCCAGTCCGCAGCTCGGCGACCTTCAGCAACGATGGCGTCACCAATGAGGAAGTCTCCGCCGTGATCGACACTCTGGTCTATCGCATCCAGGGCTCCAGCGACCTTTCCGCCTGGACCCGCGATGTGTCGGAAGTCACCGACACGGGCGACCTCACCGCCATCCAGGCCGGCCTTCCGACCCTGAGCAGTGGCTGGACCTACCGCAGCTTCCGTGCCCCGGGCACCGTGGCCGCCGATGCGAAGGACTTCCTCCGCGCCGTGATCCAGCCGCAGTGATCCCTGCCTGAAGCCCCGCTTCCCTCAAGCCGTCCGGGATTCGTTCCCGGGCGGCTTTTTGCTGTCCACGGCTCTTGCCTCCCGCGCTTGCCGAGTCCGGTGATCCCGTACACGGTTCGCCCATGAAGATTGGCATCGCCCAGATCAACGCGGTCGTCGGGGACTTTCCCGGAAACGTGAAGCGCCTGATGGCCGCCTATCGCGAGTGTCTCGATGCCGGTGCCGAGCTGGTCTTGACCCCGGAAATGTCACTCGTCGGTTACCCGCCGCGCGACCTCGTCTTCAAGTCCCAGTTCGTGCCGAAGTGCCTTCAGGCGCTCGACTACCTGGCCGAGGAAATCCGCGAGGTGCCGCTCGTGGTCGGCTACGTCGACCACAACTCCGACCCCGGTCCCGGAAAGCCTTTCCGAAATGCCGCCGCGTGGCTCGAGAATGGAACGATCCGCCACAAGGTTTGGAAAACCCTCCTGCCGACCTACGATGTCTTCGATGAGCGACGCTACTTCGAAGGCGGAAAAAACTGCGAAATCATCGAGTGGAACGGCCACCGCATCGGCCTGACGATCTGCGAGGACATCTGGACCGAGGACTACCTCCAGCGCCCGCTCTACGAACGCGACCCCGTCGCCGAACTCCGCGGCCAGGGCGCGGACCTCATCCTCAATCTCAGCGCCTCGCCCTTCCATTCCGGAAAGCCGCAGACGCGACGCACGATGATTTCCGATGTGGCCCGCGAACACGGCGTGCCGGTCGTTTATTGCAACTCGATCGGTGGAAACGATCAGCTCGTGTTCGATGGTCACTCGCTCGCCGTCGCCGCCGATGGCCGGGTGCTGGCCCAGCTCGGTGGCTTCGTGGAGTCCTGTGTGGTGGTCGATACGCTTTCGAAAACGGAAGCCCCACCACTCGTTTCGAATGCGTCCGAGGATCTCTACCGCGCCCTCGTTCTCGGCCTGCGCGACTACGTCACGAAGTGCGGCTTCAGCTCGGTCTGCCTCGGCCTCAGCGGTGGTATCGACTCCGCTCTAACAGCCGTGATCGCGGCCGATGCCCTCGGACCGGAAAATGTTCACGGACTCACCATGCCGAGCGGCTTCTCGTCGTCAGGCTCGGTCGATGACTCCATCGCGCTGGCGAAGCACCTCGGCATCCGCTGCGACACCGTGCCGATCCAGAACGCCTTCGAGGCTGTGAAGACCTCGATGAAGCCGATCTTCGGCGATCTCAAGGAGGACGTCACCGAGGAGAACATGCAGGCGCGCATCCGCGGGCTGTTCCTGATGTCGCTCTCCAACAAGTTCGGCCACCTTCTTCTAACCACCGGCAACAAGAGCGAGCTCGCCGTCGGCTACTGCACGATCTACGGCGACATGTGCGGCGGTCTGGCCGTCATCTCCGATCTGCCGAAGATCCGTGTTTACGAGGTCTCGCGCTGGATCAACCGCGAGCGGGAGATCATTCCCTGGAACACCATCGACAAGCCCCCCAGCGCCGAGCTGCGGCCGGACCAGAAGGACCAGGACACGCTGCCGCCGTATGAAATCCTCGATGCCATCCTGGAGCAGTACGTCGAGCAGCACCTCTCCGCCGACGAGATCATTGCCAACGGCTTCGAGGAATCGACCATGCGCTGGATCCAGCGTCGCGTGGACCTCAACGAATGGAAGCGCCAGCAAGCCGCCCCCGGCCTCCGCGTCACCACCAAGGCCTTCGGCATCGGCCGCCGCATGCCGATCGTGCAACGCTTCGTTTAACGGAGTCACCACACTCCTGTGGTGTCTTCGGCGGAGGGGGGCGAAATGGCGACAAAAGTGTCCCCGCTCCATTCGTTGCAAAGCTGGGGCAGGAAGACGGGAACTTCCTCCTTGTCGTCTTCGACCTCGGGCTGGATCTTCCTCGCAACTCTCCACCAAAAATGGGCTGGCTCGATAATCCATATCGTCACACGGCAGTTGATATGGCCGAGGACCTCGCCTACCCGCCGGAGGGCGGGCGCGTGAAGCAGATCCTTCTCGGCATCGCACTTCCTCTCGGGCTGATTGCCTATGCGATCCAGATCTGGATTTCCGGAGAGGCGTATTGGCCCAGTAAGGGATCGGGAATGACAGTCACCGGAGATACGGCTCGCGCCATGAGCGTTGGCTATGGATTCCTAAGTTCCTTCAGCCACTTCAGATGGTTCTGGGGACTGGTTCCTCACTATCTCACATTCAGAATAGGCACAACGATTTCGTTGCTGGGAATCCTCGGTGCCATCCTTGCATCATCCTACTTCCTCTTCTGCTGAGAAGCCCCAAAAGCGAAGTCGCTCCCTCCAACGGCGGGCAAAGTCACTGCTTGAATCCAGGCTTTTATCCCCTCGGTGGATGAGTGCGACATAGCATCACAACCTTTACCGTCCCACCGCACCGGGCATCACGATCTCCACTTGATCTTGATCGTTCACCGGAGTCGTTTCGAAGTCCCTCGAGAAGACAGCCTCGCGATTCTGTCGTTTGGAGTCACCACAGTCCTGGGGTGTCTGCAGCGGAGGACTGCAAAGTGGGGACAGGAATGTCCCCACTCCAGTCGTTGCGAACCATTGGTCGACAGCCGGAAATTTCCTCCTTGTTCCCGCAGCGATTGCCTCGGATTCTTCATCCGATGCGGTGAATCATCGAATAACTGTTCTGCAAAAATGAAGATTGCCTGCTGCATACTCTTGATCGTGCCATCCATCTTGTTGGCGTCTTGCTCTCGTTCCGGTGAAGCCAAGACCAGGAAGGAACAGGAAGCTGAGTTCACCAGTGCCTTTGGGTTTTCTCCACCGACCACGATCACGACCATCAACTATTCCGACCTTTCCAACCGAGGAGTCATGGATGGAGCTTATGGACAATGGTTGAGCTTCTCCTTCGACCAGGCCTCATTCGATAAGATTGTTCTGGGGGGATTCAAAAAGGGGCAGATGAGTGTCGATCCGACCGACAGTGGTTCTGCATCACCCACTTGGTGGCCAAAGACCGTTCCTCCAAGCACCGTCATCTTCTCCAGATCCCAGGATGACACTCCAGCGAATGAAGGATTTCAGTTCCGGGAGTATCTCTGGCACGACAGCGCTTCGGGTTTGGTCTTCTTCCACAAAAGTTATTGGGACTAGAAGTTGCAGAAGACCCTCGATCCAACGGCGGACAGGATCCATTGCTTGCCGGGGTCATTTCAAAGTCCCTGTGAGGGATCGACTCACGATTGAGTTCTGGAGTCACCACACTCCTGTGGTGTCTGAGGCGGAGGACGGCAGAATGGGGAAAGGAATGTCCCCACTCCGGTCGCTGCGAAGCTGGAGATGACGCCGGGAACTTCCGCCTTGTCCCCATCGCCTTTGCTACAGATTCTTCCTGTCATACGACGGGTGGCTAAATGACAGTTCGCCCAACTCAACATGCGCCACTTCCATGCCCGAATCGATGAGAGTGCCTTTTCCGACCCGAGAGGAGTTGCGAGAGAGTGGAACGCGAATGGAAGCAATCGCCGAGCATTATGATCGATGGCTGGTAGCCCATTCGGAGGCGATGGATCTTGCCGTTCGCCTCCCGGACGTATTCGGCGATCCTCCACGGCCTCGAGTCACCCTGCATGTGGCACGCGGCTACGATGATGAGTGGATCTTGACCGAAAAGCGATGCAGAGAGTTGGCTGCACTCGACCCGGAACTGCACTGGACGGAGGTTTCAGCCGAAGCCACGAGACAGTTTCAGGAGTATTTCACCTTCTCGGATGCCGAGGGTTGGCGATTTTACCTACCGGCCTTTCTGCGACACTTCCTTGCAGACTTTCCATTATGTCACTGGGATGCGGTCCACACCGCCTGCCGGAGGAGGACGCACTTCGATCTGATCACGCAGCCACAGATGGCATTCATTGATGAGTTCTTAGCCCTATGCCAGACATGGGACTCGACATGGGACACATGAAGACCCCCATCCACACAAGGGCGCGGGTGCCAAGAACCAAGCATGTGATGACGACCACCGAACCACTGAAATCCCACACGCATGAAAGGACTTGAATACACACGATTCGCAACCGTCACGATCTATGTCGCACAGATCCTTTCCGGGCTCGTGGGAGTGATCTCAATCATCACGGGTGTGATCGGATTGATTGGCGGGGCCATTCAAGGATTGAACAACCTCGCGACCGGGATCGTGTTCTTCGGAATCTTCTTTGCCTTCGCCAGGATCCTGAACATCGAGAACCCGGACAAGGATGGCTGATAGGCCACCATCGGCAAAGCCCTGCAAACGAACGCTTTCCCTGCTGAGGAGCGGTTGCTAGCGTCCCGCAGCGATGACGCTGGAAGACGCCAGAAAGGTTTTCGGCCTGGGGCCGGACGATGACGCTGCCGCCCATTTGGCCGAGTTTCGGGAAGCCCGTGAGCGCATCGCGGAGTTCGTCAGATCGGCCCCGAACGACACGCTGGCGCTGCGCTATCAGGAAGCCCTGATGGAGTTGGATCGCGCGTTGGCGGCACTCCGTGAGCAGACGGAGTTGCCTGAGGTCCGGGTCACGCCGGAGCCCACCCTGGTTCCCGAACCACCTCGATTGCCTGCTGCGGTCACCGAAGAATCCGCACGGCCAGAGCCAGCTCCCGTGATTTCGAAGCGTGGAAAGGGATCCAAGGTCCTCAATTGGTCGCTGGTGCTGCTGTTGGCAGCGATGGGCGGCGGCTACGTCTACCTCCGGATTGAGGAGGACAAGCAGCTCCAACTGAAAGGCCATGTCACGTTGCTTGAGCGCCAGGGGGCGACTTTCATCGAGAGCCGACGCTGGCAGGAGGCCCGGGAGACCTACGAGCAGATCGAGGTCCTGGCTCCGGATTCCGAGATCGTGAGCATGGGCCGCCGTAGCATCGAGGCCGGAATCGATGAGGAGCAGAGGCAGTTCCTCGGCTACTGGATGGGCGAGGGTCTGGCGGCCCTGGAGTCGAACCGGCTCGACGACGCGCAGAAGGCGGTCGAGCTGATGCTTTCCATGCGCCCCGGCGATCCAGGGGCCACCGAACTGCGCGGACGGATCGAGCGGGCAAGGTCTTTCGAGAAGATCCAGAACGAATTGCTGGCGGCCAAGCTCAAGCTGGATGCCCGCGACTGGGAAGGAGCCATCACGGCATCCGCTGCCATTCTTCACACGGTTCCGGGCCAGCCGGAAGCCACGACGATCCTCGCGGAAGCCACGGCCGGGCAGAGAAAGCAGGAACTCGATTTCAACCGCGCGGCCGACCTCCTGAAGCAGGCGAAGGCCCTCGATCAGGGCAGTTTCAATCCGAAGGCCCTGGAAATTCTCCATGAGGCGGCCGTGTTGGCTCCGGCCGACAAGGAAGTCGCCGCCTTGTTGGAAAAGATGTCGTCCTACTCGCGGACGGTGCGGGTTCCGGGGGACTTCGCCACTCCGGCGGACGCACTTGCGAATGCGCATGACCGTGACCGGATCGTCATCGATGCCGGTCAGTGGAAGGGGCCCCTGTTGATCGACAAGGAAGTGGAACTGCAAGGAGCAGGCTCGGGCAAGACCGAGGTGGAGTGCCCGGCTGATAGCAGCGCAGTGATTTCCTTCGGTCCCGGAGCCAGGGGCGTGCGTGTGACGGGCATCACCTTCCGGCACCAGTTGCTCGATCCCGCAGCCGAGCGCTTCTCGGTCGGACTCGTGAAGGGGGGCGAAGTGAGCTTCACCGATTGTCATTTCCTCGATGGAGCTGGCCATGGGCTCGCGGTGATCGGAGGCGGCACGGCCAGCGCCCTACGCTGCCGCTTCGCCGGAAATGGCTGGGACGGGGCGTCCGCCAGTGGCCCGGGATCGACGCTGCTGGCGCGGGAGTGCGAGGCCACAGGAAATTTCGAGCACGGGCTGGACCTCTGGGACGGCGCAGGCGGGACCTTGACCGCCAACCGCTCCGAGGGCAACAGCCGCAACGGGATCCAGATCGACGCGAAAACCGCAGCCGTGACGGTTTCCGACAACCAGTTGAAGGCAAATCGGGAGTTCGGCCTCGTCCTTGCCAGCGCGGCGTCCGGTGATGTCCGCGGCAACTCGATCAGCGGAAATCTCCTCGGCGGTCTCGTGGTTCGCACCCTTTCCCAGAAGCTCGTCGTGACCAACAACCGCATCCAGTCCGGCAAGACGCCATCGATTGTCCTGGAAGAAGGCCTTTCGGCCTCCGCGTACAGGTCCAACGAGATCAAAGGGGCGGTCATGGACAACGTCTCCTTCGACCCCGCTCCACCGGAAAAGCCCTGAGGCAATCCTCGCTTGCCCTCTGGACGGTTCCCGCCATGCTCCCGCGCGTCGTGAATTCCATCCCGGTTGAGCCGTCATTCGAAGCCTTTGCCGAGCTGGCAGAAAAGGGGAACGTCGTTCCCATTTATACCCAGCTCGCGGCTGATTTCGAAACCCCGCTGTCCGCCTACCTCAAGGTGCGCGACAGCCGGCATGCGTTCCTTTTGGAAAGTGCCGAAAGCACGGACAAGAGCGGCCGATGGTCGATCCTCGGCACCAACCCACGCCGCGTTTACGAGGCCCGTGGTAGGAAATTTACCGTCCGCTCCGGGGTGGCCTCCCGCAGCTTCACCGCCGAGGACGACGTGCTCGCCGCGCTGGAGCGCGAAATGGCCCCCTTCAAGCCGGTCCGCCACGGCAAT
>JAIXPW010000133.1 GCA_027485995.1 Verrucomicrobiaceae bacterium
AAGAACGCCGCCCTCGTCGGCACCGTCCAGCAGGTCCTCTGCGAAGGCCCGAGCAAGAACAACAAGGAGACCCTGAGCGGCCGCACCAGCCACAACAAGATCCTCATCTTCGACGGCGACCCCCACAAGCTCACCGGCCAGCTCCTCGACATCCAGGTCGAGTCCAGCTCCGGCTTCACGCTTTACGGGAGTGTGCTATAAGGAGTCGGGACATTCCTGTCCCGACCAACCCCACGCACATGAATCCACGCTCATTCCATCGCTGGAAATCATTCTGGTTCGGGATCTTCGTCATCGCCTCGCTTTGCTGGGGCTGGCAGCGTTCGACACGATTTGAAGAATCAGTTTGTCTAGGGCCTCCACGGTTCGGCTATTACCTAATGCTTGTGCAGTCGGATAAGGGGCTATCTGTCGTTTCGGCAGGGTCGCCGGACCACGGGGCGATGATTTGCGCAGTGCCCTTGTTCGGTTCCGACAGGAGCAATGTGAGCGTTTGGAGTAATGCTAGAGGTCGATCAGTCGCAAGGATGCCTTGGGCGATCGAAAGCCACAGTGAACCTCATTTGTGGAGAGTTGAAATCGCCCACTGGTTCCTAATCCTCCTCTTCGCCATCATCTGGATGATCTGGATGGTCAGGAGGGCTTGGAGATTCAATCGACTGGCGAGTGAGTTCGAAAGCGCGAGCGCGGGTTCCCAATCGGCTCCGTAGCCTCCATCCCTGTCCCGACCAACCCCACGCGCATGAACCCACGCCCATTCCATCGCTGGAAATCCTTCTGGTTCGGGATCTTCATCATCGCATCACTTTGCTGGGGCTGGGTCCGCTCTAGCCACACTGTGGACGCCTTATGTTTGGGGCCTCCCAGTTCAGGCCATTACATCATGTTTGTTCAGAGTGGTGGGCTTTTGTCTGTTGCTTCATCCCAGTCTGCAGATCAAGCGGCGACTGTCTGCTCAATTCCGTTTGTAGGCTCCAGCGCGAGCAATGTCTGTTTCTGGAGCGACGGAGGTGCATCGTTTCAAGGGATGCCCTGGCCTATCGAAAGCAAAATGCTGCCTCATTGGTGGCAAGTCGGAATCGCCCACTGGTTCCTGATCCTCCTCTTCTCCATTGTCTGGATCACCTGGCTGGTCAGAAGAGCTCGGCGATTCAAGCGATTGGCCGCTGTGTTTGATCCTCGGAGCGCGGGCTCCTAACCGGCCCTTTGCCTCCGTCTCCATCCCGGCATGGCAGATCGCTGAAGACTGAGCATGGAATGTCTGAGACCTTGGAGTGCGGTGGGAAGTGAAACGCCACACCGCTTTCAGATGCGGCGTTGGTAGCCGTCCTTCGAGCGAAAATCAGTCCGTCACCCGCACCCGATCATCCCTCTGAGGTCAGGTGTGAGATGAACTGCTCCCACCCCAGCGTCCGGACCCTCGTCCCGCATGCCAAAGCGGTGTGGCGTTTCACTTCCCACCGCACTCCAAGGTTCGAGCAAAACTCGATGGCGGGTGATTCCTCGCGGAGTTGTCGATCACACCGCGCTCAGCCCCGGTCCGGTCAATTTCCGCGTATCGAGCTTTCCATCCCTGGAGTCGAACAGGCCGGGAAACTTCTCCGTCCATCCCGCATTCGCAGCAGGAACATATTCGCGCGAGTTTGCCTCGATCGTCGAAAGGCCCGGAATGTGCGAGGCGATGCCGGCCGAATGAATCAGCGAGGCTCCCGGACAGGTGAGGTCCTGCACGCAGAGGAACATGCCGAATTTCTGACCCGCCGCCGCCATCAGCATCGCGTGGGACTGGCCCTTGCAGGCTTTCAGGCAGGCACCGGTGTAGCCCATTTCGCGGGAGAGCAGGAGATTCTCCAGATCTGTTAGAGACTCATCGATCACCACCGGTCGCAGCTTCGCGGCCTGATGCATGACATTCTTCCGATCTGCCTGAAGATCGCGACGGGTCGGCTGTTCAAGATAGAGAATGCTCTCGAAGCCCTGCGGCGTCTGCTCCTTCACCTTGCGCAGAAACTCCAGCACATACTCCACATCGGGACAGCGTTCGTTGAAGTCACAGCAGTATTTCCAATCCGCTTTCGGATCGGCCTCGCGTGCCACGCGGTCGATCGCCACGGTGCGTGCGATGTCCCACTCCAAATTCTCGCCCTGAAGCTTGATCTTGATCCGCTGGAGATGGTCGCGCTTGATCCACTCGCCGAGCGTCTCGGGCAGCCCGTCGTTGAGTCGCTCCTTCACCTCGGAGTCCGCCACCGCGTCCAGCCCGCCGACGGAGTGAAACAACCAGATCCAGTCGCGAGGGGCCGGGTTAACGAAGGACTGCAGCGACAGGCCCTGGAACTCGTCGTTGAGGTAGCGCGAGAGGTCGTGGCCGAGCAACTCGGGCGAATACGTCTGGAAGGAATTGACCCCGAGCGATTTCCCGAAGGCATCATGGAGGGCCGCATCGATGGCACTGGCGGTGACCTGGGTGCAGAGCTTGGGAATCGGTGTCGTCAGCTTCAGCTCCTTGGAAACATCGGCCGCTGCTTTCAGATACTCGGGCTCAAGCTCGTGGTTGATCTCGATCGGATGAGCCGTGGCCTTGTAGCTCTCTGTGATTTTCGCCAGCCGACCGGCCAGCTCCTTCATCGCGCCGAGCGTCGTGTCGTAGGGCATGTCCTTGGAAGGAAACGACCAGACATTTCCCAGCGGCATTGATCCGAAGCCCTTCGTTTCCTTTCCATCCGGCGAGGAAACCCGGACCGTGACATTCAGCAAGGTCACCCGATCCACCGCCACGCCGCCGAACTTGTAAGGAGCGCGATAGCGGAACTCCTCGAAGGCCACCTTCACCTCCTCGATCCGGATGCCGGTGGGGGACTTCACCACGATCGAAGGTCCGGCCACTGCACGCGTGCCGAGGGCTCCAAGCGCCACAAGCGACGAGGCCTTCAGAAAATGCCTGCGGCTCGGCGGCAAGATCGAGTTAGGGACGTGCGCTTGATTCGAGCTGGGGTTCATTGGGGTGAGGAAGCGGAGGGCTTTGTTCAAAGCTGTGGACACAGGGAACCCATCTACGGATCGACCGATCGAAAGCCTTCAGATTCCTGACCCGTTCGCCCAAAGGGTGAGATCACGCTTTGAGAGTGCGGCAGCCATGAGGTCAGGAAAGCGGTCGGGTGTGCAGGCGAAGACGGGGATATCGAGTGCCCCGAAGGCCTTGGCGTTTGTTGCATCAAACGAAGGCCTTCCTTCGTCACTGAGGGCCAGGAGGCTGACGACGGTGACTCCGGCTTCCTTCAAGCGTGCTGCCGTTTGCATCATGCCTGCCACGCTGCCGCCCTCGCAGAGATCCGACACAAGCACCAGGATGGTGTCCTTCGGGCGGGTGATGCGGCTTTCGCAATAGGTCAGGGCCTTGTGAATGTCCGTGCCGCCGCCGAGTTGGGCGCCGAAGAGCAGGTCCACCGGATCGGATAGTGCCTCGGTGAGATCCACCACCGCCGTGTCGAACAGTACGAAGCGTGTGGAAAGGGCGGGCAGAGAAGCCATGACCGCCCCAAAAATCGAGGAATACACCACCGATGGAGCCATGGAGCCGCTCTGGTCAATGCAGAGAATGAGGTCACGGAGCGAACTACGGCGACTGCCGTAGCCGATCAGCGTTTCCGGAATGATGGTGCGGTGCTCGTGAAGATAGTTCCTCAGGTTCGCGCGGATCGTCCGCGGCCAGTCGATCTCGTTGAAACGCGGACGGCGGTTGCGCAGGCTCTTCGAAAGCGCGCCGCGCACGGCCTGGCGGGTCGGTTGCTCAAGCTTCCGCATGAGCTGTTCCACGAGACGGCGAACCACCATCCTTGCGGTCTCCCTGGTCTTTTCAGGAATCACGCGGTTCAGGGAAAGCAGGGTGCTGACCAGATGCACGTCCGGCTCCGCCTGGCTGAGCACTTCGGGTTCGAGCAACAGTTGCTTGAGATTGAGCCGATCGATGGCGTCCTTCTGCATCACCTGCACAACCTCGGTCGGAAAGTAACGCCGGATATCGCCGAGCCACCGTGAAACGTTCGGCTTGGATCCTCCCAGACCGCCCTTCATCTCCGATTGGTCGTAGAGTGCCTCCAGGGCATCGTCCATCCGCGCATCCTCCTGTCCAAGGCTCACGGTCATCGCCTCACAGGCCTGCGCACCCAGCACCAGCCGCCAGCGTCGGAGTTGTTCGGGATCGTTCATGAGGGTTCTGGAAGTCCCAACAGCCTGGCCACCGCCGCCACGGCGGGAAGCGCTCTGGGAAGATCGAGGTTCATGGGCTGCCTGGTTGCCACGGCTTGCGTGCCACTGGCGACATTCGCGGCGATCCGGGTTCGCTCGGGAACAGAAAAGCCCCCAAAGGTCCGGCGTAGGAGTGGCAGCACCAATTGAAAGCCATCGGGGCTGAGCGATTTCAACCAATCATCGACCAGTCCAAGCAGCAAGCGGTCATGAACCAGCAGGCTTCCACCGCCCTGGAGGAATCCCTCCAGCCAATCGGCTCCTGCCCGGGCCGGCATCCCGGGCGAAAGCGCGAATCCGAGGTGTCTCGCGGTCAGGTCATCGCCGAGCGCGCCCGCATCCCGCAACAGGCGCACGGCGCGGCCCTGAACCTTTGGATGAACGCTGCTCGCCTCGGCCATGCGTCCGAGCACCGCGTGGAATTCCGCTGCCAGTTCACGGTCGTCGATCAGGATCATCGCGGAGGCATGATCGCTCACCGCCTTCGAAAGATGCTCCGCAGCCATGTCGTCGATCCCGCTTGCGGCAACAAGTAGTCCTGCATTCACCCGGGAAGCGAAGGCGCGGATCAGGTCAGTCACCGACTCCACGTCGGTGGCCCGTACATCCCCGTATCTCGCGATGCGGGCCAGGGTGGGAACCGAGGCCAGCAGATCGGTTAGATCCACCGAGGTGGCCGCCGCAGCCTCCAGTTGCAGCAACAACGCAGCCGTTGCCTCGGGAAGCTCGCCCAGCAGGGAAAGGTCGAGCTTTTCCGTGATCCCTCCCAGACCCGGAGCCGTCGTGGCAAGGGTCACGAGCCGGCGCGCCGCTGCGGTCTCCACGGTGTTTCCGAACGCTGAGGCATCGATGATCGAAACCGCCAGCTCCGGCTTCCATTGCAGCACCCAGCGCTCCTTGAACGTGCCGCGGGTCCGAGCCCTTTCCTTGTGCCCCCAGGTCACCGCGAGGGCCGTCAGGCGGTGGAGGAAGACACTGCGCGCCCGGCCCCCTTCCTCGCGCAGATCGAGGTCCACCGGCGTGACCGAGGCTGCCGGTTTCAAGCGCAGCCTCCGCTGGGTTGACTCGATGTCCTGTTGAAGGGGCATTTTCGGGAGTCCCTCGGGAAGCTCGCCCATGCGCTCGCCGATCAGCAGCTTGCTGTTGAGGAATTGGAGCGGCAGCGGATCGCCCTGGCAGAAGACCGATTGGATCGCCTCCAGGCTTTCATTCAATCCGGGCTGCGGTCGGCCACGTAGTCCGGCAAGGGCGTTGGATAGCCTGACGGCCTCGATCACCGAGGCTGATGAAGCGTCCTGTCCCTCTTTCCGGAACAACCTTGCGGCCCGCGTCAACCAGGTTGTCATGGCATCGCCCCGGCACGACCACAGATGATCATACCAGCCCGGGGAAGTGATGCCCGCACCATAGCCGCTGGCGAAGGTCAGACGCTCGAAGGTCCACGGGATCCAGGTGGCGGCCACCTTTTCCTTGGGCAGGCCCTTCAGCAGCGCGGCGTCATCGGAGGATTTCACCTTCATCGACAAGGCCGGCGTGTGCCAGGCCCCGCAGACTACTGCGATTGTCGTAAATCCCTCCTTCTCGACCGCCCGGAGCGTCTTGCGCATCCAGGCTTCCCGCAACAGGGACTCGCGTGACTCGGGCTCCGCCAATTCGGAGCGCAATGCGGTCACGGCCTCCAGGATCGCGGCGAAGAAGTCCTGATCATTGCTGCGCTCCTCGACGCGATCGTTCCACCAGCGCTCTCCATCGCTGTAGCCGTCGGCCCTGGCAAACCACTCGAAGGCATCCGGTCGCGGGGCCATGGGTTCCGCTGTCTGCCGCAGCGCAAAGGCATGTGCCGCCGGAAGATCGAAACAACGGACCGGAACGCCTTTCGCGAGCGCCCACCGGACCGCCTGCCACTCGGGCGAGAATGCGGCGAAGGGATAGAACGACGCCCTCTCCGGCCGCTCCACCTCATGCATCAGCAATGCCACCGGTGGCTTCATGTCGGCATCCGCGGCGTGGATCAGCATCGCCTCCGCGTCCTGCGGCATTTCCAGCACCACGACGTCCGGCGACAGGGCCTCCAGCGCCGCCAGGAGGCTTCGGGCGCAGCCGGGTCCGTGATGCCGTATGCCGAAGAGCGTCGTCATTCCTTGGTCGCGATGATGGCCTTGAGGTCCCCCAGCGTTTCTGAAAACACGACGGCGGACACCTGATCAAATCGGAGGACCCGAGGGTCATCCGGTGACGGTTCATTGCAGACATAGCTGCCGCGCTCGACCGACTCCGACTTCACGAAGTACGCCGCACCTAGTTCAATGATTTCCATTGGATCGCAGCCGACCCAGAAGTTTTCGGTCGGCAGGATGACCTCGACGCCCGCCCCGGGATAGAGCTTGTAGTAGCTTGAAATCCCACCGGCATCCACCACCGAGCCCCGTGCCCAGCCGCGCCTTTCGCTTCGTGAGCGGAAGGTTCCCGCGCTGAGGTTTCTTCCCTTCGTGACCGCGATCTCACGCCGGTTTCCATGCAGCGGGTCTGGCAATTCCACCGGGCGGTCGATCTGCGGAAAGGGTGGCTTCACCTTGAAGCGGGCGAGATGGGCACGCCACACATTGAGAGCCGCATTCTCCATCTCCAGCGGATGCGCCATGCCGATCTTCGCATCCGTCTCGGGAAGCTCCTCCAGGGCCCCCGAAGCATCCGCCAACAGTCCGTTCGGATATCGCCGGAAAGTGCGGAGCAGAGCGCCGTTTTCGTCGTAAACTCCCCACACCAGGCTGCTGGCGAACGATCGGAGCAGCGGATGATTCTCGAAAAGTTCACGCCACCGCCCGACAGGCCAGCGGCGTTGCCGGACGAGCGTCATTTCCAACCGTGCAGTCTGACCCTTCACGGCTTCCCTCAACAATTTGACCAGCGTCTTGACCTCGGTCTTGATCGACTCAGGCGCACTCGCAGGAAGGGCTTTCCATGACTTGTCGGTGATCGGATCGAACCAGGTGAGCTTGAAATCCGCTCCCAACTCGGCGCTCACGCCATCTCCCTCCCAATCGAACCTGCGGATCCCATCGGCATCGAATCCGAAGTCCGGCACCACCAGATCGCCGAGTTCATCCGTCGTGATGCCGCGTGCGGTCGCGGCCGCGTTGAAGGCCTCCGCACAGGCCTTTCCGACGTTCTTGAACTTGCTCCGATAGCGGTTGGAAAGGGTGTCCAACACCATCAATGGCTCGTTTCCAGGAAGCAGGGAAATCGCCTGGGCCGCATACTCCGCAAGCTTGTGCCGGGAGTTCTCGCACCAGTCGTTGATGCGGGACAGCAGCAGCGTGATGATGCGGTTGTCTCCCAACAAACCCGCAAGAGCGAGCGCCCATCGATCGGAGGCCGCCTGTTCGGATGAAAGGAAATTCCCGAGCAAGGTCACCGCCAGGGTTGCCGAGGTCGTTCGATTGACCTGTCTGAGGAGCGGAGCGATTTCAGGAGCCGGCTCAAGGGTCTTGTGCTTCGCCTGCTTCGTGATCACGAAAGCCAGCTCGTCGCGGGTCATCAGGCTGCCATCTTCATAGGAAGGCAGGGGCAGCTCTTCCAGGTTCCACCAGGCCGCACTGGGAACACGCAGCCTGTCGGACTGCTTGAGGATCGATTTCCGAAGCTCTTCCAGCGAAGCTTCCGGCCTGGAGGAACCTTCGCCAGCGGGTAGCGCGTCGCGAAAGCCCTTCAAGGCCAGGTGAAGCGCACTGCGGACCTTCTCGCTCTTTTCCGATTCGATCGCAGCGGTCAGGATGTCTCCAACCCCCGGATCCTTCACGCGTCCCAAAACCGCCAGGGCTCCCAACTTTTCATCCGACTTCCCGGCGGACAGCAGCGAGGCGGCCTGGTCAACAAGCGGGTCCTCGTTGAGCTTCAGCAGACCATCCGCCGCCGCGCCGCGAAGCTTGACCGAGGACGAGCCAAGCAGCCTCCAAAGCGTGGCACTCACCCTCGGTGAAAGGGGGCTGGCGGCATCCCGTGCTCCCAGCCACTCGACGAACATCTCCCACAAGGTGGCCGAATCGTCGGGCGAGCGTCCATCGATCCAATCCAGAACCACTTCCTCCACGCCTGCGGGAGCGGGACACGCGGCCAGCAACTGCTTCAGGGCCGCAGTCTCCATCCAAGCCGACCCACCTTCCCGGAAGCAGCCGAAAAAGGCCCTGCCGCCCCTTTCCCATTCCTTGATCGCATGATCGATGACTTCCGGGAAAAGGTACATGTAGCCCTTCATCTTCCCGCTTCTCACCACCTCCGCCATCCTCTCCAGCACTCCATCCGGCTCCCGTTCCAGCAGCCACTGGAAGGCGTGCGATCCGTTGAGCGCTTCGGGCTCTTTGGCAGCCTCGGTGACTTCGCTTTCAAGCCCGCCACGCAGCGATTGCAAACCGTGAAGCAGTTGGTAGCGGGTGATTGCGTGGCTCGCCCTTCGGGCCGCCGAGAGGCCGAGGGCATCAAAGCGATCGGTCAGTGAAATGATCCGCAGCCAGATGGGAACGTTGGGTCCTGCGGATTGCTTGTGCCACTGTTCGATGGCACCAGGCCGGAACCTGATCACCGCGTCGAGAAACCGACTGGTCCCTCCCGCCTCGTCAATCGCCGCGACGAGTCCACGGTCATCGGCCTCGAAGATCCAGGCTTCAAGAGGCGACGCGAAGGCAGGTTGGGCGGAATCAGCCCCCGTGCCCGCGAGTCCCCAGTTCCTTTCCCCGGAGCTGTCCGACTTCACCACCATCGGCGCAAGCACTTCGCGCCGACGGCTATCCTGCTCCGCCAGGGAGACCAGGACTTGTTCGATCCCGGCGCGGGAGGAGGTCCATGAATGACCGAGGGCCTCTAGCAGCCAACCGGTCGGGGAATACGTCAACTGTCCTCCCCTTCCGGGAGATCTCAGGCCGAATCGCACCAGGCGACCCGCCGCCTCGCCCCAGACCGCCTCATTCGCCAGCAGCTCCCAGACGGGTTTGGAGGTCTGCCTCCAGGTGCCGACGGGAATCCCCTTCAGCAGCGATTCGTTGCCGGTCCGAACAAACTCCAGCGCCATGCTGGCCTGGACAGCGTCATCGGACTTTTCCGGGGCATGCGCGGCGGCCTCAAGACATTGCAAAATGGCGGGATTCATCGTCTGTTAGATCTGGTCCTTGCAGGCACGATAGAGATCCTTCCAGCCGTCGCGCTCCTTCACGACGGTTTCGAGGTACTCCTTGAACACCACCGGATCCTGCGACGGGTCTTTGACGATGGCACCGATCATGCCGGACGCGAGATCGTGGGCGGTGAGCTTGCCGTCGCCGAAATGACCGGCCAGCGAGAGTCCGTTGGTCATGACCGAGATCGCCTCCGCGGTGCTCAGCGTGCCGGAAGGAGACTTGACCTTCGCCTTGCCATCCTCCGTGGCACCGGAGCGGAGTTCCCGGAAGATGGTGACCACCCGGCGGATCTCCTCCAGGGCAGGCGGCTCGGCAGGCAGCGCGAGCGCCTTCG
This sequence comes from Verrucomicrobiaceae bacterium, assembly GCA_027485995.1. Taxonomy (GTDB): domain Bacteria; phylum Verrucomicrobiota; class Verrucomicrobiia; order Verrucomicrobiales; family Akkermansiaceae; genus Luteolibacter. The sequence continues at coordinate 9,754 of JAIXPW010000133.1, forward strand.
ACATCGAGCCCACCCGGGTGCGGACAATTTCGACTTCATCCTCCAGCGACGAGGGAAGCGGCAGCACCACCGTGTTGAAGCGGCGTTGCAGGGCGCTGGAGAGCTCGTTCACGCCGCGATCCCGACTGTTCGCGGTGGCGATGACGTTGAAGCCCTCGGTCGCCTGAATCTCGGTGGACAGCTCGGGGATTGGGAGGACCTTTTCGGAAAGCATCGTGATCAGGGTGTCCTGCACCTCGGACGGAATTCGGGTCAGCTCCTCGATCCGGCACAGTCTGCCGTCCTGCATCGAACGGAACATCGGCCCCGGGACCAGAGCCTCCTCGGACGGTCCTTTTGCAAGCAGCATGGCATAGTTCCAGTTGTAACGTAGCGACTCCTCGCTCGTCCCGGCCGTGCCCTGGATCAGACGCGTGGAATCGCCGGAGATGGCAGCGGCCAGATGCTCGGACACCCAGCTTTTGGCGGTGCCTGGGACGCCTAACAGCAGCAACGCGCGATCGGTCGCCAAGGTGGCCACCGCCACTTCGATGATCCGGCGGTCGCCGACATACTTCGGACTGATGACGGTTCCATCCGCCAAGGTGCCGCCTAACAGATAGTCCGTCACCGCCCAGGGTGAGAGCTTCCATTTCGGAGGGCGCGGGCGGTCGTCGTGGGCCGAAAGGGCGGCAAGTTCGGCCGCGTGGGCGATCTCGGCATGCTGGCGGAGTACGGTGGCGTTCATGTGGGAGAAGAGGTGAGTTGGAGGAAAAGTGCCTGACGGAATTCCAGGGCGCGGGCGAATTCCTCGGCCGCCGGAGTGAGATCGGGGAGTCGCGACATCGCGATCAGGCGGGTCGGGATTTCAGGATACGGCACACAGCGCGCAAGCAAACGGGCCTGATGACGTTCGATCACGGTGCCGCCGCCAAGAAACAGACGATCAAGGATCGAGAGGGCCACGGAGCCCGCACCCGGTGGCGGTGGTTCAGGCTTGCAGGTGAGCAGCGCGACGAATTCAGGATCCTCCATCTGCGGTCCGAGAAGGTCCAGCATCCGATGACGCGGCAGCGGCTCCATCGTCTCGAGCAGTTTTGAAATGATCACATGGCGAGGACCTGCTGCGGGGAAGCTCTTCAGCTCCAGGATCATCGGAATCAAGCACTCCGGCATCGCCTTTGCAGGCCAGCGCATGGCGGAGTCGATCCAACCCAGCACGATGACTTCCGCCCAATCGGGATCGAGCGGCATCGAGAAAAGCTCATCCTCCGTGCAGCCAAGCATCCCCGGCCAGTCGCACAAGGGAATCAGACTGATGATTTGTCGGGCCCACCAGGCTTTCTCGCCGGTGCCCACAGGGGGCTTTTCCTTCACTCCATCCCCGGCCCAGTGCGGGGCATGTTCCGTCGGTGGATTCAAGGTCAGCACATTTTTGAAAAGGCGCTTTTCACTGCGAAGAATCGCCGTCGCACGGCTCGCGGCCCGTTCACGGAACGCACTTCCCTCGAGCTGGCCCAGCGCCACCAACACCTGTTCACGGACCTCCTGCCGGCGGTCCTTCAGGCCCACTGATTCCAGCCAGGCTTCATCGCCCTTGAGCGGCGACGTCGCGATGATCCTTGCCAATGACTCACGCATCGATCCCTCCTCGCCTGCCCACTGAGCCGACATCACCTCACGGGCCCGATCAGGATCCTCGCGACGCATGAGGGAGAACCAGGCGAGACGCTCCTCCGGTCGGTCCGAGTCCCAGGCATCGTCAGCGGTTTCGCCATGAACCAGCAGCCAGGAAAACTCCGCATGCCGCCGCGCCAGCCTCTGTCCCCGCTGACCGGTCAGCCTTGAGATCAAGGGTCTCAAGGCCCGCTTCCGGTTCGCGGCTCTCAACAGATCCGGAACCGCCCGTCCTGGAACCAGGGAGCCTGTTAGGGAAGCGAGCTCCATCCATTCCGGCAGGAATTCCTCCCATTCGCCACTCAACAGACGCATGAGCGAATCCACGGCCGCGGGGGAAAGATCCGCCTGGGTTTCGATCACGCCCAGTTCCGGCTCCCCGGTTTCCATGGCCGTCATCACCCCTGCCTTCAGCATCGATCCGGTCAGAGCCAGCGCCATCAGCACCTCTTCCGGACCACTTGCGGAGAGCGGCTCCCAGGTGGATGCCAGTCGATCGTCCGGAGCTGCCGGCATCTGCGGCGAGCGTGTGCATCCAAGGAGGGCGACGGTGATCAGGGGGTCGGCATTCATCGTTGCAGGGGCACCAGGGAAAACCAATGCGGACCATCCGCGATCGCCAGCAAGCGGAGTTGACGACCGTCCCATTCCCCGCAAGCCGGACGAAGATTTCCCGAACAGATGGCATCCACCCGCATCGCCAGGTCCGCCGAGGCGCACCAGGGCAGGCTGCTGCGCTCACGGTCCACCAAAGCGCGTCCATCCGCAGAAGGCCGCAGCTCGATCAGGAATGGCAGTGATCGGAGAAATGGGTTGATCGAAAGGACCTCAGCCTGTCTTTGCAGCAGGTCAGCCAACCCGGACTCGCGACAATCCGGGAGTGGCGAGGGTTTGATGACCACTGGCTCCTGCACGGTGGCGCGCAGCGGATGGAGTCCGGGCTGAAAAACCAGTTGTGCCTCTGCCGTTGCGCCGAAGCGTAGCGGCTCCACCAGTGGCTGGGAAACGGGCGCGAACCTCAACACCCTCGCCCACCGGCCACTGCTTCGGCCGATCAACCATGAAGCGCTGGTGACAAGCCCATCCGACTCCGTCAATTCCCGACCCGCGACAAACCAGTCATCCGAAACGCGATCCTCGGGGAGCATCTCACCGAGGCTGTTGCGGTCACCCACCAGGGACAGAAGTTCCGCCCGCGCCGCCTCATCCAGCTCATCGCGACGCTCGAAAGCCTTCACCAAAAGGTAGAGCCTTCCCAGCTCCAGAGGCAGGATCCTCTCCACGTCGGGGTCGTGAAGGACGCGCTCGGAAATGGCCCTCACCTCCCGCGCCATGCCGGGGGCCTGGGAGTCGATGAGCCGTTTCGCGAGGTTTTCCCAGGTCTGAACCGATCGGACGGGCGCCGAGCCATGGCCTTCGCGGGTGAAGTCCAGCAGGGACTGTCGGAGCAGGTCCATCCCGTCACGGATGCGCTCCTGGCGCTGTGCCTTGCGCTTTTCAGCAGCCTTCTCGTCGACCGGCCCGCGCTTCTCGGAATTCACCGCCTTTTCCGCCGCCTTCTGTTCGCGTGACTGACGGGACTCCATCCACTCCACCACCCACGGCGGGCGGGAGGATTCCGAAAGCGAGACAGGATCGCCCGCGGCCATCAGCATCAGGCCGATCGCGTGCTTGCAGGGAAACTTCCGGCTGGGACACGAGCACTTGCTGGACAGATCCGACAATGCCACGCGCGTCTGATAGGGGTTCTGCCCGGAGCCCAACGCGAGACCCCAGAGCACCTCCGTATCGTGCCCCGCCGACTGCCACTTGCGCCGCGTTGACAAATCCCTGCCGGCCTTCAATGAAGCAGCATCGGGAGCGATGGCGGTGACCTGATCGGAAGTTAGCACAAAAATCTCCGCCGACGTTACCGAACGAACCCTGGAGAAAGCACGGAAAATCCTCAATCTCCCACGATCCGACACAAAGTCTGAATCCAGGTTCCCATTGCAACTTCCAGACGTTACACCTCGCGCATGTCACCCGCCCTCGAAGCCCTGCTGCTGCCTTTTTCCAAGGGCGGGCTGTCCGTGCCGACGCGGATCTTGTTTCTCGGGGCCGAGGCTCATCCGGACCTGAAGGCCTGGCCGGAAGTGACTGGCTGGCAGCCCCACAAGGGGCTGGCGTTGACGTGGGAAGGCGCGGGCTTCAAGCGTGTGGACGAGCCGGTGGGCACCTGGCCGCTGGTGATGATGTTGCCGGGAAAATCGAAGGACGAGACCCTGGCGCAGTTCGCCCAGGCCTACGATCTCCTCGAAGACGGCGGCATCCTGCTGGCCTCGATGACCAACCTCGGCGGTGCGGAACGCTTTGAGAAGGAGCTCAAGAAGGTGGCGGGATCGGTGGAGTCGCTGCAGAAGCACAAGTGTCGCACCTTTCACGCGGTGAAGTCCTCCGCCTGGGATCAGGAGCTTCTCGCGAAGTGGCGCGAGGCCGGAAAGGTTCGTGTCATCCCAGGTACGACGTTCCTCGTACAGCCCGGACTCTTCAGCCCGGATCACCTCGATCCCGGCTCGAAGCTCCTGGTCGAACATCTTCCCAACAGCCTGCGTGGCGCGGTGGCGGACCTCGGTGGTGGCTGGGGCTACCTGACCCGCTGGGTGGCCGATCATTGTCCGAACGTGAAGCGGATCGATCTCCACGAAGTCGACGCCCGCGCCATCGCGCTCGCCCGTGAGAACCTGAAGGACTCACCCGTCGAGGTGGCGTTTCATTGGCACGATGTGTCGAAAGGCCTGCCGCACACCTACGATGCCGTGGTGATGAACCCGCCCTTCCACAGCGGCCAGAACACCGACATCGATCTCGGTGTGGCCTTCGTGAAACACGCTGCCGCATCCCTGAAACAAGGCGGCCGACTCTACCTCGTCGCCAACCGCAAGCTTCCCTACGAACGCCAGCTCGACGCCGCCCAGCTCACCTGGCGCAAGGTCGCCGAGGACGGCACCTACAAGGTCCTCTTCGCCGAACGGACTTTAAAGTGAGAAGATTTTCAACCACGGATGAACAGGATGCACACGGATGCACACGGATGGAAGAGGGATGTTCTGGCCTCTTCCGTTTCGAATTTAGTGCTTAGAATTTAGAATTTTCTCATTTCATGAAACTGATCAAGCACCTCGCCAACCTCGGCTACGGCTCCCGCAAGGAAGTGCAGCGCCTGATCCGCACCGGCGCGGTCACCGATCTGGAGGGCCGCAAGCTCGATGAAACGAAGCTGCCGCCGCATGAGACGATTCTGGTGAAAGGCCAGTTGTTGGATGCGCCTGCGCCGTTGACGATCGTGGTCAACAAGCCCGATGGCTACACGTGCAGCACCAAGGATCCGGGCATCACGGTTTACGATCTGCTGCCGCCCCGTTTCGAGTTGCGGAACCCGGTGCTGAGCACGGTTGGGCGGCTCGACAAGGACACCACCGGCCTGCTGCTCATGACCGATGACGGCCAACTGCTTCACAAACTGATCAGCCCGAAGACGGTGATGCGGAAGGTTTACCACGTCACGCTCGACCGGAAGATCGAGGGCCACGAGGCGGAGCTTTTCGCCAGCGGTACCCTGATGCTGCGCACCGAGGAAACGCCGCTGCTGCCCGCGACGATGGAAGTGCTCGGAGAAAAGGAAGCGCTGCTGACTCTAACAGAAGGCCGCTACCATCAGGTGCGGCGGATGTTCGCCGCAGCGGGAAATCATGTCGTCGCCCTCAGGCGCATCGCCATCGGCGGCTTCGCCTTGCCCGAGGATGTGGAGGAGGGCGAGTGGCGGGCGATGACAGCGGACGAGCTGGGCTTGCTTTGGAAATAGTCCCTCGGGGAAAGCGCTTCCAAGGTGAATGGTCGGCCATCGGGAGAGAAGGGCTCCACCCCGCACGCAACTTGGAAAGTTACGCTACTTCTTGAGCTTTCGTTGCACGATGCCGAGGAATTCGGAGGCCTCCTCGACCTTGAGGAGCTTGCTGAGCGCGAAGTAGATCGCCCCGGCGATCGGGATGACCACGGCCAATCCGGCGATGCGGGAGAAGGCGTTCATGTGGGTGAGATCCGGGAACACAAAACGATTCGCCGCGAAACAGACTCCGGCCATGCCACCGCCGGCGATCACCAGCTTCGCCACCAGAATGAACAGGGAGCGGGTTTTCAGTCCGGAGGTCATGCGCGACATCACGACGTAGAGGATGATGAAATTCGTGGTGGCCACAAGGCTGGTCGTCATTGCGAGGGCCTCGACGCCCATGCCGCGCACGACGACGAAGTACCAGTTGGAAGCGACGCTCAGGGCGATGGCGAGGAAGCTGACCCCCATCGGCACCCATCTACGGTCTGCGGCGTAGAAAGCCGGTTGCAGCACCTTCAACCACGAATAGGCCAGCAGTCCGATGCCATAGCCACGCAGGGCAGCGGCGGTGACGAGACGGTTCTCCGGAGTGAAGCGGCCGTGTTCGAACAGGGCGCTGATGATCGGTTCGGCCAGGAAGCAAAGCCCGAGCGCGGAGGGCAGCACCAGGAAGGTCACGAGGCGGATGCCTTTCGAAAGAAGCCCGCGGAAGTCGTCGCCGAGCTTGCCGGTGGCAGCGAGAGAAAGCGCGGGCAAGGTCACGGTGGCGACTGCCACACCGAAGACCCCGATGGGCAACTGCATCAGGCGAAAGGCTCCGTTGAGCGCACTGACGGCGGACTGGCCGATCGAGGTCGCGAACTGCGAGTTGATGACCACATTGATCTGGACCACCGAGGCTGAGATCACGGCGGGACCCATCAGTGAGAAGATCTTGCGGACGTTCGAGTCGTTCCAGTTCCAATCCGGTCGCCAGCGGAACCCGAGTCGGCGCAGGGCGGGGAACTGGCAGACGAGTTGGCCGAGACCGCCGACCAGCACGCCGATGGCCATGCCGACCATCGTCATTGGCCCGCGATTCGGATCGAGCCACAGGCCGATGCCGGTGCCGGCGATGATCGAGCCAAGATTGAAGAAGCAGGAGGAAAGCGCCGGGATGCCAAAGACACCGCGAGCGTTGAGGATGCCCATCACCAGGGCCGCCAGGCTGACGAGCAGCATGAAGGGCCACATGATGCGTGTCATCTTCACGGTGAGCGCGACTTCGTCAGGACCGAAAGTTTTGGTGCCGAAGGCGGTCAGCAGATGGACGAGTTGCGGCGAGAAGATGATGCCGATGATCGAGATGGCCGACATCGCGACGGCCACGATCGTGATCATTCGCGCCGCCAGCGGCCAGGCGCTCTCCGGACCGCTTTCCTTGATCTTCTTGGAAAAGGTGGTGACGAAGGCCTGGGAAAGCGCGCCCTCGGCGAAGAGGTCGCGCAGCAGGTTCGGGATGCGGAAGGCGATGTTGAAGCAGTCTGTTAGAACGCCGTAGCCGAACATCGCGGCGAAAAGCTGATCGCGGACGAGGCCCAGCACGCGGCTCGCCATCACAGCGGCGCTGACTTTCGAGGTGGCTTTGGCGGACATCGAAAATGCGGATTATTTCGCGGCCGCGCGGCGGAGCCGATCCATGATGGCCACTCCCAGTCCGGTCTCGCTCACGGGCTCAACGACGATGGCATCGAGCCCGGCTTCATCGAGCAGGCGCATCAGGAAGAACAGCCGGATGGCGGCTTCTGCGAGCTTGCCGTTGCCGGGGCTGAGCGACTCGACCATTTCCCAGTCGTGGAGGTCGAGGTAGCCGTCTTCCTCCTCGCCGCGATAGCTGAGCAGGCCGTAGCGCTTCCCCTCCTCGGGCTCGAAGTCGGAGGGCTTCGTCAGCAGGATCATCGGAGTACGAGGAGCATAGTGGCTGGCGAGTTGGCCGGGAGCCTGGATCTGCTCGCCGGGCTTGAGTTTCACCTTCTCGACGCGACCGAAAGGCTGGAGCATTTCCTTGGTCACCGGACCCGCGCGGAGCAGCCAGAACAGCGGCTTCTTTCCTTCACGCGGCTCGATGGAAATGATCGTGCTTTCGAGTCCTTCGCAACACGCCCCGCCATCGACGATCAGCGGGATGCGGCCATCGAGTTCCTTCTGCACCGCGCTGGCCGAAGTCGGTGAAATGCGGCCGAAGCGGTTCGCGCTCGGCGCGGCGATCGGTCGGCCGAGTTCCTTGCAGACCGCGCGGAAAACCGGGTGGGCGCTTTGGCGGATGGCGACCGTTGGCAGCCCGCTGGTCACGATGTCCGGCACGACGTCCTTCTTCGGCAGCACCAGGGTCAGCGGCCCGGGCCAGAAGGTGGAGGCGAGTTTTTCAACCGTGTCCTTGATCGAGTCATCGACTTTCGCGAGGTCGTACATCTCGCCCTTGCGACTGATGTGGACGATCAGCGGATCGAAGGACGGGCGCTCCTTGGCGGCGAAGACCTTGGCCACGGCGTCGGCATTGAAAGCATCCGCTCCGAGGCCATACACGGTCTCGGCGGGCAGGGCCACGATTTCGCCTGCGGCCAGCAATTCGGCGGCTGCGCTGACGGCCGACTTCATGTCGTCCTCGCTGGCGGTAATGATCCGGGTCTCAGTCACGGCCACCGCTTAGCAGATGGACCCCGCCGACGGGAAACCGCAATTTCGCAATTCGGTGATGGCGGGTGTTCGGCGGATCAATCGTTGAAGGTCTCCTCAAGTTGGAAGACTTTCACCGGGGAGCGGGCTTTGAGGCCGTCTGCGGTGTAGATGATGATGCGCCTGACACCGTTGCGGGTGCCTTCCAGCACGGAGCTCAGGCAAGTCTCCAGTCCACCCTCAGTGGCGGCATAGCTGATGGTGAGCGGCTGAGCGGGTCCGGCCGGGGAGATCGATCGGGAGAAGACATTTCCAGGATCGAGGCGGATTTTTTCAGCTCCCAGGGTGATGCCCACGGTGAGGCCGGAGAGGTTGGCGAAATGGACGGTGCCTTCCGTGCGCTGGGTGGGATCGTCCGCGAGGATGATGGCGCGGGGCTCGTCCCAATTCCGTGGTCCCCGGCAGACCAGGGCGAGGCTGGCAGAAACGGGAGGGATCTTCAGGGCAAGCCATTTGGAGCCTTGCTCGCGGTTGATCTGGATTTCCCGGAGGTCCTGCAGTGGCAGCTCGATGGGCTGGGAAACCTGGCCGAGCCGCAGACGGAGGGGGAGTTTGACCGGCTCCGCGTCCTTTCCTTCGGGGACCTTCACCGGAATCACCAGCGAACGCGGAGGGATCGACCCCTCGGGAGGTGCCACCTCGTAGCGGGCTCCATCACGGACTTCCTGGACGAAAGGAGGTGGATCGCCGATGGCCAGGACGCGCAGCAGATGCGGCTTCGGCTTTTCCTGGGCGAGAATGGCGCTCGAAAGCAGGACCATCGCAATCATCACGCGGCGAATCATTTGGCGGTGAGCCATGATTTCTCTCGTGTGTGATTTCAGCCACGGAATGGTGACGTTTTCGAGAGGATGGCGCGGCGGGAGAAACGGAATCGTCGCATTTGCCGCCTGTGCGCCGGGGAGTTTGGCGGATAGTTGAACAGATCCAATCGGCTGTCGAGGTGGCCTCCTTGATCCGAGTGGCGAACGTCAGATTTTGTTTTCAAACCATGAAGTCCCATGCCCTGCCTGCCTCACGGGGATTCGCCCTGGTTTCCGTCTTGATGATGATGGTGCTGCTGTCGCTCCTTGCGCTGGGGCTGCTGGGACTTTCCACCATCCAGATGCGCACGTCCGCACAGTCCGGTCCGCAGCAGCGGGCGCGCGCCAATGCGCGGATCGGCCTGATGCTGGCGCTCGGGCAGTTGCAGGAGCATCTGGGTCCGGATCAGCGGGTTTGCGCCGATGGTCGGGTGATGGGCACGCCGACCACCGCGTTGCCGACCCATCCCCACTGGGTCAGTGTCTGGAAAACCAATCAGGACAACGGCACGCCGTGGATCGCCCGCAATGGCGAAAAGGGCGGATTGTTTGATCAGAGGAAGACCTTGAAATGGGAGGCGGCGAAAAGGCGGACGACCTGTCTGGTGAGCGGCAATGAGTCAGGCATCGTCTTCACGGAAGACGGTTCCGCAGGGTCGGGAAATCTCGTGGGCATGGTGGAGGAAGGCAGCCTTGGCAAGGGTGCTGGCAATGCGGAGATCGTGATGGCTCCGAGGGTCCCGATCGGACCATCCTCGAAACCGAGCGGCGCCTATGCATGGTGGGTGGGCGACCTCGGAGCCAAGGCCAACGTCGCGACCCCGGACGGGGCCGTCACTCGTGCGAACTCCCGATACCTTTCCCAGATGCTGGCGCAGGACAGCTCGTGGATGGCGTTTGGAAACAAGGAGCTGGAGACCCGTCAGCGCGAGCTGCTGGTGGACGAACCCCAGATCTCGCTCGTCGAGCCAGGGATGAAGGACCGCCATTTCCATGATCTGACCGTGTGGTCGGCCGGACTGCCGATCAACGTGGCGGAGGGAGGCTGGCGCAGGGATCTGACGGCCTATCTTGAGAGCTCGGGCAGCATTCCTGAAACGGTCTTGGGCGAGGCCCGGCTGCTGGGAATCACTGACTCGGACAACCTCGTTGGCCCCGCCAACAGCCGTGCGGATTTCCTCTCGGCCAATCCCGGTCAGGCGAAACGCTTCACCAACGTTTCACCGAATTTCGGCCTGCTCCGGACCTGGGCCAGACGGGCGCAGTCCAGTCCTCTGGGCAGCCTCACCCTCGACCAGGAGATCGGGGAAATGTCCGATGAGAACACCGGCGGGCGCAGTTCGAGGTCGGTCGACTTCGAAAAACGAACGACCACCCATGTGATGCCATCGCTCGTCGAGGGATCGCTTTATTATAACTTGAGTTACTACCAGCCGACCAATCCTGCGGCTACGAATCCTTATGCGATGCGGGTTCATTTCTATCCCCGTGTCGCCCTGTGGAATCCCTATAACTTCACGCTCAATCTCCCGGAGTCCGCGATCTTCATGCAGATCAATGGCAGCAAGTCCGTGGAGGTGACGATGCAGGGAGACCGAAGACAGCGCTTCCGGATGTTCTGGGGACTGGGCGGTTCCACCACCGGCGGAGCAGTCCGCGGCAGCATGTTCTTCAAGCTGGACGCCGCGAAGCTCAAGCCGGGTGAGACCCTCGTCTGGTCCCCGGCATCGAACCTTCCTTATGATGAAGCGAATTTTGGAAACAACCGCCTGAGCCCCACGGTGGCACCGAGCCCCGCCCGGTCCTTCTATCAGGACCGACGCAGTGACGGCTTTCCCTTGTTCGCCCCGCAACCGGCGACCTCCGGATTCGTCAACAACCTGCTGCCACTGCCGCCGGTGGAGTGGCGGGAAATCGTGCCACCCAAGCCGGCGGGCAACATCCAGAGCGTCGCCTACACCCAAGCCGACGATTACCTCATGTCCTGGAAACCCTTGACCGGCAGTTCGTTCGATCTTTCCAGCTTCTCCAACCTGCCGATGGGGCGCTTCGTCTCCTGTGCCTATCAGTACGGCGACGAGGATGAACTCCCCGTCGAGTGGACTTCGCTAGACCCTGTTCCGTTTCCGAAATCCTCGCTGACGAATCCGGTCGTCAATCTGGTTCCTGATCGTCGGACGCGTGATGGCTTTCGTCTCCGCTGGTTTGACGAGCCGGTTTCCAATGTCATCGGTTCAGGCAGTCTCGCCGGCAAGCCCCACCTGGAAGACTCCGCGATTGGCAACTGGAACCTGCGCGCCTCCTGGTCGTTCCGGAATCCCTACGAGAATGTCACGGACGTGGCACCGAACTTCTTCGGCATCTACACCCGGGATCTGTTCGACGGCGATGTGGACTGGTCGAGCATGACACCGCGCGCGTCGGGTGGCGTTCAGGCCGGAGACCCCTTCGACCAGCCGATCCGGTCCGGCACGCCGCGCATTCTCTTCGATGTTCCTCGGAAAGGAACCGAGGTTGCCTCATTGGCTGCATTCCAACATGTGAATTTCTCCGAGTTCGTGTGGCACCCGACTTATGCGCTCGGCAACTCGCTGGCGGACCCCCGCATCGGGAGAAAGGGCACGGAGCCGGATCGCTCGCGAAAGATCGTCCGTGACTTCGGAGGCTGGAACAAGGAAAGCATCGGCTATTCCACCGATGGCCGCTCCGATACCAATGGCGAGACCAACCGAAGCAACGAGGAAAACTGGGCCTATCATGCGCGGGATTTCCTGCATCAGGTGCCGACCGATCAGAACGTGATCTATGATCTGAGTTATGAACTCAATCACTCGCTGTGGGATGCCTATTTCCTTTCCAGTGGCAGCGCAGCGGACAAGGCCGCTCTTCTGAAGGATGGATCACCCTTGCCAAATGGTCGGATGATGGTGAATCGCATGGGTGACGCCGTCAGCGAATCCAGCCTCAAGGATTTCCACCGCGCCGCCAGCGGTCTGCTGATCAACGGGGCCTTCAATGTGAACTCCGCCAGCGTCGAGGCCTGGGAGTCCCTGCTTCTATCGGCTGCGGGCACCCAGTCCGCTGCCGGTGAGGTGGCCTTTCCCCGCATCCTCGATGCACCCGGTGGAAGTTGGGATGGCAGCAAGCCAAAGTCCACGGCGGCCTGGACCGGCCAGCGCGTCTTCAAGCGGGCAGAGATCCGTCGCTTGGCGGAGCAGATCGTCGCCGAGGTCCGCAGCCGCGGGCCATTCCTGAGCCTCGCCGATTTCGTGAACCGCCGCCTGAGCGAGGATGAGACGGGAAAGAAAGGCGCGCTGCAGGCCGCCATCGACAAGGCCGAACTGAACTCGTCGCTGGTGTCCGAGTGGCCGCTGAACAACCGAGTGACGCTGCCGGACTATCGTCACGTGGATCACATCACCGACCCCACCAGCCTGGACCAGACGCTGAAGCCGAACACCACCGCGTGGGGCGGGTTGGGTTTCCTCACCCAGGCGGACCTGCTCCAGTTCATCGGACCCGCCTTGAGCGCGAGATCCGATACGTTCCGCATCCGTGCCTATGGCGAGAGTCTGGACGGAGATGGAAAGGTCGAGGCGAAGGTTTGGTGTGAGGCCGTGGTGCAGCGGACTCCGAGATATGTCGATGGCGCCGACAACATGATGGAAGCACCTGCGACTCTGGGCTCGATCAACAAGAAGTTCGGTCGCCGCTTCGAGATCGTTTCCTTCCGCTGGCTGAGCCCGGAGGAGATCTGAACGGTCAATCGGCTTTCAAGGCCGCGCGAAGGAAGGCCGGACGGTTGGTGGTGATGGACTGTGCTCCGATCTCGAGGAAATGCTGCGCCTGTTTCGGATCATCGATGGTCCAGCAGTGATACTCGAAGCCCTCCTTGCGGACGCCCTGGATGAACGCGGCGTCGATGCGCGGATCGGCCTGAGAGCTGAACCCGTCGGCATGGATGTCTTTCAAGGTCGCCAGGGCTTCGGCCGTGTCCGGCTTCAGCGTCGCTTCACCCTTCTTGAAGCCGGAAAGCCAGCAGGCCTTCAGGGTAGGGGACAACTTCTTCAACTCCCGGATCACCGGCGCATTGAACGAGATCACCACCACCTGCTCCGACTTGAGCCCGGCCTCGCGGATTTCACTCAGCAAGGTCGGCACGATCTCCGGACCACATTTCACCTCGATGTAGAATTTCTTCCCGGCAGGCACGGTGGCCGCCACCTCCATGAATGTGGGCAGACGCGTGCCTTTCCATTCGGGCTTGAACCACGCGCCGGCATCCAGCGCTCGCAGCTCCTCCAGCTTGGCATCCTTCACGACGAGCTTCGTCCCGCTGACACGCAGCGTGTCATAGTCGTGGATGCAAATGATCTTGCCATCACGAGTCAGATGGAAATCGCCCTCGATGGCGTCCGCACCCTGCACCCAGGCCTCGCGAAATGAAGGCAACGTGTTCTCCGGAGCATCGTGACTCGCTCCACGATGAGCGACAATGAAAGGTGATGCGAAGGCATTCGTGACGAGGAGCACGGCAAGGCTGGTGAGGTGGAGTCGCATGATATCTTGAGTAGGGTTTGGGTCAATTCACCGGTTCAAGCACCGGATTTCCACAACGCTCGGCATCGGCCCTGGAGGCGGAGCTGTCAAGCAGGCGGAGGCCGATGATCTCGTCCAGTTGGAGCAGGAGACAGGTGTCGGCATCGGCCTGCGGGTTTCCGCCCACCGTGAAGGATTCCCCGCGATAGGCGGCGGTCTTTGAGATCTTCACGTAATCGATGACCCCGCTGAAATGGGACGTTGCGGTGCCGGCGGAATCGACGTCGGCCCCGACCACCAACGGCAGATCGTTGCGCAGGCGTTTGCCCTCGCGGGCTCCCTTGGCGATGAGTTTCCCATCGAGATAAAGCCGCGCCTCCTTGCCGTCATAAACCCCGGCGAGGTGATGCCAGGTGTTCGGCCTCAGCACGGGAGTTTCAGGCCTGATGCTGAGATAACTGTCGCCGATGAAGATGCTGAAGGTTGGCCGGGCATCGTTGACGAAGATTCCATAATCGGAGCCCTGGGTCTTGGTCACCAGGCCGGTGCGGTTGCCGAAGGAGTCGGCCTTGAAGCGGCTTTCGATCGTGAAGATCTCACCGGGATCGAATCCCGCCGAAGGCACACGCAGGAAGTCCGTCCGACCATCGAAGCGCAGGGCCCGGTTCGGGACCTTGCCGCGCAGGGCGGGGTCGATGGCAACTGGGATGGCGATCTGGCGCTCAGGAATGCGGTAACGGAAACCGGGTGCGAGATAATCCGCCTCAACCCTGATCACCGGGTCACGGAACGACACATCAAGAGGAGAACCAATGCGCGAAGTCTTGAATTCCAGCTTGGCCTTCTCACCCGGTGCCAGTTTTCCATGTCGATGTTCGGGCGAGAAAGCCCAGCGCGAGTCGGCACTCTCGCCTGTGACGGTGAACTCGACCGGACGCGAGGTCGGATTTTCCAAGTCCACACTGAAACTTGCAAAGGCCGAACCATCCGCCTTCAGCGGAATCTCTGGCGCACCGACCAGCTTCTGCTCACCGAACTTGCGGGTCTCCGCGATCAGGCTGCCGGTCATTTCAAGCGGGTCCATCACCTTTCCCACGGGAATCGCAGCGAGGGAAATGCCCTGCTTGCGTACGGTCACCACGTCGTAGTGATGCATGAAGCCGAGCGACTCGCCGTAGCCGGGAATCTGGCCTCCGGTGGTCGCCAGCGTGATGTACTGGATTCCATCACGCGGACCATCGCTGCGCATCTGGTGGATGTGGCCGGCAAACACGGCGGACACGTTGCCCGCCTTTTTCAGGAGACCGTGAACGCGATCCCAGTCGTCGCCATAGTTGGCCTTCTCGAGCGTCTTCAACCAGCGTGGATGATGCAGGAACAGGAAGACGTGATCGGCTCCCTTGGCCTTCGCGAGGGTTTGCTCCAGCCAGGTAAACTGTGCGGGGCTCATCTTCTGGGTGTTGGGATCGGTGAAATCCTTTTTCCCGGTTGCCGCATCCCCCTCGTCGGAATACAGGACGATGAACCAGCTGTTCTTGTGCTCGAACGCATACCACAGCGGGCCGAAGTGCGTTTCGAAGAGCTTGTCGTTGTCGCCGGCAGGCCGTTTGGCACCCGCCTTGGCGTCACGCCAGTAGGTGTCGTGGTTTCCCGCCACCGGGAACCATGGACAGGAAAGCCGATCCATCACGTCCTTGTATTCCTTGGCCTGCGGAATCCACTTTTCCTCGTTGTTGTAGCCTTGAATCAGGTCGCCTACGGTCAGGACCAGATCCGGTGCCAGAAGGTTCGTGTCCCTGACCGCGTCCGCCAGCACACCGACTCCCTCCGGGGGACCTCCCGTGCGGTCGCCAAAGACCACGAACTGGAACGCATCCTTCTCCGCTGGCAGCAGCAGGGACTTCGCGCCCTCGCGGGAGGTAACAAAGCGCTCAGGGCCCGACGGCACCGTCTCCAGCTTGTCCTGATAGGCATGAAGATGATGCTCATGTCCGATATTCGGATTCACTCCATCCTGTTGGGCCATGAGGGATCCGCCGAGAGATAAAATCGAGCCGACTGAGAGATAAAGTAGATGGAAATGATTCATAAGTCCGAATTGGCATATTTGACGATTGTCGGGCGTGTGGCATCTGAAAAAGTGTTCCAAATTCTTCACCTTCCACAAAACGGCTGAGAAAGACACTCAATGCTTTGTTTTTCAATGGTTTCGGATCATCCATGGAAATTTTGGCATCGGCATTCCCGCGCTTCTGGCGAGACGATTGCGTCACGGTGAACAGGTTGCCCGCGAGCTGCCAGCCAGGATAGCTTGGGAATCTCTAGCTCCTCCCGAGATCTCCTACTCCATTGTTCGGCATATCCGTATCGATATTTCAAAAATCAAAATCAAGATAGCATGAAACCAAAGAACATCCAGATGCCAGGCACCATCAAGGTCGCATTCTGCGCACTCGCCACCCTCTGCGCCGCCACCGCCACCTCCAGCGCCCAGCTCACGAAGTTCGGTAAGCTGAACGTCGTTCAGATCGACGCCCTTAACAACAGCACCTCGGTGAGTGTCACCCTGGGCGCAGGCTCCACGGGAGGCATCGTGATTCCGGCCGGATCGAACCGCGCCGATTACAATCTCAACTTCGGCCCTGGAAACGATCCGACGGTCGGAGTGCTGATCACGTCAGTTTCGCAGCTTTCCAGGAACAATGACGCATTCGGCGACACCGGCGGCACCTTTTACGCCAGCTCGATGGCCTCCGACGCCACCAATGCTGACTACTTCATTCCGATCCACAGCGCCCCCGGAAGTGCCGAAGTCAACATCAACACGTCCTTCGCGTTCTTCCCCTACAACAAGTGGATCGGCGGCATTGCCCGGAATGCGACAAACAATGGCGCGTTGTCCACGCTGCTGGGCACAACGGGTCTGGATGTCGGCGGCGAGTTCACCGACCCCACGGGCACCAACGGAGTTTACACCCTGAACATCAATTCCTTCACCGCGAATGGATTCACCACTTCGGCGACTGCTTCCCAAAGCGGAATCCTCCTCGTCACGGGAGGAAAGAACGAAAACAACTACGCGCTTTCCAAGGCAAACACCGACGGCACGTTCACGATCTATTGCCACGATAACGCTGTCAACAGCTCGGCCTATGAAAACGACCCGGTGAACTTCGTCTACCTTCCGACCAGCCAGGTAGGCACCAAGAACCTCCTGGCGATGGGCCGGATCAGGAGCAACGCGACCACAGCCGCTGGCACCGCTGGTGGCACCTACACGGTGACAAAGGGCACGACCGGTATCTGGTATCTCACGATCCCCGGCCAGACCGACAGCACCGGCACCTTGATCATCAGTCCCGAGGGAGGGGCAGCCAACAACGTGGACAACATCGTTTCCTACGAGTGGGATGCCACCAACAGCCGCTGGATCATTGAAAGCAGGGATCTGCCAGGGTCCCCACCAGGCCTCCAGGACGGAAACCCTGCCACCGAGGACATGTTCTCCTTCGCCTTCTTCCAGGCCCCACCGACGGCCTATGCCAGCAGCGGCTTCACCGGCACCGCTGGCGACGCGATCGCCGATGCAGATCTAGGCACGACTGGAAATCAGCCTGCCGTCCTCGGCACCAGCGCCTTCAGCACCATTGGCACGGCCCTCACCACATCAGGCTCGCTGGCCCCGTTCATCCTCAATGGCGGCACCTACGCGGAAGCGGTTGATCTGACCGATGAATTCTCGATCGAGGTCACTGGAAATGATCTTGCCCAGTCCGTCAGCATCGGATCTCTGGCAGGCTTGCCAGGCTCCACCTTCGTCATCGAGGGGGCTAGCGAGGTGAATCTCGGCAGCGACAACGCGACAACGGTTTACGGCGGGATCCTGACCGGCGGCACGAACTCGATCCTCACCAAGAGCGGCACCGGCCAGCTTTCGCTCACCAACGCCAACTCCGGCTTCACTGGAACACTGGTGGTCGAGGAAGGCACCGTGCTGGTGGATGACCTTGGACAAGGCGGAGACCTGAATGCCAAGCAGATCAACGTCAACGACGGCGGTGTGTTCATCTTTGGACCGACCAACAACGCCGATTTCCCGGACTCCACCAACCTCACCATCAACACCGGCGGGCGCTTTGAACTCCAGCAGGGCGAGAACTATGGACAGATTGTTCTCAATGGTGGCGAGTTCCGATTCGTTTCCACCTCTCGCACCAACGTCAACAACTCGGCGATCTCGACCACGGCTGGAGCCGTTGCCTACGACCTGCGGAATGGCAGCATCACCGCCAATCTCACAGGTGGCGGCACCGGTGGTGCCCTGAACACCGGCACCGGAAACGGCCTCGGCATCCTGACCAAGACGACTTCTGGAACCGTAACCTTCGGCCCAGGGGTGAGCGTTTCCAGCGCCCTGGAAATGCAAATCAAGGAGGGTACTTTGGCCCTTCAGGCTGGTGCGATCCCCAGCGGGGCCAACCTGCTGTTGGGCGATTCCCTGACCTCTGCCACTCTCCGCGCCGAGGGAACGACACTTGTCGCGACCTCGCGGCCCATCGTTTCCGGCGCACTGGGCGCGCAGGTCGAGGTGGTGGATCCAGCAGGCTCATTCGAAATTTCCGGCAATGTTTCCGGTGCCGGCGCCCTCACCCTGAGTGGCAGCGGAAAGGTCTATCTTGGCCCCACCAGCCTGCCGCAGACGGTTTCCGCGCCACTGGCAGGTTCCACCCAACTCATCAAGTATGCCTCAGGAACCACCACCCTCTCAGGCGTGAACCCCTACTCCGGCACCTTGAGCGTCAACGAAGGCGTGCTTTCCCTCACTGGCTCGCTCGCTGGAAACGTCATCGTGGATGACTTCGGCGTCCTCGCCGGGGAAGGTTCCATCGGTGGCAACCTCACGCTTGGAACCAGCACCGGAGGCAATCTCAGGGTGGATGCCTCCACGCCGCTGACCCTCGAGGTGACCGGCAGTGTCACCCTCACGGGATCAACACTCGTCAGCCTCGCGGGTTCGCCCGCCGCGACCGGCACTGCAACGATTCCAGTTCTCGGCTACGGCACCCTCAGCGGTGATCCCGTCACCGGCCTCCAACTCGCCAACGCCGCTTCGTATCGCCCGGGCTCTGGCGTGTTCAGCGATGACGCCGTCAACTCGCAGATCCTCATGAGCCTCGTCACCAAGAGCCTCACCTGGAAAGGCGACTCCGCCTTCTGGGATGCGGCGACTTCCTCGAACTGGCAGTCCGACGCACCGGATCAGTTCTTCTTCGGCGACTCGGTGACCTTCGACGATACCGCCACTTCCGCCGTCGTGGATCTCGTCGGCCAGCTGACCCCAGGCCGGATCGTGGTGGACTCCGATGTGAACCAGTTCGTGATCTCCGACACCTCCGGAGGCTCCATCAGCGGCCCGGGATCGCTCCTCAAGATGGGCACCTCGACGCTGGTCATGGATGCTACCAACACCTTCACCGGCGGCACGGTCATCAGCGAGGGCAGCATCGACATCCGCGACGTCGCCGCCCTCGGCACCGGCAGCGTGACCCTCGGCGACACCAACACTGGCGCTGGAAACGTCGCGCTCTACCTCGACACCAACCGCATCAGCTTCGGCAATGCGATCCAGATCCCGGCCGCTGGCACCGGCACCGCCACCCTCGGCAGCCGCGCGACGGTCACCGGCGGCGGCGATGACAATCAGTTCACCTCGATCAACCTGGGCCGCAGCGTGATCTTCGATTCCAACGCCGCCGACCGGACCGACTATGAAAACATCACCGGTACCGGTTCCATCACCATCACCGGTGCTGGCCGCACGGTTTTCCCGACCACTCCAGCCCTCTGGACGGGGGATGTGCGCGTTTCCACCACCGGTGCCGGCTACTTCCAGATCGGAACCGCAAGCACCGCTGGAAACCGGATCCCGGATTCGAGCAATGTCACGGTTGACGCCGGGGCCGTGCTCAAGCTGTCCGCCACCAGTGAGACCATCGCCGGTCTGAATGGTGCCGGACTGGTCAGCACCAATTCGCCCAGCGGCGGCACCGGCACCCTGAGTGTCGGCTCGTCTGATGCCTCCGGCAACTTCTCCGGAGTCCTCGAAGGATCCGCCGCCAGCAACATCCTGGCCCTGACCAAGGTCGGGAGCGGCACCCAGATCCTCAGTGGGGACAGCACCTACAGTGGAGCCACCACGGTGAATGCTGGCACCCTCCAGATCGGAAACGGGACTGGCAGCGGCGATCTTGGAGCTGGCACGATCACGGTCGCGGCAGGGGCCACGCTCGAGTACAACAGGACCGGTGCGGTGATCCAGGAAGGAGCGCTCAACAGCAGCGGAACCGTTGGAGCGTCGAACCTCAAGCTCAGCGGCGATGGCACCACCCAGCTGACCCTGTCCTCGGCCGGAAACTTCAATGGCCTGATCACCCTCCAGGCGGGCACCCTGGTCTTCGGAGTCACCAATGCGGTCGGTCAGGGAACCAGCGCCCCGGCCTTCAACCTCGCCCCCGCCACGACGGTCACCAACACCCCGGATGTCACCCACACCCACCTTGGAGCCCTTCAACTGGCCGGCGGATCCCTGCTCACGACCTCCAGCGGCACGTCGAACTACAATGGTGAAAACTATCAGCTCAATGGAGATGTGACCGTCTCAGGCGGCACCGCCGCAGCGGTCATCAGCCGGGAAGCCACCCGCACCAATGCCGACTCCGGCCTGTCCCTCCGTGGCACCCGCACCTTCACGGTCGCGGATGTCACGGCCAGCGCCGCAGCCGACCTGGTCATCTCCACCGAGTTGGAGCCCAGTGACAACAACACGGCGGCCAACCTCGGAGCGCTGATCAAGTCCGGCCCGGGCACGCTGCAGTTGGCTGGAGGCATCGCCCACAGCTACACCGGTGCCACCACCATCCAGCAGGGCACCCTGATGGCGTCCGGTTCGATCATTGGCAGCTTGAACATCCAGAGCGGCGGCACGATTGCTCCCGGAGCCTCGGCCGGCACATTTGCAGCCGCCTCCACGACGATCGACGGCACCTATGCCTGCGAGATTGATGGAGCCCAGGTGGACCTTCTTCAGGTCACGGGCGACCTGACCCTCGGGGCGTCCAGCTCGCTCGTGGTGTCCAGCATCGGCGCGGCCCCCACCGGGTCCACTTATGTCATCGCCAGCTACACCGGCACCCGCACGGGAGCGTTCATCAACGTGAGCGGTCTGCCAGCAGGTTACAGCGTCGTTTACAATGACGCGGGCAAGCAGGTCGAACTGGCCTACACCGCCGTGGATCCCTTCGCCGGCTGGCTCACCTCGAACGACCTCACCGGAGCGGCCGCCACAGCGGATTCGGACGGTGACGGCATCGCGAACATCCTCGAGTTCGTCGTCGGCGGAGACCCGAGCGGCCCGGCTTCTGGTTCCACCGGGCTTCTTCCGACGGTGTCCGTGGACGGCACCTACCTCCTGTTCACGTTCCGTCGCACCAATGATTCCGCTTATCTCCTGCCTTATGTCGAATACGGCTCCACCCTGACCGGCTGGACCAAGGCCCAAGACGGCACGAACGGCGTGATCATCACGGTGACGGACGATGGCTTCGGCGCAGGCGTCGATTCCGTGTTGGTGAAGATTCCCCGCACACTCGCCACCAGTCCCGCCTTCTTCGCCCGACTCGGCGTCCAGGTTCCCTGAAGTTTAGTGCTCACTTCCGGGGTTCGCAGATTCCTCCTCCGCCCGTCGGGGGAGGAATTTTCGTAACCAGTCGAATCCAGCCCCGCGTCTAACGGTCGGTCCGCTGGGTTGACTCTCCGGTCCCTGGGGAGTAAGCCTCGGGAGCCATGAACCTGCGTTTTCTTTCCCGCCTCTGCGGCCTTGCCCTCGTGTCCGTGATTTCCGCCCACGGCCAGGTGTCCGCCTCGCTGCGGCTCGCCAAGACCCAGCATGTCGTCGGTGAGGCGGTTGTGGCCGTGGTGACCATCACCAACAACTCGGGCCAGGACCAGGTATTCCAGACGACGGACCGCACCCCGTGGCTGGACTTCGTCATCAAGAACAGCAACGGGGAACCCGCCGTGCCGAAAGGTCGGGCCGCCTTCGGTGCCGTGAAAATCCCCGCCGGTCAGACGATGGCGCGGCAGGTGATCCTCAACTCGCTGTTCCAGATTTCGGACGTCGGCAGCTTCTCGGTTTACGCGGTGGTCAGGACTCCCGGACAGACGACCGAGGGATACAGCACCAACCGGGTCCTCTTCAACCAGACCGGTGGCCGCCCGTATTGGACCCAGAAGGTCGGCGTGAAGGGAAATGCCTCGAAGGTCCGCGAGTACCGGGTGCTGAACTACGCCGGCGGGCAGTCCACCCAGCTTTATGTCCAGGTCATGGACGTCAACAACGGGACCTCGATCCAGACCTTCTCGCTGGGCGACGTGCTGATGTTCCGGAAGCCGCAGATGACCATCGATCGCAACCAGGTGCTGCACGTCTTTTTCCTGTCCACGCCGACCCTCTGGACCCACGCCCGGGTCGATACGAATGGCAAGCTGCTGACCCGCGAGTTCCACTTGCGCGGACCTTCCGGAGACCCCCAGTTGCTGACCTTCGCCACGGGTGAAATCGGGATCTCCAACAGCATTCCCTTCGACCCGAAAGCCGCCGCCGAGGCCAAATCGAAGGCCCGCAAGGCCTCCGACCGACCAAGTGGGTTTTGAGGATCAAAACCAGACCTCGGACGGCCAAAACCCTTTACTTTCCGCAGTCAATCTTTAATTCTTCCTGACCGTTTTCAAAGACGTAGCAACATGCGAACCATTTTCAACCGGATGATGGCCTTGGCGGCCATCGTCATGCTGGGCGCGACCACCGCCGAGGCCCGCTATTTCAAAACCGTCGTGATCGATGCCGGTCACGGGGGACATGACAAGGGAGCCCAGTGGGGCCAGGTCTATGAAAAGCACCTCTGTCTGGACACCGCGACCCGTCTGGAGGCCCATCTGCGGGCGATGGGCTTCAAGACGGTGATGACGCGGAGCAGCGACAACTTCGTCTCCCTGCCGGGTCGGGTCTCGATCGCGAACCGTTATCCGGATGCAATCTTCGTCTCGGTGCACTACAACTTCACCTGGAATCAGGATGCTCACGGTCTGGAGACCTTTTACTGCAACAGCACCGAGAGCCAGAAGCTCGCGCAGTTGGCGCAGAGCAGCGTGGTCCGCAAGGTCCGGGCGACCGACCGCGGGACGAAGTTCGCGCGCTACTACGTGATCCGCCACACGAAGATCCCGGCGATCCTGGTGGAGTGCGGATTTGTCAGCAACTCGTCCGAGCGCAGCCGCATGAAGGCCGCCTGGTATCGTGATTCGCTGGCGAAAGGCATCGCCGAGGCAGTGATGCGCTATCGCCGGAACGGCTGAGATTTTCCCGCTATCAAGCCACTGCGGATGCGTTAGGCTGCGTCTCATGGGCTCTGTCACAGCGGATGAAATGAGACGCATCGAGGAAGCGGCCTTCCGAGCTGGCTCCACGCCTGAGGGTCTGATGCGGATCGCGGGACGTCGGCTGGGGCTGGCGCTGGCGAGATTCTCTCCGCTGCCCGGCACGGTGGTCGCCTATCTTGGGAAAGGACACAATGCCGGAGACGCCTTGATCGCGCTGGGAGTGCTGCGCGAGGCCGGTTGGCGGATCCTGGTGCGCCCGGCCTTTCCGGAGGTGGCTTGGGCCTCCCTGACGCGTGCGGTCTTTCGGGGACTGGGCGAGGTGGAGGTGGTCGATCGAGTCGACCCCGAAGATTGCGGGCGTCCGCTGGTGTTGCTGGACGGCCTGTTGGGCATCGGCGCGCATGGTCCCTTGCGCGGAGCTCTGGCACAGCTGGCGGTGGAGATGAATCGCCTCAAGGATTCCTCCGGGGCGAAAATCGCCGCCGTCGATCTGCCTTCGGGCGTGGATCCCGATTCCGGCGAGGTCTCTCCCGGCGCGGTCCGGGCGGACGTCACGTTCACGATCGGTGTCCCGAAACGAGGCCTTCTGCGATCGGGCGCGGTCAATGCCGTGGGTGCTCTTTCGCTGGTGCCCTTGGCGGAACTGCCGTTGCCAGCGGAGGGGGATTTCGCGCTGATTTCTCCGCAAAGCCTCGCCGCCGGGTACCTGCCCCGACCTTTCGATTTCCACAAGGGTCTGGCGGGTCGTGTCGGGATCCTCGCCGGCTCCGAGGCCTATCGCGGAGCCGCGATCCTGGCGGCGACCGGGGCCCTGCGGGCGGGCGCGGGGCTGGTGACCCTGCACGTGCCTCAGGATCTGGTGGAAAGGATTTCGAACGGCTGTCCGGCCGAGGTGATCGTCAGGGGCTACGGCGGCATCGAGGACTTGCTGGATTTTTCCTACGATGCCTGGGTCGTCGGACCGGGGCTGGGAGATCTGGACGAAGCCCGATCCGAAACCCTGATGAGATTGCTGGAACGTGGGTCGATCCCCTGCGTGGTCGATGCCGATGCCTTGAATGCGGTGGCGCGGAAAGGGGCGGCCGGACGCCTCCCGGAGGGGCATGTGATGACGCCGCATCCGGGGGAGTTCCGCCGACTGGCTCCGGACCTCGCGGACTTCACCCGTGAGTTCGCTGCTCGGACTTTTGCGGATCGCAGCCGGCCAGTTCTGCTGCTGAAAGGGGCGCGAACGCTGGTGACGGTGAAAGGGCAGGCCCTTTGGTGCAATTCCACCGGAACTCCGGGCATGTCCACCGGCGGTCAGGGCGATGTGCTTTCCGGCGTGATCGGGGCCCTCCTGGCGGCAGGAGCCCCAGCGCTTGAAGCCGCAGCACGTGGGGCCTGGCTGTGCGGTCGGGCGTCCGAGATCGCCTTGGCCAGTCGTCGGCAGAGCGAGGAATCCCTGCTGCCGCACGACACATTGGATCACCTTGGGATGGCGTTCCTCGATTGGCGGGAAAGGGCGCGCTGACCTCAGGCGCAGGGCTCGGCAAACACCATCGTGCCGGCATTTGTCTGGATCGTGCTGATGACAATCACGTCGATCGACGAGCCGATGCTGGAGACGGCGTGGTTGACGACGATCATGGTGCCATCGGAAAGATATCCCACGGCCTGGTGGTCCTCCTTGCCGCCACGGACCAACGGGATCCGGATGCGCTCGCCGACCGCGATGACCGGCTTCAGGGCCTCGATGAGTTCGTGGATGTTGAGCACCGGAATGTTCTGGAGCTTGGCGACCTTTGAGAGGGTGTCATCGCCGGTCATGAGCCTGGCTCCCAGGAGACGGGTGGTTTCCATCAGGCGGGTGTTCATCGTGTCATCCGTCCCGAGACCATGGGCGTCGTGGATGGTGACCTGGATGTCCTTTGCCGCCTGCATCTGCTCCAGGCTTGCCAGCCCGCGCTCGCCCCGGTTCCGGTGGGCGGGAGTGGGGGAGCTTGCCAGCACGTGCAGCTCATCCAGCACGAAATGGGGCACGATCAACCGGCCATGCAGGAAACCCGAGCGCAGGATCGAGGCGATGCGTCCGTCCATCACCGCATCGGCATCCAGCACGATCGGCTGGCCGGACGAGGCATCCTGCCGGAAGCGCACGTAAGGAATGATGAAGGCGAAATCGTCGCGGCTGCTCCTCAGGGCGAGCACCACGCCGATGAATCCGAGACTGGCAAAGAGGGCGATGTCAAAGGCCAGCCGCAGCGCGTTGGTCACCGTGTCGAAATTCTCCTGATTCGTGATCCGGTCGCGGAACGCCAGGTCGAAAAGCGAGGAAACCTGCACGCGGGTCAGCAGCCAGGCACACAGAAGCCCCACTCCCAGCCCGAAGGTGGCGGTGGAAAATCCGCGGAGTGAAAATCCCCGGATCAGTGTTTCCACCAGGATGAAAAACCCAGCGACCAGCAGCCCGCCCGTCAGTCCGATCCACAGCGGCACCTCGAACCCCGTGCCCCGGGTGCTCAGGGCGATGGTGTATCCGGCTGCCTCGCAGACCAGAAGATAGGTCAGGCGGGCAACATTGACGGATGGCTGGGAAGACATGGTGAAAAGCTCCCGACACCCTTCGGCAACAGGCGGGCCATCGCAAGCCAAGAAGCGCAAAGGCCCGCCGAAGCGGATTCTCGAACGATCAAGGCTTTTTCGCCGCCGCTTCGATCACTCCGCGTGAGTCAGCCGAGAGCTTCGCCAGCGGATAGGTCACTTCACGGCCATCGGCCATCTGGAAGGTCACGTTGCTGCCATCGACCTTCTTCACGGCCGCCTTGATCTCGCGACCGTCGGAATTGGTCCAGGCCTGCATGGCGATGAGCGGGCCGGTGGAGGCAGCTGGCGCAGCGGCTGCGGCGGGCTCGGAGGCGGTCACGGTCGAAAGGGCCTTGGTGACGGAATCCTCGAATTCCTTGCCCAGCGGGTTGCCGTCATAGACGAGCTTGCCAGTGGCATCGAACACGAAGGCACGGGGAATGGTGGTGACCTCGATCGGACCCTCAGCCCCCTCGGTGATCGTGTACTCGACACCCGCCTTTTCGATCAGCGGCTTGATGTCGTCCTTCGAGCTCCCCTGGCTCTCAGCCCCGATGATGATGAGCCCCTTGTCGCGGTTGGACTTCTCCATGGCTGCGAGATGCGGGAGCGAGGCGATGCAGGGCGGACAATGGACACCCCAGTTCTCCACCACCACGACCTTGCCCTTGAGATCGCCCTTCGAAACCTTCTCTCCAAAGAGGACCTTGCCGAACTTCCATTCGGAAAGCTTGTGTTCCTTGGAGTCAGCCGCGAAGGCCGGGACGACCAGGAGTTCAACAAGCAGAGCGGCACCAGCAAGCAGACGGAACGAAGTTTTCACGAGCGTGTGCCTACGCCGGAACCGCCGAGAACTCAAG
Organism: Verrucomicrobiaceae bacterium; assembly: GCA_027485995.1. GTDB lineage: Bacteria > Verrucomicrobiota > Verrucomicrobiia > Verrucomicrobiales > Akkermansiaceae > Luteolibacter. Next base: position 36,204 of record JAIXPW010000133.1, read on the forward strand.
GGAAAATCCTTTCAGTCGGTAGGACATCCAGGTCCTTATCTTAAATCTTGAAATCCAAACCACGAAACTCACGAAACATCACGAAAACCAGGCAGTTCCGAAACGCCTCAGGCTCATTCATCAGGTGAGTGCGAAGATGGCGACAATGGCTTCTGCTTTCGTGCTTTTCGTGACTTTCGAGGTTCGCATTTTCCTGTTGAGGCTTATTCCCCAAGCCGTCCGGGATTTCTGCCCAGACCGGCCATCAGCGCCAGCATCCGCCAGGCCCGCTCGACCTTTGATCGCCACGGCCTCGTCGGCCGGACCACCTGCCAGCCTTTCGCTGCGCCGAGTTCGGTGAGTTTCGTGGAGGGATTGACCAGAGTCGCCTGCTCGCAGATTGCCAGCATCGGCAGGTCGGCGCTGCTGTCGGTGTAGCCGTGCGAGCGACGCAGCACACCGTCTTGAAAGCGCTCGGGCATGAGCGTTCGCAGTCGTGCGACCTTGGCCGCGCCCTTGTGATTCTCCAGATCCGGGAAAAACGCCATCCGTGGCTCGGTTTCCACTGGCGTGCCCAGGCTGAGGTCAAAGCCGAGCCGCCGGCCGATCTCCCGCACGTAGAATTCCGGGCTCGCCGACGCCAGCACCAGCAGATCCCCCCGGCGACGATGGGTTTCCAGACGCTCCATCACCTCCGGAAAAAACGTCAGCTCATCGGCAAAGTCCCGCGCGTGGGCGGCCAGTTCGTCCGGCTCCATCCGCCACAGATACGAAAGGAAGACCCGCTTCATGCCTGCCGCCCCGAGGATGCCCGCCGCAGGCAGCATCAGCAGGAAGACCGGCAGATGAAATCTCCGCCACGGCGCACGCCGCAGCACCCGATGGCAGAACAGCAGTTGGCAATCCCAGGCCAGCAGCGTGCCATCCAGATCGAAAAGGGCGATGCCCTGAGGGTCGGCGGAGTCGGTTGGCAGTGGCACGGCACCAAGGGTTTCCAGAGGATTGATGACTTGCAAGCCCTCCTTGTTCCGGGCACCCTGCCGACCGCATGCGGAAACCCATCCTTGCCGGAATGCTCCTGCTTTTGCCGCTCCCGGCGATCGCGCAGGTGTATGCCGATTTCCAGACCTCGGTGGGAAATTTCACCTGTGAACTGGACTATCGGACCTCCGCCCGGACCGTCGCGAATTTCATCACCCTCGCCGAAGGCCGCGCGTGCTGGCTCGATGAGACCAGCGGACAAGTTTCCACCACCGATCCGGCCCAGCCGTTTTACGACGGACTCCGCTTTCACCGCGTGGTCAATGAGGAGGGCTTCCGCATCCTCCAGGCAGGCTCGCGAGAGGACGATGGCTCCGATGGCCCGGGATACGTCATCCCCGACGAGTTCCTGCCCGACGCGCTGGAAACCCAGCAGCACACGGCCTACCAGCTCTCCATGGCCAACTCCGGGCCGAATTCAGGCGGCAGCCAGTTCTTCATCACCGGCAGCGCCATCCCCTCGCTCGACGGGAAACACACGGTCTTCGGAAAAGTCGTCACCGGCCTCAGCGTGGTCGAGTCGATCCTCACCGCCGCCACCGATGACCGCGACCAGCCCATCGACCCGATCACCCTCCAGCACGTCCGCATCCGCAAGATCGGGCCCGAAGCTGCCAACTTCGATCCCAGCCGCTTCGCTCTCCCCAAGGTCAGCACTCCCGATTTCCAGAGCCACATCGACCCGGGCCACAACGCCGTCCTGACCTTCGACCAACCCGCCCAAAGCCTCCTCCACCTCTGGGCCTCCGAGGATGGCGGCAACACTTGGGAGGACATCGGCACCCGCTTCATCGGGGCGGGGGAAAAGCCCGCCTCCAGCGTCCAGTTCAGCCTGGCCGACACCCCGGAGGATGCCGAGCTGCGTTTCAGACCGGTCCTCACCACCTACCCCGGCGACTCTATCGTCCCCAGCTCGCTGACCCATCAACAGCTCTACCTCGAAAACGAAGCCGGCGACTTCACCTTCCATTTCGACGCCGAAGAGCCCTCCTACCTCATCGTCCTGCCCTCCGGGGAAACCAAGACCGGCCGGATCGTCCAGTTCCTCTACGAGCCCGACGGCTACGGCGCCACCCTCGTGATCGAAACCGCCACCGACGGAGCCTTCCGCTACCGACTCGCCCCGAAGACCAAGTCGAAAACCGGCTTCACCGGCACCCAGCGCGGCTCCTTCTACAACCTCCTCTACGGCTGGATCCCCTTCGCGGAAAACAGCGACTTCGCCCTGTCTCCGCTGCCTTCAGGGCCCCGAGACATCCGAGGTCACTGACCCGGAATGCTCTTCAACTCCGGCTGGGTGGTCGCGGCTTCGATGGCTCGAATGGCGTCCTCCACCGCGCCGACCCGACGCTGATTGAGCTCGCCTCCGGGAAACTCGCGCTGCTTCACCTGCTCGTTGAACATCGCGATCAGCTCCCTCAGTGCGGGAATGACCGGCTTCGCTGCCGCCCCGTAGCCGACGATCTCCTTCATGATCACGCCGGTCCGGCTTTCGCTGCCATGACCGCCCTGCGTCTTCGCGAAAAAGACTCCCGCCTCGATGCCTTCCTGAAAGCGATACTTCGTCAGCGCCTTGAAGCCACCCATGCGGATCTCGTTGCCGAACATCGTGTCGGCCGGGCACGGATTTCTAACAGCAGCCAGGATGTCCGGAGCCAGGGCAATCACATCCTCCGCGCTGATCCGGCGGTCGAAGAACTCCTTCAAGGTCGCCCGCGCCATGCCATCGGGATTCTGTGAAACCACCCTCACCGCCGGATAAAGAAGACGCGGATCGGCCCCCTTCAGCGACTCTCTCAAGGGGCCGGAAAACACCGCAGCGGCGAGTTGTCCGTGAGCGATCTGGACCGGATCGGCCCAATTGATCGGCCACATCGGCTCGGCCGTGGAAACGAGGGCCTTGAGGATGTCATCGAGCGCCGGCTTGGCCGCTGCGCCCATCCCCTTGATCGCCTCGGCGGCCTTGTAGCGCACCCAGCGATCCGGATGGGAAAGCTGTTTCACCAGCACCGGCAGGGCATTCACCGACTTGATGAGCCCGAGCGTTTCACAGGCTCCCTGGATCACATGAATGTCATTTCCTCCGGCGAGTTCGATGAGCTTGGGAGCCAGCCCGGCGCACTCCTTTCGCGTGGCCAGCTCTTCCGCCGCCCAGCTCCGGACCACCGGCGACCAGGCGGCAAAGGCTTCGATCAGCTCCTCGGCGGACAGCTTCTTGCGCTCGAGATCGAAACGCCCGGCCGCGATCGAAGCGGCCACCTCGTCGCGATTCAGCCAGATCTTCTTGTCGAGCTCACGACCGGTGATGATGAGCTTCTTCAGCGGCAGCGAGTAGGTGAGCACGTAGGTCGCGTTGGGGCTGAGACCGTGGTAACTACTCTTTCCATAGTAGGTGTCGTCATCGGTCTTTCCCGGACCATACTGCTCGGCCCCGTCGTAGGTGAACGAGCCGTCGCAGCGCCTCACGAGATCGAGATGCCACGAGGCCTCGCGGAAGAACGCCGCCTCGGCCGCCGGTCCGCCGACATTGGCCCCGAGCGCACTCCAGAGGTAGCTGAAGCCCTGGCCGGTGTGGCCGCACTCGCGGCTGCAAAAGCCCGCGACCGCCATCTGCGAGAAAAACTTCGTCTCCACCGGCTTGTTGCCGATCGCGGAAAACATCAGCGCCGTGATCGAGTTCTTGCCGTTGTTTTCATGGAATGGCCACGGCTCGTGCTCGCCATACGGAATGGCTCCCTTGTCGGTGAAGTATCCAAAGAAGCCCGCCATCCGAGCGATTGCCTGATCGACTTCCGGGTCGTCGATGCCGCACTTTTTCGCCAGCATGATCGAGAGGTTCGCCGGCAGTCCGGCCATGTTGACCGGGCCATAAGGCGGGATGGAGCCGTGAAACTTTCCATCGGCGGTCTTCGCCGCGAAGCCATGGCCGAAGGTGCCATACATCGACTGCCCGCGTGCCATTGAAAGGGTGTATTCGCGAATGCCATGCAGGACCTCCTTGTCTCCGGTGAGCAGGAAATACTCGCACAGAAAGAGGTTCCGATAGCCTTGATCCCAGGTGGCTCCCTTGGTCGTCTTGCTGAGGTCGAGTGTGGTTGGAGCGAGCTTCCGAGCGAACTCCTGCACACGTGGCAGATAGTCCGGATTTCCAGAGGCCAGCAGGGCGAGTCCATTGACGGCTCCGGCCCAATCCTCCCTCAGCGGCTCCTTTTCGAGTGCCTTGCAAGCATCCTCGAAGATCCGCTTCGACTTCGGACAATCCCAGGGCGCGGTCGCGCGGTAGGTGCCGATGACCGGCAGCCGGAGCTCGACCTCCAGCGGCTGGCCCGCTCTCACCATCGAAAGCTTGAGAAGTCCCTTGCTCGATTCCTTCTCCGCGTTCTGGATCGCGTAGGCGATGCTCTTGCGGGCATCATCGGTGAATGGTTTCCCCGCGACTCCGACGATCACGTCATCGACCTGAACCACGCCGTCCGCTGGAGATTTCAATCCCACATGAGTGACGAGGATCTGCCGACTGGCCAGCGTGGTCCGGCCCTGAAGACTGTCCAAATGATCGGCCGGGCGGGTGTAGATCCAGCCGCGCAGACCGGTGGAGCCGAGGTTGTAGGTCGCCTTGCGATCGACCGCACTGAGATCCTTCGTGAGGTCGGGCGGGGTTTTCAGAGGCTCCTTCGCGTGAAGCATCGAGGAGGAAGCCAGCAGAGCTGTTAGACCGACGATCGTGCTGAGTTTCATGAGGTGGGCTTCAGTTGGATTGGAGTTTCAGCATGCCCTTTCCGAGCGCATCGCCGACCAGGAAGTAGGTCTCGGCATTTCCGAACTCATGATGACCATGGCCCGGATTCGGCGAGTCCTCGGCCTTGCGAACGAAGTCCCGGGTTTCCACAAAGTGCACGTTGCCTTTGAACTCCGGCTTGGTGGAAACAGCCTCCTGAGCCTTGCGGATCGACGCGGCCGCTGCCGGAAGAGCCTCGCCATCCGAGCGCCACGGCCCGGTCAGTTCTCCGATGACAACCGGCAGCTTCGGCGACTTGAGATCCTTGCGGACGTCGTGGATCAGGTTGACAAGGTTGGCCTCATACTCGGGCACCAGCTTGGCATCACAGAAGTCGTTCCAGCCATGCCACCAAACGAATCCCGCCAACTCGTAGCCCTTGCCATCATAGCCGGGGAAATCGGTCTTCAGGTTCGCCAGAGCCTCACGGACCTGAGCGATCATCATCGTGTAGTAAGGCCCCACCGTTCCGCCCGAGCTCGGAGGCCGGAAGTCGATGCCAAGACTTTTCCCACCCCAGGCGGTCTTGATCAGCAGGACCTGGTTGCCCAGCGCATCCCCAACGACATGCCCGAACTGAAGCTCGGCCCCGAAGTGGTGGGAATCCCCATACACCGAAAACCCGCAAGTCAGCGGCCCCGCGAGCAGGGGCTGCTTCTCCCGCTGATAACGGACCCACACGTCCTCACGCACCGCCCACTTCCCATCCGCGCCCTTGAGATGCTTGAACCTCCCGCCCTTCACTGGATCCGCCATCAAGGTGGCCAGCGTGCCCTTGCCCTGGTTGTAATCCTTCCCCGAAAGATCCGTCACCGCCTGCCCCTCCATGTTCGACTGGCCCGCGAGGACAAAGACCTTTAGCGGCGCGGCGAGGATGGGTTGCACCAGCATCAAGGCAAAGAGAAGGCGGACAATGGGTGATCTCATGGATCTGGCCCATACGACTCAGGATCTTCCAAACAATCGGAGAAACGTCCCGTCCGCGATCTCTAAAGCGTAGCTGGAGCATCTCTCCTCCAGTCCGTCTCAGGAGCTACCAGCTCCGTCTGAAAACCCGCCCGCCTAGCCACCCCACATCCCCACCACGCCCCATCGTCTTGCGGTGATGCCTGAGCGTGCCACCCGAAACCTTTTACTGCTCAACCTCTCCCCGCTCCCAAAACGCATCACCACCACCCATCGCCATTTCTCGCAGATCCGGAAAACGGATCCACACTTGGGACCTTGCTTCTCCATCCCAGCAGTCCAGGCCCTTGAGCGGTTCCGGATCAGCGCGAAGAAGCGATGATGCTCCCCCGGATCTCCGTTCATCTTGAACGCTTCTTCTCCCTGAAAACTGAACACTAGCAACTCATCTCCTCCAACTGGCTCTTGAGCAGGTGTGGGAATACCTCCTCGACCGTCTTTCCGTCGTTAAGCCACATCGCTTCCTCCGGGGTTTTCCGGACCTCCTCGTCAATGTAGCTCTGGAGGTCTCACATAATTCCATTGCAAGAAGTAGACGGCACTCAAATCGCATCAACTTTCTTCGAAATAATCCGAATCGATCCTCTTCAGGGCGAGAGTGCGTATGGTCGACACTCCGATATTGTGCTCGATCATCAGGTTTGCCAAACGAACACCGTCGATTAGAATGACCTTCTGGGATAAGCCTCGTGTGAACTGGACCGCATCTGCCGTGAAACTGCTGGTCGTTATGAATACCCCTTTTTGCGCCTGTTTGCCCGCCAGTGCTCCCACAAAGCCCTGGACGTCGGGACGCCCGACCGTGCCTTTCCAGCGCTTGGCCTGCACGTAGATCACGTCCAATCCCAGCCGGTCTTCATTGATGATTCCATCGATTCCCTCATCGCCGGATTTTTTGGTGACCATCGCCGCTTCTTCGCGGGAACCGCCATAGCCCATGGCAAACAGAAGGTCGATGACCACCTGCTCGAACCGATAGGGATTCACGTTGAGAAGCTGCTCCAGGATCTCATCCCGCAGGCTGTCGCTGAGTTGGTTGATCGCATTGTCTATCAAGTCCTCGGGAGTTGCCGTGGAGATCGTCGTTGATTCCTGTTTCGGATCCGTAGTTGCCTTCTTTTCCCATGCTGCTTCATAACCTTGGATCGACTTTAAATCTTTATCCGAGAAACCGTTGGGATGCTTATTCAAGAATGCTTCAGCTGTTTCAGTCGAACGGTAGGTGAATTTCTCGACCTTCTTGATCAGACCCGCTTTGGTCAAAAACGTCATCGCCCAGCCGACACGGTTGGCGATGACCAATGAGCTACCACTGGGAAGGAGTTCAGCTCTCTCTTCATCCGTGATACTAAACTCCTCCACCATCGCCTCGGTCATCGAACGGCGGGTGATGGGCTCTTTGGTGGCGCGCACCAAAATGGGACGCATGAGGGTGTCGTATGTCGGGATGGGCATAAAAATTACGTGTCGTTTGTAGCCAGCGCCTTCTCCACCGCGCGGAACTCCTCCAGGGCGTCAGATAGGGTCAGGTGTCGCATTTCAACCATTGGATATTCTGAATTGGGCTCTCCCTGAATGGCAACCATCCCGGACGGCGGAGAATCAATCGACCTGCGGGGTGTTGCCCAACTATTGGAGATGCAGCGGTTCATCGACTCACCGATGACTTGGGAGGGGAAGAGTCCGGGTTTCGCGGTGAAGCGATCGCAGCGCGGCAGGGAGAACTTTGAAAAGCTCATGATTCGCCTCCGTTCTGTTGCTGTTCGATGACACGCCGTTCGCGTTCGAGTTCGGCGATGAGTTCGGCCTCGGAGGGGAGGACGGTGCGGTACTTGGAGCTCTTCGCGGTCGGGGAGATAGAGTCGGTAGTTCTGGACGAAGAGGGCGACATTGAGCAGGTCCGCCTCGCTGGCATAGACGAACGCGGTCTGGGCCTTGGTGATGGTGGGAGGGAGGAGGGTTTCCTTGATGGCGTCGGTGTGGATCCGGTAGTTGATCTTGGCGAGCGTGCGCTGGAGGTTCCAGTTGAGCTGAAGACGGTCGTTCTCGTCATCCTTGAGCCGCTGGAATTCCTTGATGAGGTAGAGCTTGAACTCCACGGACACCCAGGAGGCGAACTCGAAGGCGATGTCCTTGTGGGCGTAGGTGCCGCCATAGCGTCCGGCACTCGAGGTAAGGCCCACCGCGCCGGTTTTTTCGATCCACTGCTTCGGGGTGAGGACGAAGCTGTTCAGCCCGGTTTGCATTCTAATCCCGTCGAATTCGACGGGATTAAAATCGGGATTGTTGAGCCGCTCCCAGACTCCGAGAAACTCGACCGTGCTGCGGGTGCGCAGCCAATTGCGGATCACATCGTCCGGGTGGTCGGGGTTCTTGAATTTGGCGATATCCGTCAGGCAGAAGATGTCCTCCCTGTCCTGCGAAAGCACCGTGACCGATGCCCCTTGAACTTCGATGGTGCGGCGTGGCGATTTGCTCATGGCAGCGATGGCGGCTCTTCAGGAATGGCGGGCGGTGAACCGTTTGCTGGTCCGGACATTAGCGCTTCCGGTGAAATGGGGGCGAGAGAAAACGGGGGACGGCGGAGGGCTGGAGAGGTGATGGCGGCCTACCGAAATGTCTGGCCCCGGAGCAGGAATGACACGGCTCCTGATGGAAGAGGCCTGAGATCCGATTGAACGGGGTCGGGAGGCGTTCGAACGGGGTGGAGAGGCCTTTGAAAGGGGCAGAGCGGCCTTTGAAAGGGGCAGAGTGGCCTTTGAACGGGTCCGAGTCTCAATAGAAGAGGTCGGAGTCGCAATAGAAGGGGGTGGGTGCGTCAATGAGTCGCACCGAGAGGCGTCCGAAGGGGGTGGAGGGCCGTTCGAAAGGGTCAGAGCGGCGTTTGAACGGCCTGCCTCTTGAAAAACACCCGGAAGGATTGGGTGTTCCAGAGCATCCAGATTGAGGAAAATCTGTTCGAATCCTGCGCCAGATCGAACCTCGTGGTCATCTCGGCGGAAAACCGGATCCATTGCTGGATAAGCCATTCAGCTTCCAAAGGGCATGACGGTCACAAAGGGAATGGAGTGATCATTCCACCCGCTTGATCTCCGACTTCAGCTCGAAGCCGCCATCGGGAGCCTCGCCCGCGACCACGTCGAGGGTGAAGACTGTCTTCTCATTGCCGATCCAGACCTGCGCCGAGCCACCGGGATTCAGCAACAACGAAGGAGCTGAAAGCTGGTTCAGACCCTTGGGATCGGTCAGCGAGCGGCTCACATCCTCAGGGGTCCAGACCTCGGCGTTCTGAAGGGTCTTCTTTTCTCCGGTGACGAGGCTGTTGAGGCCGGTGCTGACGAGGGCCGACTGATCCAGGTCGAGGATTCTGGACTCCAACCGGATCTGCCTGATCCCCGAAGGGGACTCCAGCCACTTCGGAGTCAGAACGACGAACTCGTGGTGCCCATCCTCCGTCTGGTAGCCTCCGGTGACCATCGAGTGGCCCTCCGGAATCCGGGTGTGAACGGCGGCGCTCGCGATCTCCTTGCCTTGGATTTCAGGGAGCCCTGCCCCCATTCCGCTCTTGGGTAGATCCGGTCGTTTGCCACGAACCGAAGGCGACCCTTTCTCCTCAGCAGCGGAAGACGGTGTGGACTGCATCCCGCTCTCGCTTCCTTTGGTCTGCATGATCGACGAGGGAACGGCGGCCTTGTCCACCTGCCACCACCGAATGGTGACGGTCGTGAGCAGCAACAGGATCACTGCTGCCGTGCGGAGGGGCGAGGATCTCATAGGATTGGTATGTCTCGATAGAATACCGGTCACTTCCCGAATTGTCCGAGACAATCGCACATTTCGGGGTCGGACGACAGAATTGCGATGCCCTCGGTGGTCTGGATGGAAACCTGCAGGACAGACACCTACGAAAGGAACGCGATGGAGAAGACCGAACCGTCCGTTGAAAAAGCGGTCCATCTTCCAAAGGGATGACGAACTCAACGGACCTTGAATGATCTATCTCCCCGACGTGATCTCCAACTTCAATTCGATGCCTCCATTTGGCGCCTCATTGGCTTCGATGCTCATGCTGGTGATGTCAGGTTCGTCGGCGGGAGCGTCGTTCGGCTGGACATTGAAGCCACCGCCGGGAGTGGTCATCAGCTTGCTACGGAGCAGCCCCGGTGAACCTGGCTCGAAGTACATACTCGGCCTCGAAACCACCTCCATGCCAACTGGGTTCGCCATCAGGGCCTCCACATCTCCAGATGTCCAGACTTCCGCATGCTGTTCGAGTTTCCTCCTGTTCGTCACCAGGCTCTTCAAGCCCGTGGGCTCAAGTCCCGCTGACGTCAGCTTGATTAGGCAAGTACTGATGAAGATCTTCTTGCTGCCGTTGTCCACCAGATGAGGAGTGATCACGGTGAACTCACGCCTGCCGTCCGTCGCAAGGTAACCACCGGTGACCATCGAGTGCCCGGCGGGGATGATCGTATGGACCTTGGAACTGCCGACTGCCGACTCCGCCTCGAGCTCACTTTTCGAAAGGATCGGCCTTGGAATGCGTTGGGACGGTCTTTCCCCAACCCTTTCAGCCGACCTCGCGGTGGAGGCCATGCCGCTGGCCTCGGGCTTGGAATCACGAGAATTCCCAAGGGGGCCGATCCGGCGATGGATGCCCAGGTTCCACCAAGCGATGAGCGCGATCAAAACGAAGGCAAGTAGGAGCACGCGGCGAAGTGAAGCGTTCATCAGCTGAAGGGCGTGGATGGAAAACCGTCCCATCGTCAAACCGTCTGGAATCTTCGCAAGATGATCCCAGGCAGGCGATAACCACAAGCGTTCATGCATTCCGGCCCAAGACGGGAGTGAACGAGGGCGAGGTTCATCTTCCAAGTCGTCCGACGGATTCCCCAGCAACGAACTCGGGCACGATCGCGAGGCTGCGGGTTTTGCCGATGCCTTTCTCAATGAGATCCATCAGCAGTCGCGCGACGCGGTGGCCCGTCTTGATCCCGTTCACGCGATAGCAGGCGATGGTGGGCACGGTGTATTCGAGGGCGGTGTCATCCCATCCGGCAAGCACCGAGGCATCGCGCGGGACTTGCCGCCCGGCCCGGTGCAGCAGGCCGAGAAGAGTGAGGCACTGCTGTGGATTGTAGGAGAAAAACGCGGTCGGGCGGGGCCTGGCCATCAGGGTCTGGGTGATGCTCCGTCGCAGCTCTTTGATGGTGACGCCGTAGTGATGGATGCGGGCATTCATCCCCAAGCGCGCGGATTCCTCGAGGAAAGCTTCCGCACCACGGTGGTCACCGAGAGTCGAGACGGCGGCCATCAGATAGATGAGTTCGCGATGGCCCTTCGAGTGGAACAGCCCGGCCGCATGGCGGGCGCTGGCCACGGTGTCCGGATAGACATTGGAAAGCCGGATGCCCGGATAGACCGGACCGATGACGAGGCAGGGTCGGGTGTTGTTAGAGAACCAGCGCTGCAGTTCCTCCGTGGAGAAGAACAGGACCCAGCCGGCGGTGCCTGGAAGAGAGTCGAGCCGTGCGAGTTCGGTGGGGCTGACTTTCTGATAGAGCTTGGGGTGGAGTTCATACTCCACGGTGTAGCCCGCGATTCCCATCTTCTCGCGGATGCTGTCCCAGATGACAAGGTGCAGGGCACCCATTTCCATCAGTGAACGAGAGGTGAGCAAGCGAATGACTTTTCCCTTGGACTTGGCGGGACGTGTGGCTGCGCCTTCGACTCGGTGGCGGCAGCCTTTTCCACCCAAGCGGATCAAGCCTTCAAAAGCCACTTGCTGAAGCGCCCTCCTCACCGTCACGCGACTGACCTGGAGCTCGCGCACAAGTTCCTGCTCGCTCGGAAGCACCTCGCTCCAGCGTCCTTCACGAAGGCCTTGGCGCAGCTCCTCGACGACCTGATCGGTGAGCAGGATTCTGCGAATGGGCTGCGTCATGGTTACAGGCATGAGTCATGGCAGGGCGTGGTTGTATTGCAATAATACAATCCAAACAACCCATTCCGGAGCAAGCCTGGAACAATGTGGGGTGGAACCTGCTCAAACGGCATCGGAGCCTTTCATGCCATCACCGACCCACGAGGACATCTGAGCCACGTCATCGGCGGCATGCTAATTCCAAATCCCCAGATTCATGAAACCGACTAATATCCATCTCCTCCACAAGGACCTCTCCGGCCAACGGTCCTTCGCAGTCATCGCCGCGTCGGCCTTCGCCACTCTCGCCATGACCAACCCCGCCTTCTGCGCGGATGTCACGCTCAACACCAGCAACGGCATCGGCACGAGCTCGCTGGCGTCCAGCCTTTCGTGGTCCAACGGTCTGGCACCTGCCTCCGGAAATGCGTATTTCGTGAACTCCGGCATTACTCTGCGTAGTCCCGCCGACAGCGCCCTCAGCTACACCTTCGCAGGTGATTCGCTTACAATGACCAGCGCGACCTTCAACTACAAAGGCTCCTTCACGGCCCCGGCCACCGCGCCGGTCATCACCCTCAACAATCTCACGCTCAACGGCACAACAGTCAACAACGCCAGCAACAACTCCACTGCCTTCGTCCTCGCCGGCAACGGCATCACGATCACCGGCACTGGTGCCACGACATTCTTTTCCAACAATGCGTCGATCAACGTCACCGCGCCCATCGGCGGCAGCACCGGCAGCCTCGTGCTCTCGACCAACAACGTCCTCGGCCGACAGGTGATCCTCAGCGGTGCGAACACCTACACCGGAAACATCAGCGTCGTCGGAGCCAGCGGAGCCGTGCTGGCTGATACCGGCAAGCTGGCCTTTGCGATCGGGACATCCGGCGCCTTCAACACCGTCACCGGCACGGTTGCCTTCACCTTCAATGGCGCTTTCACGATCAACCTGACTGGAGCCTCCACCGTCATCGGCACCACCTATCCACTGGTGAACACCGCCACGCTCATCGAAACCTTTGGCACGACCTTCAGCATCGACGGCTGGACCAAGGTCGGCACTGCCTGGATTTCTCCGGATGGCGCCTATCAGTTCCTGACCTCCACCGGCTCGCTGACAAGGATCGATCCGGACAGCGATTTCGACGGGCTCCCTGATTCATGGGAAACGAGCAACTTCGGCGATCTCACCACCTGGTCCGGCGGGGATGATCCGGACAACGACTTCTGCACCAACCTCCAGGAATTCACCGCCGCCACGAATCCCAACAGTGCCGCATCATTTCCCGACAGTGATTTGGACACGCTCCCGGATGGCTGGGAAATCAACTACTTCGGCAGCCTTGCCCAGCTTCCGATCAGCGATCCGGACGGCGACTACAGCACCAACGCCGCCGAGTTCGCCGCCGCCACGCTGCCGAACTCACGCTCCAGCTTTCCCGATGACGATGGCGACCAGATCAGCGATGGCTGGGAGATCCAATTCTTCACCACCCTCGAAGCCTGCGATCCATCGGCAGATCCCGATGGCGACCTCTTCGACAACGTCACCGAGTACTTCGCGATCACCACGCCCACGAACCAGCTTTCCTCTCCCGATCTGGATCTCGACGGGCTGCCGGACGGCTGGGAGGTGAGGTATTTCATGGTGACGGGCGACACTCTGGCCGAGGCCACGGCGCGTGGAAATGGCTCGGCTGATTCGGACTCCGATGGCCGCATCGACCGGGTGGAATACCACGAGGGAACCCATCCGATCGTCGCGGACTTGGCCCCGCCGACGCTCGCCTACTGGCGCTTCGAGGAGAAAACCACAGGGGCGGTGGCCTATCCGCAGATCGCCGGTGCCGTGCAGGATGTCACCGGCAACGGCAATGACATGATCACCTACGCCGAATACACCGCCCCGGCCTACAGCACGAGGGCCGCTGAGCCGAACATCACCAACACCTCCGCGATGAACATCGCCTCGCTGACATTCGTGGCAGTGGATGGAAACCGCTATGTCTGCGACAATCTCTACACACCGGGGAATGCTCCGATCAACTCGATCGCATTCACCTCGCTCACCGTGGAGGCCTCCTTCCGCACCACCCGCACCGGGCTGGCACAGGGAATCATTGGCAAGGGAGGAAACCCCACCGCCGCCGCCGCGCCCTATCAGGCACCCTTCACCCTGAAGCTCAATTCGGCCAATCAGGTCGTGGCGGGTCTCGTCGATGGAGCCACCACGGCCAGGGAAATTGTCAGCACCCGCAGCATCGCCGCCGGAAGTTGGTACTCCACCGCCGTGACCGTCAGTCCCACCACCTTGTCACTCTGGCTGAAGGCACCAGGTGACGCCGGTTATGTTCTGGAGGGCACGCTCGCGATCAACGGGGCCTGGTCCGCCTCCGCTGGAAGCGCGGTCTGGGTCATCGGGCAGACGGAATTCAATGCCGCAGGAAACTTCGGTGGCTTCGACAGCTTCACCGGAGACCTCGACGAAATCCGCATCAGCAGTCGCGCCCTGTCGACCAGCGAGTTCCTCGCCAGTACCAGCGCCGACAGCGATCACGACGGCATGGCTGACGCCTGGGAAACCACCAATTTCGGCAACCTCAGCCAGACGGCCAATGGTGACGACGATGGCGATGGCACGACGAACTTCGCCGAGTATCGTCTCGGACTCATCCCTAACAGCGGCAGCTCGCTCTTCGCCAGCAGCCTCAGCGGATCGACCCTCACCTGGCCGTCGGCGAACGGGCTGGTCTTTGTCGTGCAACGCAGCGACTCCCTGAGTTCCTGGACGAACCTTGCCACGGTCGTCGCGACAGGCTCCAGCGCCACGTGGACGGATCCCGCGCCACCGGCCGGCAAGGCCTTCTACCGCGTCACGCTGCAGGCGAATTGATTTCCGTGGCATCTCGCTTGATCAGGCGGGCATCCGGGAAACCGGGTGCTCGTTTTGCCTGTACGAATGGCCCGCCACGAGCTTTTCCAAGGCATGATTTCCGCACCACCTCGGGCATTGCCAAGACCCGCCATCTTCCCTCATCCTGCCCTTCATGAATGACCTGCACATCCACCTCGGCGGGGCGGTGCCGTCATCGGTGCTTTGGGAAATCCTCTGTGACAACGGCCTGCGGACCGAGTTTGTGGATTTCACCTCGTTCCATGACTCGCTCACCGCGCGGCCGGATCAGGTGAAATCGCTCGATGACTTCCTCGGCCGCTATTTCCAGGTGACCGAGGAAATCCAGTCCTCGCCCTCGGCCGCCAGCGTCTCGGCCTATCAGGTGGTGGCGAAGGCCTATCGACGCGCCCAGGTCACGGCACTGGAACTGCGTTTCAATCCGCAGAAGCGTCGTCGTCATGGCCTGCACACAATGGATGCCATCATCCTCGCGGTCATGCAGGGACTCGAGCGCGCGACCCTTCACTACGGCGTCGCCACCGGCATCATCCTTTCGCTCGGCCGTGATCTCTCGCTGGAGGCCAACTGGCAGATCATCGATGCCGCGATCAAGTGGCGCAGCCGGGGTTCGCTCAACGGCGCGAACGGCGTGGTGGGCATCGACATGGCCGGACCCGAATCGCGTTCTCTCGAACTCAGCAAGCCGTGGATGAGCGAGGTCGCCGCGATGATGGAAACCGCACGCAAGGCAGGCCTCAAGATCACTTATCATGTCGGCGAAAGCAGTGCCACGGGACCCAAGGGCATGCAGAAGGTCATCGAGGCCATCCACCCCGACCGCATCGGCCATGGCATCGAGCTGCGCAACGCCACTGGAAAGCAACGCGACGCGCTCATCACCTTGCTGCGCGAAGACAACATCTGCCTGGAGATCTGCCCGACGGTGAATCTCGTGACCCGCGTGGTCCCGGACTACGCCACGGTCGCGAGCTTCGTCCATGATCTGGTTGGAAACGAGATCCCCTACTGCATCAACACCGACAATCCCTATCTCATCCACACCAACCTGAAGCGCGAGTATGATGTGATTGAAAAGGAACTCGGTGCGGATGCCACGACGCTGTTGGAGCTCGGCACCCAGCACGCGGCGCAGCACCGTTTTCTCAGCATGTGAGTGAATTGTCCGGGCTCAGAATAGCCGGGTGAGCTTCACTCCCTCCTTCTCAAGTCCTGGAATGAGTTGTCGCGCTGCCTCAAGATCACCCTCTACCACCAGGTTCCAGAATCTTGTCATGAGGCTGTAGGACGTTTCTGGCTGGAGTTTGCGGATCACCTCCATTTCGATCTTCCGTAACGGATTCGACATGAGAAGTTGCCTTAGTTTGGGATCGTCCTGGGGTCGAAGCCCCTCAAGCAACAGCCATTCGTCATTGCCGAAAGAGGATGGAAAGAGCTTCGGACTTTCCTCAAGGAGCTCGCGTGCGGCAATCACCGCCGGATGCATCCGGACCCGCTTGCCCAGATCTCCCTGGTCCCTCACCAAAAGACTGAGCAGATGGTCCGCACTCATCAGACGCCGATCGGCTTCGATGATCTTCGCGCATTCGGGATCTTCCTTTGAAAGTGCCTCGATCGCGATGATTCTGGACGCGATCTCAAGGGTCGAGCGCAACCGCGAGCAGGAATGATCCTTCACGGCAGTCTTCAACTCAACCAGCCACTGCTCGGGATGGACGCTGGAGCCGATCGGGTATCCTGCGAGGTCGGAGGATACGACCAATCCAAGGGCGAAAGCATGGGACCGCTCGTCCTTCAAGGACTCCCGCAAACGTGTCATCTTGTCGTGATCGGCCCTTAGATTGGACCTCAACTTGTCATCGTCCTGCCCGGAAAGGTAACGTGCCCGCTGGACGCCCTGATCGGCGAAATCAAATTCCTGTTCAGCCGCCTTCTGGGCAAGCTTTTCAAGGCTCTGGAGATCATTCAAGTAGCCGAAGAGTTCGAAGCCCCAGCCATACAAGGTCGTGCTTTTCGGAGAGAGAAGCAAAGCGTCCCAGAAGTGGCCAATCGCCTTCCTGAAGCTCGGATCGGCCCGTAAAGCCGAGATCAGCACCTCGCGGTCCGATTCACGATCGTATAGATATCTCAGCAGTGGCAGGCCGGGCTCTGTCTGGATCAGTCTCGGATCCAGGCGATCCCCAATCACCCGCAGCACCGCAGCGTCGAGCTGACTCACCGCAGCGTTGAAGCAAAGGATGCCATCGGTGGGAGACAAGGCAACCGCCTCGGACTGGAGCCTGGCGGAGGCCACAAAATCGGAGGCCTTTCCATCCAGACGGTAAAGGAACGCATAGGCAATCGCGGTGTTGTTGAGCGAAGTCGCGGTGCGGCCCTGCTTCTCGTAGATTGCAATCGCTTCGCGGATCCTGGCGATGGCGGTCGGCGTATCACCGCCTTCCTCCGCCTTCTCCGCCCGGGCCTTCGCAAGTCCCGCCGGATCCCCATCGCCTTTAGAAAGCCACTCAATCCGTTCATCAAGGCTGGTGGCCAGCAGGGATCGCAGCGAGCTGATCTGGTTCTTCTCACCGACGTCGCGGGCCTTCGGGTAGGCCTCTTCGAGGAGCTTGCGCGCATCATTCAACTCACCGAGGTCGCGGAAAATGTTGGCCAGCGAAAACAGGCTGAAGGTGTCACGCCCCTTCGACGCGAGCAGCTCGTCGAACAAGGCCCGACCTTCCGCCTCACGGCCGGACCAGAAATAAATCTGGCCCAGAAACAGACGATACTCATCGGATTGTCCGGCTGCGTTCTTCAACGAAAGAAAGGCCTCTTCCGCACTTTTGAGCAGGGGCTTCCTTTTCTCCGGGTCGGTCTGCGATTGGGCGATTCGAAGCCTGGCCACTCCGAGATCCATGATGGCGGGAACCACCCGACTGGCCTTTTCGTAGCGATCCTGCGCAGCCTGGAAAGCGTGGTCCTTCTGAACCTTGTCGGTGAGATACTCGTTGACCATGCGGGCCTGTTCCTTTTCGTCTGCGGCCTCGTAGCGCGCCCTGAACCCGGAAGGACCGCCACTTTGATTCAGTTCTTCAAGCGCCCGCTTCTCGGACCTCTCATAGGTCTTGCTGAGATCCTCCTCAGCCCGGGTCCAGACTGCGACGCGGCTTGCTGCGTAGCGCTCCAGATGCACCAGTGCCCCGGTCGGGTCGCCTTCACCGAGGAGGAGATGCCCATACAATCGGGCACCTTCGCCGTCCCCCAATCTTTCCTCTGCCGGACGAAGCAAGTCCAGTGCCCCGGCAACCTCGCCGAACTCCTCACGGATCAGGGCCAGCCTGACCCGGAGATCCTGGTTGCCAGGATCCTTCTTGTGGAGTTCCTCAAGCGATTTCCGAAGCGCCTGATGCACCCGGACCAGATCGGTTGGCGCGGGCTGGAAGGCGGAGAGGATCTCCATGGCATCATCCGGTCTCGTGGCCTTCTCGGATGCCGCGATCGCGAGATCGGCAAGATTCGGAAGAAGGCCGTCCGCCCCGCCAATCTGGCCCTTGCAGGTTTCCGAGTATCTCAGGGCTGCGGCCGCGCGCTGAGGATCACCAGATGAGATTTCCGACTCCATCAGGGAGACCATCGATTGACGCCACTGATCCGCATTGCCGATGCCATCCCGAATGGCACCCCGATAGACCTCAAGTGCCTCGATCGGCAGCGATTGGCTGACAAGGGCGCTTGCCTTTTCGCGGGCCATTTTCGCGAGATAGGCAGGTGACTCCCGGTAATGGTTGAGTGAGATGGAACCGCCAACCAGCAGGGTCAACCCGAGGACAGCCCATCTCGCGCCTTTTGCAAAACGGCTCAAGGCAACACGGCCGACGAAGTACCAACTCTTCGGCCCTGCATCCGCCACCCTGAAGGCATCGAGGGCGAGAACCGGCACGAAAAGCAGGCAGAGGCAGCGGGTTTTCGTATAAGTGCCCGAAGACGGGTCAAAGTCCCGCTTTCCATACATGCCGAAGCCGCAGCCATTGAAGGTGAACAAGATTGGAGCGGACTTGAGCGGTCGAACCTGCTCCAGCGGCTTTTCTGATAGACTGTGTCCCAAACGCTTCTCCTTGTCGGTGGCCATGCTGCCGCGAAGCTATCGATTCGGGAATGAAGATGTCACGCATCGAATCGCCCGATGACTTCGGCCAGCCAACGAGATCAACCGTAGTTGTGCGCAATCAGTTCCCCGCCAAACCGGCTGTTGGCAGAGGGTCACTGGCCCACCGACCACGAGGCCACACGCAGCATCGAAGGTGCCGGCAAGGGACCCTCACGCGGCTGGTCGCGGTTCGCGTCGAGGGCTTCCCAGAGGAGTTGATAGCGGGTGCCACTTGCATCACCGGTCTCCCCGCAAGACTTGAACTTCATGCCGGGAAATGTGGAGCGGACCTTCGTCAAGTCACGAGGCAGACCAGGCGCTTTGGGAGGAGCCTTCGCGCTGGGGATTGGAAGCAGCGTTGCCTCATCGAGCACCCAGGTGCCGGAACCCTTTTCACTGCGGTAGCCGAGGGCGAGCCGGCCATTTCCGATCGCCTCGACCGCTTGCACCCGGACGGGCATGTCGATGGATCCTCCTCCGCTGAATACGACGTGGTGGTCACGCCAATCGCTGATCTTCACGATCTTCCAGGCGCTTCCCTCCTTGCGGGCGGCATAGGCATTGAGGTCACCGCGCTCGTCAAACTTGTGATAGGTCGCCACCGGGCGGCCCTGGTTGTCGAAGCCGAGTTCACGATTCATGTTGTTCAATCCACCGCCAGGTGGGACGGGGTCGATGATGTCACCGGATTGATAGGTGATGGGTAGTGCGATCTCCTTTCCTGCGGAATCCGTCCAACGCACCAAATCATCACTGCGAGCGTAGGAAATGCTGTGGTTGGTGGCGCAGTCCGGTGTGTCACGCCAGACCCAGAGAAGATGGAATCGTCCGTCAGGGCCCTGTTTCGGGGGAATCGCGTAGGCACTGCGCTCTCCCTCGCCACTGATCAACGGACCTTCAACCAGCTTGCGCCAGGTTCCGGACTTCTCCTCGTAAACGTTGCAGAGATCGTCGCCATTTCCGCTGCTGCCGTTCCGATAACGGAAGACCAGTTGCCCGCCCTTGTTCTTCAGAAAGACCGGATAGGTGACGTGGGCCTCGCGGTCGCCGGTCATGGTGCTCAGCTGCACGAGCGAGGAGGCATCGAGCGGCTTCGCGCTGCGGAAATAGACCAGCGGAATGTTGTGCATGTTCCCCGCAACGTGGAGCCGGAGGTCGCGATCCAGGGCCATCGTGACATAGTTGTGCGAGTCCCAGCCGAGCTTTGAAGGCAGGCGCTTGAAGGTCCACTTCGTCTCATCAAGTCGACGCTGCGCCACCGTCATCCGCCGCTCGGCATCGTAGTAGGCGGCGAACTGATAGGGTGCATGCGTGAGCAGACAAAAGCCCACCGGATGCCCGGACCAGACCGGCTCGATGTCCACGACGGCGGGTGACGCGGGTGCGGCGATGCCGGTTGACCCGAAGCAGAACGACAGAAGCAGGCAGCAGAGGAATCGGGCAGTCATGGAGTCTTCGTCAAACAACGTCCACCCGCAGCGAATCCTTTCGGTGGGTGGCTTGCGCTCGACGACGCTCCTGAGATCTGAACCTCACTCTCCAGCAGCCGCATCAACCCCCGCCCCATGCTTGTAAACGAGCAGGCCTCCGTAGTGGCCCGTCTCCGCAACGCAATAGCTCGCGCCGATCGCCACCAGGGCCGTCGCGGCGGAAAGGCCACGGGCCAGCTTCGGAAACTTCGAGGCAACGATCAACGCTGCCACGCCGAGAACCGCCGCAGCGATCCCAGCATCTCGCGTGCGTTCACCCCATTCCTCATGCTCCTCAAGGATCCTTTCCGCCTGCGGTGAAAGGTTCTCGGCCTTCTCCTCATCCTCTCCTCCACTCCAGGTCGCGCCAATCGCCCCCAGCGCCCCAAGTGTGAGCAGACCGGCCGAAAGCCAGGGCAGATGCCAGCGCCGGGTGAAGGCGGCCACGATGGCCACGAAGGTTCCAAGCAGGATCAGAACGATGGGGAAATGCACCATGGCGGGATGCAGGGGACTTGGAATCGGGATCATGGCTCGGGGGATGATGGTTTGAACCGGGGTCATTCTTCCTCTTCGGATCCGACGAATGCCTCGTGAATGGCCGTGAGCTCGGGTGGACCCGGCTCCTCCTCGCCTTCATCGTAGTCGATGTCGTCGAGCGATTCCTGGGGGTCCTCGCTGAGGAGGGCGCCTTCCTCATAGGCATCCGTGACGGCTTCGCGCGTCTCGTCCTCCGCGAGATCGAGGCCTTGCTGGACCATGGTGAGGTTCGGCTCCTCGTTCACATAGGGCGGAGCAGTGGCGGAAATGGGGCTCGCCGTGGCAAGCGTGACAGGATCGATGGGACTCATGGTGGTCTTGGGTTCTGGGAACTCCGTTGCAGATGGCGATCCAATCCGTCCGCCCTAGAAGGTTGGACCATTCCACGAATGCGGCTGAAACCAAACCGAGCGCCTTGCACGGCAATCCACCTCGCGGCGTTGCGGAATGCGCCCCCGTAGGAGGTATTGGTTATTGGTTATTGGAAATTCGTCATTCGTCATTCGTCATTCGTCCCCTCAATCCACGATCCACGATCCACGATCCACGATCCACGATCTGCAATCCCCAATTCCTCCTCATATCCGCCCCGGCAGGTAGGCGCAGAGCATCACCCCCGAAGGCCCCGATATCAACCCACTGACCCCAGAAAATCGTTGTCAAATCAAGGATCTCAGCCATTATGGAACCGAGCGGGAGTCAGCGGATATCAGACATCTAGATCCTACGAATAAAGAATGTTCGCCCAACTAAAAACGCCACGCGCCAAGTGACCGAGGACGAAGCCATCTCCAATTTCGGCATCCCAAGTTCCCCAGACCATCGCAGAGCGATCATTGAGGCCATTGAGACGGAGATGATTCGTGAGGAGCAGGAGGAGGGAGATCAGTCGCTACTCAAGTGCCTTTGCATTCAGCTTTTCAGTATAGGCTGCGTTGAGGACAGCCTCGTCGTCTGGAGGGTGAAGTCTCACTGCTTCGATCTGATGTGTGGCGTTGATGTCCAGTTGCTCTGCGGAGGTGGTCTTGAGGCTACGAGATCATTCTTGACGATTTCAGACCATTCCACTGCCTGCGATGCACTGCGTTATTTGGATGAGTGCGTGCAGACAGGCGACTTTCAGGACTGGACAGCTGCCAAGACCATCGCAGACTATCGCCGCTACTATCAGCTCACAGCATGACTGGACCTCAGCAAACCGCCGGCAACCAAAGGGCGAACAAGGCGCGGCTGGACAACCGCTGGGGCTGCTCTGTCGGCCGTGCTTTCCGTAACTTTAACACGCCGTCCCGTTTCGACACTCACCCCCGCCCCAGCGGTGCCAGCGCTTAATCGTTGGCATATCAGATGAAATTTCGTTATACTCTCTTCCTCGTGTTTGTCGCGATCTTGGCGGTATTGACGATGTTTGTCCTGCCGAACGGCTACGACGTCGAAAGAGCTGGTAAAGCCCGGGATCAAGTGGAAGCCATATTGGTCAAATCAGGTTGCTTGGTCAATTTGGGCGATTCAAATGGAACGAAAGAAGGGATTGAAGTGATGATGACGGAAGTCAGGGGAAAAGTTGTAGTGGGCATCGGCAATCCCAAACCCGATGAAAAGACCATCTTGAACATCATCTACAACCACCGCCACGAGATTGACGGGGAGACGCTTGGCCTCATATTCAAGAATGAACAGAACGTATTAACCTCCAGAGTCTGGGTTTCCGACTGAGTTGGCATCAATCTCAAAAGAATCCACTTTGACGCAATAAGCGAGACTCAAGCAACAGGCCGAACCAGTCATGTCGCACCAACCGACCATAAATTTTTTAACTTCATTTTCAACATCCTCTCAGCCAGGCCGGTGGGCGCAATTCCGACATTGAGCCAGGCAAAACGAGACACCGCCGGGAATGCAACCAAGAGAGGAACCCATTCATTGAGGACCGTTTTCCGAGAGATCATTCACTGGACATTGGCTGGCGTCGCTTTTGTCGCGATGGTCAAGATTCCCACGATGACGGAGGTCTGGTGGCATTCAATTCCAGCTCTGATTGGATTCGTCGTGCTGTTTCTGGCGCTTGTTCGGCTAGTTGGGCGTTTCACCGAAAAAGACGGAGAATGATTCCATTCCTCAAGCCAAGGATCCAAACAGGCGCAGCGATCCCCCCAACAAGCCATCGCTTGATGACGACCCTTCATCCGCTCCTCAATCCCATTTCAGATGCATCTTCCTGGTGGGGATGTCGTCATGTTTGATGTGGCTCCAGAAATGAAGATTTTCCTCCAGCGCTCAAACAGCGAACCCGAGTCACTGGGTCAGGTGGCGATGGATGACGCACTTGAACTTTTCCGGCAGCATGACTGGCATTCGGAGATCTTGTTGGAAGAGCGCTTGAGATCAGAAGGCTCCCATTGCTGCTCGCCGTGCATGGAGTGGGTCTCGGATAGTGGTTCCGCGCTGACCCTGATACCCACCGGCAAAGGGGTGAGCATCGTTTATCGTAGCGGCAGGAAGCACCGATTTCTTGGCGTGATTCCCACACCCGCAGATGCGATCCTTTCGGTTTCGGAGGTTCCGGAACACGCGTTACGTGAGATTCTGTTGAGCCATTACCAAGGTGACAGAGGGCTTGAACGTCTGATCCTGGAGGCTGGAGTGCCCACACCGCTGTTCAGCTAACAAGTCACCTCATGACGACCGGCCGCCCATTTTCGATGATCCCTCGTGATGACACACCCTCCCGTGATCGACATGCGGCCCCGCAGATCGGATTGCTTGCTCGTTTACGGGATATGCCGTCGAGCACCTGAAAGGTTGGCCGGTAAAGGTTTACCGGAACCCAAGTGCGGGCAGCAGAATCTGGCGCACGCGGTCCCAATCGACCGATTCGCCGGGCAGGCTGCGCAAGGTCACGAGCACGGGCTCATCTCCGCTACGCCCCAAGGTGATCCGGCGCAGGCTGGTGGCGAGCCAGTAGTCCATGGGCGAGGTGAATTGCTTGGCGCCGTTGTCGAAAAACCAGAGGGCTTCGGACCTTTCATCGCCTTTGGCCAGGGAGACCCGGGTGGCCTCGCCGGATGATAGCTTGACCATGGTCTTGGATTGGATTTTCCAGCCGGCGCCGGAAAAGCAGTAGGCAGGGTCGTGCACGGCGTGGCGGTTGCCGGTGCCGTCGACGACGGAAAGGACGAGGTGTCCGCCACCGCGCATGGCGATGAGGAACTGGGTGCTTTCCGCCTTGCCGAGGAAGGCGCGGTCCTCGGCGGAGAGGTCGAGCGGGCGCGCTTGGAAATCCGGACTGGACCCGGGCAACGAGGCGAGCCGGTCGTGCGCGGACTTGAGCGGGATCATCGGCCATCCCAGGGCGATTCCCACGGTGAGAGCGAGTATGATCCAGAGGATGCGTTGTTTCATGATTTCGGGACGGAGGTGGAGGATGAAGGCTTCAGCTGTGGCACGACGATCAGCAAGGCCACGAGTGCGGCGAAAACGGGTCGTTCCCAGCCTGCGAGTCCGCCGGATTTCAGGTGGCTGAGAAACCACCCGCTGGCAGGCAGCCAGGCGGCGGCGGCCATGGTCGTGACGATCCCGGAGAGCCTCAGACCGGAAAGCCCGGCAAGCGCGGTGGCGAGCGCGAGGTGCAGGATCAAGTTCACCCCGCCCATGGAGCCCGCCGCACAGAGGAACAGGGAAAGCCCGATCCAGCCGAGGCCGGGGGCGGCGCGTTGCTTGAAAAAGACGATCGCCAGCGGGACCAGCCAGATGAGGAAGGCGAGTGGAGCGCCGCGTGAGTAGAGGTCGGTCCGCCACCCTTCGATCAGGGAAGGAACCGCCTGCCAGGCTGCGAGGGCCGAGGTTGCCAGTGGCAAGGCGATGGCGGAGAAGCTGGAGGGTGGCGAAGGTTTCATGAGGAGCGGACGATTTTCGACGAGACCACGGGTGCGGGAGCGAGCAGGATCGAGAGGCCCTTGGTCATGGCGAGGACCGCGCCGAGCACGGCCAGACCGGTCAGTCCGTGAATCGCACCGCCGGCGGTCTGGGTGTCGAACGAAAGCGCGATCCCCGAAAGGATCAGGATCCGCAGCAGATTGGCGATCCAGACGATCCCCGGAAGCAGGCAGAGCAGCAGGATGAAACGCCGGGTCGGGCGGATTTCATGAGCACCGAGTGCGATCCCGGCCAGCAGGGTGAGTTGCAGGAGATTCCACCCGGCGCAGGCGGCCTCGATTTCGATTGGCACGCCCATCACGTTCAGATGGGTGCCCTCGCGGGTCGCCGGGATTTCCACCAGCCGGAAAAACATCTCCGCGACGGCGGCGGAGGAAAGCCGGAACGCCCAGCCGATGGACTGCCACTCGATGACCAGCCATGGAAAGGAAAGCAGCGCCAACAAGGCCAGACGTCCGCGCCGCGGTTGCGGGGCGAACCCAAAAAAGGCCCAGAGGAACGAGAGCAAGGTCCAGCCGAGCGCGAGCACGGTGATGTTCCCGATCAACCAGCCGACCGCAAAAACCGCCGCCCCGGCGATGGCGAGAAGTTGTGCCTTCTTCGGAACAGGATCAGTCGCCGGCACCCAGGGCCGACCCAGCAGAAATGCGAGCGGCAGGCCGAAGGCGAGCGGCAGCGAATCCTCCGGCGCTGCCAGCCATTGACGATCGCGCAGCCAGATCGCCACCGCCGCGAGCAGCAGTCCGATGCCACTGATCCACAACTGTCCCTTTCGTGTCATGGCTTGGCGGACTTCTCCGCTTCATCGATCTTGAGAAGGTTGTTCCTGAAACTCGGTTCCTCCGGAAACTTTCGTGCGAGCGCTCCGGTCCATTTCCGCGCCTGTTCGAAATCCTTCGCGGCGAAGGCTTCCTTCGACAGGAAAATCATTGCGTCCGCCGAGGTCTCGCCGAGTTCCTGGTAGATCCGAATCGTCTCCTGCCGCGATCCCTCCGCCAGAGCGGCGCGGGCGAGGATTTCCTTACCGGAAGTGCTGGCGGCGAGGGCTGGCGAGGCGAGCGTGATTTCCCGCGCCTTGGCGGGCTGGCCGCGATCCAGCTCCACCAGCGCCAGGGTCCACGAGGCGCGGCTGGCTTGCGGTGAGTTTCCGGCGGCGACTTTTCCGAGCAAGGCCAGCCCCGCGTCCAAGGCGCCGGAAGTGAGTTGGATCTCGCCTAGCAGCAGGTCTGCGGCGGCGCTGCGGGTGGGGAGGGATTCGAGCCACTTGCGGGCGGGTTCCTTGCCGTCCCGGGCGAGCAGGGACTTCGCATAGCCGTAGTCGAAACCGTCCGGCATGTCGCTGTCCGCGGCGAGATTTTCCGCATTGCCGACGATCACCGCCGCGCCGGACCAGCCCGAAGCGAAGAGCATGGCGACGGCGGCATTGGGTTTCACGAACCAAGTCTCGAAGCGCTTGGACTCCTCGTCGGTGCCCGCGCGGTTGGCCCATTTTGCGAATTCCACCAAAAATGGATGCTCGTCCGGAGACACGGGCGAGACGAAGCGCCCGGCGAAACTCAGCCGCGCATCCTTGCCCTGGCGGACGTTGAGGTGGGCGAGCAGACGGAGCGCCAGTTCAGGCTTCAGCAGTTGTGCTTCCCGGGGAAAGCCATGGTCGAGCTGGCTTTCAGCCGATTTCAGGTCGCCGCTGCGGATCAATTCCAACAGCCGGAGCCAGATGATCTCCGCCCGTTGGTCGCCGCCGCGAATGGATGCAAGCGGGATCTCCAGCGCGGCATTCCAAAACACATTGGCCGGCAGCGCGGCGAGTGAGGAGTTGAACTCCTTCCAGCCAGCCTGGCGGGACGGCGGCAGCGGCTTGCTCAGCGGCACTCCGGAAACGCGCGACCAGAACCAGCTCTTCAATCCATAAACTCCCAATCCGGTATCTTCGGCCGCATCCCGCCAGGTTTCCGCCGCCGCCGCCGGATCGCCGGTGCGCAGATAGAAATTGGCGAGGATTTCCCGATGCAAGGGATTCTTCCGCTCGGACAGGACCGCGGCGACATAGTCGAGCCTGGCATCCGCGATGCGTCCGCCCGCTTCCTCGATCTGAGCGCGGAACGAAAGAATATCGGCGTTTCTCGGATCCGCCTTGAGACCCTGGTCCAGACTTTCCATGGCTTTCCATGGTTCCTTGGCCTCGAGCAGGGCGATCCGGGCGTAACGCAGCGCGTCTTCCGGACCGGTGAGAACTGCGGATTTCAAAAAAGCCAGGGCCTCGTCCGGCTTCTTGCGGGCCAGCAATTGATCGGCTTCCAGCAGGACCCACTGTCCGGCCAGCGCCGACTTCGACTTCCAACGCGCCACAAGTTCCTGATAGGTCGTGAAATCCCGCGCCTGCACCGCCTCACGCGCCAGCTCCAGATCGGCGGATTCCAGCAATTTCGGATCGACCCAGGTGGTGTCGTCCTTGCCGATGGCCATGCGCATCAGGCCGGTGTCGCGAACCGAAATCGCCTGCTTGAGCTCCGCAATCCGCACGTCGTGCTCCTTGGCGGCGCGAAGGGCGGGATCTGCTATCCCCGCCAAAGCAGAGCGGGCCGAGACAAAATCCCCACTCGCAATCCCTTGCTGGATGGTGGATGAGGAAACGGTCGCCCGCTTCGCCACCACGCCCTGTCTCCAGAATCCGAAACCAACGGCGAGGCCCAGCAACGCCAGCAGCGCGCCGAGCCCCTTCTTTTTGAAGTTCGATACCACAGAGATGCTTACTATCGGCATTCTCCGTGGGAATCGATGAAAAACATCAGATCCTGCGGCGGCGTGAAAATCCGAAGAATGCCATTCCGCCCAGCAGCGCGCCGACCGCCAGGGACGGTTCCGGAGCTCCGAGGCCGGCGACGTTCGCCTTGCCGATCTCGACGGCGAACACCAGGTCGTTGTAATCCCGGTCACCGCCGCCCTTGATGTCCTCGAAGCCGATGACGAGGTAAGCCGAGCCATTCTCGGCAAGGCTGACTGCGTGAACGAGGCCGTCCATGTTCAGGCTGGTGGTCGTTGAGAAGAAGTCCTTGCCGCCGGTCGCTCCGTTGGCGATGAGGAAGAAATCGAGCGCGGTTCCGGCCTTGAAGGTGCCGAGGTCCACGAAATCGCCGGGGAGCAAGGGCTCATTGGACGTCCGGACCAGTTTTCCGCTGCCTGCGAGTCCGACGGGGCTTGAAGCATTTGGGAAAATCAAGGCTGCATCCTCGCTGAGAGGGCCGCCGCCGGTGGTGGAGATGCCGAGGGTGTTGAGATAAGCTGCGCCTTCGCCGAGGAAGTAAACCCGGGCAGTCGAGTCGAAGCTGAGGACGAGCTTGGAAGGATCGACCGAAATCGAGGCGGCCAATTTCGAGTTGATGGTCTTGTATTCACCGAGGTTCTTATTGACCAGCTTGAGCATGGTGGGGAGCACGCTGGTCTGGAAAGCCTTCGAGGCGTCGTCGGAAGCGGCGACCTGGACCTTGTCCACGATATCGAGTTTGTAGGGGCGGGCCGCGGATTGCACCGGGCTTTCGACTTGAGCGGTTGCGGAGATCGCAAGGCCAAGCCATGCGAGGGGGGCGAGTAGGTGTCGTGTGTTCACGTCGCCTAACTTGCCCGAGGGTCTGATCATGCACAAACTCAAAACGTCGTTCTACGCGATTGCGTGGGGTGTGAATGGCGCTGGGCCGCATCTTCCCAGCAACTCAAATGGCTCTTCGCGGATTCACAAATCACATTGCAAATACCCATGCGAAGGGGTCCTCGCGGATCCGCATTCTGGAACCCCGCTGATCGACGATGTGAAGGAAGTCAGGTGTGAATGGCCCAGACTTGAGCGAGATCTCGGCAACCCTCGGCGGCGTTTGTCGCAGGGATGCCGACCCGCGGGATCATCGCACTCCCGGCATGCGATGCTTGAGTTCAAATGCTGTTAGAAAATGGTCTCCAACTTGCCAGGATCAAGTGGCAAGTCGCTCGGAATCTCCGAGGAGCTTACCAAGTCCGTCTCATTCAGGACCGACACCCATTTGAACCCATTGCAATGGCTCATCCTGAATCCCCATTGTGCAGGCGTCCTCACACAGGAGCTGATCGCTGGTGAGAAATGCGATGGAAGCACTTATGGCCTCTCGAGACACGCGCCCTGCTTGGTGTCTCGGCGTTTGCGCACGGCGAGCGATGCCAGCATAACGCAGGTCAGGTGTTGGATCAGGGGCAACCCGATCACGGCACAATCGATCTCAAGGATTCGGTTATCCGCACGATAAAACTCCGGGACAGCCAAAAGATAGTAGGGGGACCAAAGCCGGATTGCCGTCAGATGCCCTCCGCCGTCGTCGATGGGGATGAACAACGTGCCGATGATGAGGAAAACCAGAACAACCAGGTAGGGTCCCCTTCCCGGGCGCGGCTTCCGAAGGAATGCCCAAACGTGAAAGGTTGAGATGCCCAGAACCAGAGCGATTGCGACGGCGATGATGGCCAGGGACATGGGATCGAAGATGGATTTCGAAGGCTCCAGGAATGGCGGTGTCAGGCTGAACAAAATAGCTGGCCGAAGTGCATTCCTGTGGTCGTCATTTTCACTTTGGTTGTCTTGTCTGCTTGCAAGCTCGGATGTCACATCTTGGCAAACAGCCATCGACAGCTGCTAGCCTGCTCCGGAAATCCTGATGAACTTGACGCTCCTCCCAACGATCCGGAAGTCATAGTCCACACAATACTGGCCTTCTGATGCCTGCCCATTGTCGTAGTGGAATCTCAAGAAATCGCCAGCCTTGTCCGCCCTGCGTTCCAATTGGTCGAAGGAATGGTCTGTCACGGCATCCCTGACCGTCTCCGGAAAGGCATACTCAAGCGACTCGAGCAGGTCTTTCCGATTTCCGTAGTCTTCCATTGGAAGTTCTGACCTGTCCGCAATCCATTCGTGATCATTTTGACCAGCAGCCTCCTGAAAATCGCTCCAAAATTGCCGGAGTCTTTTCTCCTTCTCAACCGCAGTGAATGGCCTTTGAGCCTCCTTCAGCTGGCGCCCGGACTGAATGATTGGCCTCGGGTCCGATCCCTTGCAGCCACTGAACGCAACCGTGATTGTCAGTGGAAGACAGACAAGCAGGAGCGACGACTTCATTGGGTCGACCCTCTAGCTGTGGGGCCGATGAAATGAAAGCCTCAAACCTGGAAGGGACCTGATGACCGTTTGCCACGGGGGCCTGTCGCCTCGGTTTGTGGTTGTCTGCGGCGCCGATCAGCCCACTTACCCGGTCCGATTCCAGCAGCGAAAGAGGACGCGGTTTGCGAGATACAGCCAGACCGGTAAAAGGGAACAGTTCGTGAGGATCGGCCAAAGGATCAAACCGCCCCGATCCCTGATGAGGGAAACCACGATCGTGCCAAGGCAATACAGCAGCCACGGAAGCCAGGAGACAAGAAGCGCCACATGGATTTTCAAGCGGGGATCAGCGTTCCCTTCCACATTCTGTTGATGAAGGCGGGACCGATTGCATAGGAACCGAACCAACAGAAAGTGAATCAAACCGGCCAGCAATGACATGGCAAGCAGTCCGAGGCAATCTGTCAGGGTGGTGGTGGCGGGCGTTGTCAAAGCTTGGATTTTGGCGAAGGTTTGAATCACGCCCGCCGCTTCGATCGGCGGGATGTTGAACAGGAATGGAGTGGGGATCGAGGTTCGGGCGACATGACCTGTTCTTGTATCTCTTCGATGGTTTCATGACCCACCCACCGATCTCGTCAACGCCATCCGCCGCATTGGTCCAGCCATTTCGAAGGGCCTGGGTTTGCGGGTTGTGTTCGCGATCCGATCAGAACGGGTTTCAACCTCCTGAGCAGGAATCACGATCTGCTGCGCGCTCGAAACGCCGGCCACGATCACGAGAAGAAGCCTGTTGAGCGGAACCTCCATTTCCCTGCGAATCGTTTGGCTCATCCACTGCGGGGATACAAGCCTGGATTCAAACCTGAGCCTCTCATCAAAGCCAGAGATCGCAGCTCAGACCGTCGGGAGATGCTCTTCCTTCCATCGCCCTGTGGTCACCTTGCTCCGAGGTTGCGGGCCATACGGCCCCGGACTTTCGCGGAAAGGTGTCAGCTTCCGACGAGATATCAGGAGACGGGGCTTGAGCCTGCCGCTTGCCGCCGTTGGGATGGAAATGGGGGTATCGTGATCGGGAAGATGGTGAACCGCGAATGGACGCCAATTCACGCGAATGGGATGGCAGGATGCAGTCTCGGGTGAAGCGTTCCGGCTGTAGGGTCAGCTCGTTGGTGAACAGGGAAGAGGAAGATTCGGAGCGGGCCTACCTCGCTAAAGCTACGAAGGCCCGGAACGCTACAGAGACGGACTGGAGCAGGATGCTCCAGCTACGGTGCATGGTCATCCGGGCCACTCAAAAGTTGAGCCAGTTGAAGGATCAGACCTTCCCCAGGCCCTTTTCTCCGAGGATGGCACTGCGCTTCGGCAGGGGCTGGCGGCGGAGGTTGAACTGGCGGACGGCGTGGCGTTCGAGGTGGGCGACGGCTTCGTCGATCTCGTCGGTGAAGAAGATGATTTCCGGGTCCTCGGGGTCGATGGTGCCTTCCTCGGCCATCTTGTAAACGAAGTCCATGAGCGGCTTCCAATAATCTTTGCCCATCAGGATGATCGGGAAATCGCGGAGCTTGCCGGTTTGGATCAGGGTCATGGTTTCAAACATCTCGTCGAGCGTGCCCGCGCCGCCGGGCAGGACGATGAAGGCGTAGGAGTATTTGATGAGGACGGTCTTGCGCGTGAAGAAGTAGCGCATGGTGACGGACTTGTGGACGTAGGGGTTCACGTGCTGCTCGAAAGGGAGCTCGATGTTGACCCCGACCGAGCGTCCGCCCTGCTCGAAGGCCCCCTGGTTCCCGGCCTGCATGATGCCGGGGCCGCCGCCGGTCATGACGGTGAAACCGAGCTTGGCGCACTCGGCTCCCATTCTTCTCGCAAGCTCATAGTAGGTCGTGCCGGGCTTGGTCCGGGCGGAGCCGAAGATGGTCACGCAGGGGCCCACGAAATGCAGCACCCGGAACGCACGGATGAAATCGAGGGCAACGGTGAACAGCGTGCCAAGATCCCGGATGCGGGTACGTGGACCGGAAAGAAAAGTGTGATCGGGCGAGACCAGCTCGAACATTTCCTGCTCAAGGATGTCCTTCTCGGTGATCGGGTTCGCTTCAGTCGGCTGCGGGCAGTCCGGGCAATCGGGTGTGGTCACTTTTGTTGAAGGGTCAAGGCTCAAGTGTTCAGTTTCAAGATTGAAAGCGATTGCCGCTTGAAACTGAATCCTTGAACCTTGAATCTTGGTCCGTGGAACTGACGATCTCGACGCCGACGCTCTTGTTTCCTGCGAGTTCGCTGTTGTTTCTGGCCTACACCAACCGCTTTCTGCACTTGTCCGCGCTGATCCGAACGCTGCATCTCGATTTCCGCGCCAGCCACAGCCCGGTGGTGGAGGGTCAGCTCAAGAACCTGCGCTGGCGGCTGAGTTTGATCCGAGGGATGCAGGCCTTCGGGGTGGTCAGTTTGATCTTCTGTCTGGCGTCGATGATGGGGTTTTATTTCGAGAGCGAACGTTCGGCGAAACTCCTCTTTGGCCTGGCGCTGGGCCTGATGGGGGTGTCGTTGCTGATGGCGCTGGCGGAGATCCTGCTTTCCGGCGGGGCCCTGGCGATTTTCCTGAAGGACATGGGCGACGAGAACGAGCGGAACTCGAAGTAGTGCGGTGTCCGAGGATCCTGCCGGATGAGACAATCGGACATTCTCTAACAGAATTTCTCGGGATTCACGAAATGAGTGAATCCTGACTCCAGGTCGCTCGGGAGGCCTTTCGTTGGATCTGTCAGAATGACTCGACCCCAACGACCCGCTTCGATGTTGGTCCGCCAAGCCCCGAAGGATGACGCTTGAACAATCCGGCTTTGTCTGGCAAAGCACCTTGATGACCACGCGTGAGGAAGCGGCAGAGCAGTTGCGGGTGATCCGCTCGATGATGGAGCGGGCCACGGTGTTCCGGGCGCTTTCAGGAGAAACGGCGTTGATCGGCGGCGCGGCGGCGCTCGGAGCCGCGTGGATTTCCGAAACCAAAACCGGCTGGACCTGGGCTGCGGTATGGCTCGGCGGGCTCGCGGCGGTGCTGCTATTCAACCTCTATCAGTTGGTGCGAATGGCGAATGCCAGGAAGGGTCGGGTCTGGACGCCCGGGCTGAAGCTCGCCCTGCGCGGCGCACTGCCCTCGATCATCGCAGGCGGCTTTCTCGGCCTGCTGGCGGTGAGAAGCGGCCAGCCCAGTTCCACCATTCTCGCGGCCTGTTTCTGGATCCTGCACTATGGCCTGGCGCTGCTGGCGATCCGTGAGTTCGCACCGAAGTCGATGGTCTGGCTCGGCTGGGCCTTCGTGCTTTTCGGTGTCGCGGCCCTCGCCTCGCTCACCGGCTTGATCGACCAGGAAACCGCCCCGCTCATGGCCAAGGTGCGGAACGGCTCGCGGCTGATGGCGATCGCATTCGGGGGCTTCCATCTTCTCTACGGGGCGATCATCGTCACCACCGGCCGCCGTGAAGACCACGCCGCATGATCGACTTTTCCCAGATCGACAAAACCATCCACGAGAAGGGGCGGCTCTCCATCATGACGCTGCTCGCTTCCCGTGTGGAGCCATGGCCATTCCAGGATCTGAAAGCCCAACTCGACATGAGTGATGGCAACCTCATCACCCACCTGCGGACCTTGGAAAAGGCCGGCTTCATCGGTGGGGAGAAGTTCACCGGCGACGGTCGGCCACAGACGCTCTACACCCTGAACCGCGAGGGCCGGGCGGCCTTCGAGCAATATCTCGCGATCCTCGCGCAGATCCTCGATCTCGGGAAATGAGCAGCCGTTTCTGCAGAGCCAGGAGGATGGCAGGCGTGGCAGCCCTGGCCCTTGCGGTCTTATCGGCTCTCTGTGCTCTAACAATCCGGGACGCGAACATTCCCAGCGCGCTGATCTTCTTCGGCGTGCCATGGCTGCTGCGGATCGGGCTGTTAGGCCTTGCCATGCTCCTGCTGCGACCGGTTGCGCGGAAGTGGAAACTGCTGATCGTGGTGCTGCTCATGGGCTCGCTGATCCAGGGAGTGCGTTCCTTTCAATGGAGTCCGTCAGCGGTCGCGGAGTCGGGAGCGTTCAAGGTCACCCTGTGGAACACCGGGCGGAATCTCTGGAAAATGCCGCGCGCGTGGCCGGCACTGGTTGAGCCGGAGACCAGGCTCGTGGTGCTGATTGAGGCCGGACCGTTTCCGGATGACAGCTGGTCGCGATTCACCGCCACGCATCCCGATTTCAGGTGGGAAAGGCTGGAGGGTGGCATCGTGGTGGGGGTGAAGGGCAAGCTGTTGGACATGACCGCATTCGGCGATGCCGGGAGGTTCCGCTGTCACCGGGTGAGGGCGGAAATCGAAGGAACCTCCTACTCGGTCCTCGCCATCGACATTCCCTCGCAGCCCTGGCTACTACGCCAGCCGTACTTGGACCGCATCCGCAGCGTGGCGGACAACGAGCGCTGCCTGATTCTCGGGGACTTCAACACAACGCCGGACGCCAGGGGCTTCGACGGCTGGAGGGAGCGCTTCACCCTCGCCAACGACAGCGGTCGAAAGGGCTTCCAGGAAACCTGGCTCTATGGCCTGCCGTTGCTCACGCTGGACCAACTCTGGCTCAGCCGGGACCTGCGGAACCTTTCGACCACGAGCACACCGACGCTGCGTTCCGATCATGTCCGCATGACCTTCCGCGTCGCCAAGGCAGGCCGGTGAGGAGGCGCGAGACTGCGAGACCCGCTTCCGGGGAAGAGGTTTCTTCACCGCCAAGACGCCAAGGCCAACATGGATCCAGGTTGTCATGGTCTCATGTGATGAATGCAATAAGGCATTCTCGAAAGTCCGGCTCTCTTTCAGATTTGCTGATCGCTTGTCGGCTTGGGCATTCTGAAACCGCAGAGAGCACAGAGAAGGAGGAGTTCGCTGAGAAATGGATTCGAATCCGAATCACGCAGCATCTTTGAGGGTTTCATGGTTCCCGAAACTTTTCTGCGACCTCAGCTTTCTCGGCGCCTCTGCGGTGACAGAGGAGTCGGTCCACCAGCAAAGCTGACGGAGATCCGAAAATCCTTGGCGACCTTGGCGTCTTAGCGGTTCAGCCTTCTTCGATTCGCAAATCACGACTGCTGACATGCAGCAGACCTTAGGCATCCACGAAGCCCAAGTCTGGAGGAAGATTCCTCGCCGTCGCAGCGTTCACCGCGAGCTGGTCGCAGCATTCGTTTTCGGCGTGACCGGCGTGGCCCTTGACCCAGTGCCAGGTCATCTTGTGGGTGGCCGCAGCGGCGGTGAGGCGCTGCCAGAGATCCTGGTTCTTCACCGGCTGCCCGGTCGAGGTTCTCCAGCCCTTCGCCTTCCAACCCTTGATCCAGTTCTTGGTGAGGGCATCGATCACGTAACGCGAATCCGAATGCAGCTCGACCGCGCAGGGTTCTGTTAGAGACTCAAGGCCCGCGATCGCGGCCATCAGCTCCATGCGGTTGTTGGTGGTGCGGGCGAAGCCGCTGGAAAGCTCCAGGCGATGCTTGCCGCATTTCAACACCACGCCGTAGCCGCCCGGGCCCGGGTTGCCCTTGCAGGCGCCGTCAGTGAAAATGGTGACCTGTCGCATCAGGAATTCGATCGGAGTTCGCGGCGGATCTTTTCCACATCCACCGTCTCGAGGTAGCGTTGGATGTTGGGGTAAGCGCCCGCGTGATGGCCGTAGGCGGGATCGTTCAGCTCGGCAATCGCTTTCTCGCGCGACCAGTCCTGCACGACCATCCGATACATCGCGATCACGACGCCGGTGCGATCCGAGCCGTGCCAGCAATGCACGAGCACCGGCTTGTCCGAACGGGTCAGCACGTTTAACGCGGCCACGATGTCGGCATCACGGATCCGCTCCGCATCCATCGGCACGCGATGCAGCACGAGTCCATCAGCAAGATGGTCGTCTGCGTGAAAATGCCGCAGGCTGAGCACTTCGCCGATGCCTGCGGAATTCATTTCCTCAAAGCCCACGGCATCCGGCTGCGAGGACCGCCAGACGTGGCCATCGACGCGATGGAGGTTGTGCAGCGGGGCCGCGCAGGAGGCGAGCAGCAGGCAAGCGGCGATGGCGATCCGGCGGATCATGAAATCACGCCGAGTTCCTTGCCGACCTTCACGAAGGCCTCGATGCCCTGATCGAGCTGATCCTTCGTGTGGGCGGCGCTGATCTGCGTGCGGATGCGGGCCGCGCCCTGGGCGACGACGGGGAAGAAGAAGCCGATCGCGTAAACTCCATGATCCAGGAGCTTGGCGGAAAACTGCTGCGACAGGGCGGCATCTCCGAGCATGACCGGGGAAATCGGATGGTCCTTGCCGGCGATGGTGAAGCCGGTGCCGGCCATCGCGTTGCGGAAATACTCCGCATTCGATTTCACGCGATCCGCGAGTTCGGTCGAGGCCTCCAGCAGTTCGAAGACGGCGAGCGAGGCCGCCACGATCGGTGGCGCGATGGTGTTCGAGAAAAGATAGGGCCGCGAGCGCTGGCGCAGCAGGTCGATGATTTCCTTTTTCCCGGAGGTGTAGCCGCCGGACGCGCCGCCGAGGGCCTTGCCGAGGGTGCCGGTGGTGAGGTCGATCTTTCCTAACAGCCCGCAATGCTCGTGCGTGCCGCGGCCTTTTTCACCGAGGAATCCAGTGGCGTGGCAGTCGTCGAAGTGGACGATGGCATTGTATTTCGCGGCCAACGTGTGGACCTGGTCGAGCTGGGCGATGATGCCGTCCATCGAGAACACGCCGTCGGTGGTGATGAGCTTGAAGCGGGCCCCGGCGGCATCGGCGGCCTGGAGCTGGGCCTCGAGGTCGGCCATGTCGTTGTTGGCGTAGCGGAAGCGCTTGGCCTTGCAGAGGCGGAC
>JAIXPW010000022.1 GCA_027485995.1 Verrucomicrobiaceae bacterium
GACAAGGATCGTGTGACGGTGCTGCCGCTGAGTCTGCGGGAGGAGATCTCGGTACAAGTGGAGAAGGCGCGGGAGATCTGGCGGAAAGACCGGGAGATGGGATTGGCAGGCGTGTATCTGCCGGGCGCGCTGGCGAGGAAGTATCGTCGGGCGGCGGAGAGCTTTGAGTGGTTTTGGTTGTTTCCGGCGCGGCAGGTATCGGTCGATCCAGAGAGCGGCGTACCAAGACGGCATCATTTGCACGGGAAGGTTTACAATGAGGCAATCAAGCGGGCGGCAGCTGCGGCTGGAATTGAGAAACAGGTGACGAGTCATGCGCTGCGGCATTCGTTCGCGACGCATCTGCTGGAAGGCGGAACGGATCTACGGACCATTGATTCGACCCGGCCCCACCGGGTCTCACCCCTTCGGGGCCGTCGCGTTCGCTCCTGTCCAAAACACCTACAAGCCTTCGGTGTTTTTCAGGAGATCCTCGGACATGAAGACATCACAACGACGGAGATTTATTTGCATGTGGCGGTGGGGGCGAATGGGCTGGGGGTGGTCAGTCCGTTGGATGTGGCGGCGTAGGAGGGAGAGGAACATCGAACATCGAAATCCGAAATCCGAAATCCACGATCCTTTGCCTAGTCCACCGGCCGCTCTCTTCGAGGAAGAGCCCCCTGAAGGGAGGGGCTACGAACGTTGAACATCGAAGGGGAAGAAGATTGATTCGCGAACGACCGATGATCAGACCCACGATCCGGTTGCGGTCACTGAAGTGATTGTAGTTTGAACTGAAGTGATCGTGGCTAGAACCGAAGTGGTGGTTGCAGGAGCCGAAGTGGTGGTTGCGGGGGCCGAAGTGGTGGTTGCGGGAGCCGAAGGGGTGGTTGCGGGAGCTGAAGTGGTGGTTGCGGGAGCCGAAGGGGTGGTTGCGGGAGCCGAAGTGGTGGTTGCGGGGGCCGAAGGGGTGGTTGCGGGAGCCGAAGTGGTGGTCGCGGGGGCCGAAGCGGTCGTTGAATCAGCCGAAGAGACTGGGGCTGACCCATCCGCTAAGGCTTCCGTGTCGAAAAGCTGCTGGTGCAAAGACAAACCTCAACCCGAGAAGGAGCTCGCTCGCGGCTCCTGTTTGGCCGGCCTCTCACGAGGCATCCGCTGACAGGGGGCATCAAGGAATCCTTTCGTGGTCTTGACATTCCGGGTGTTTTGAGGTCTACCGAGTCAATCTCATGGCTCGCAAGCAGAAGATCACCACAGGACGAGTGGCCCGCCTCGAGGCGCGGACTCGTGCCTATGGGATGTTCAGCCAGGCGGCGTTCCTGGTGTTCTGCCTGGCCATCGGCTTCGTGATCCTGGCGGCGGCCTTTCCCCAGCACCAGAAGCTCGCGGAGCTAGAAAGCCGTCTGAAAGCCGAGCAGGCCCGGGAAGCGGCCGTGCTGGTGATGAAGGAGGACATCACTTCGGAGTTACGCGCGGTTCGGGAGGATCGGGAGTATCTTGAGATCCAGGCCCGTGATCGGCTCGACTACTATCGCCAGGGCGAAAAGGTCCTGCGCATCAAGCGTCCCCAGTGAGGACCAAGTCGTCTTCTGGAACTTGGAACTTGGAACTTGGAACTTCCCGTCTTGAATCATCCGCATGAAGCAGGACATCGCCCGCGTGCTGATTGATGAGAAAGTGATCGAGAAACGTCTCGACGTGATGGCCGCGCAGATCGAGCGGGAGTTTCCGGAAGGGACCCTGCTGGCGATCATTTTGCTGAAAGGCGCGTTGGTTTTCGCGGCGGATCTTCTGCGAAGGGTCGAGCGTCCGCTGGAGATCGAGTGTCTGAATGTTTCCAGTTATCATGGCGGCACCGAGAGCTCGGGAAAGGTCGATTTCCTCGATCGTTCGTTTCCGGAGGTGAAGGGTCGGCATGTGCTGCTGCTCGACGATATCCTCGACACCGGCCGCACGCTGCACGCCGTCGCGGAGCGTCTGCGCGAGGAGGGCGCGGAGGCGGTGCACACCTGCGTGCTGCTTTCCAAGGATCGTCCGAGGGTGGAGGAGGTGGAGGCGGACTACACCGGCTTCCAGATCGGCGACGAATTCGTGGTCGGCTACGGGCTGGATTACATGGGCCGCTACCGCAACCTGCCGCACGTGGCGGTGCTCACGCCGGAGGCGATCGCGAGGGGTTGAGGAGCGACCTCAATAGCTGTCCGAGTGAATCACTTGGAGGCTGTCTGAAAGTGGACCGCCGCGATGTAAGATTCAGATAGTGGAGCCGCAATGGGAGCGCAGCGGACATGGACGAAGTGGCCCATTCAACTTTTCGTCAAATGGACGCGGATAAACTCAGATCAAGAGATCTAGGCAGTATGAATTGACGAATGCGACGATTCTTCAATTTCACGTCCTTGCCCGTCCATTGGCGCTTGATCACCTCTTTTAGATTTTTCACAGAGCTGTCGACCTTGGCGTCTTGGAGGTGAAAACGTCTTCATTCCGGAGTTTGGCGGGGTGTTTCTCTAACGGGTATGGGCGCAAGGCGAGGATGTGCTTGAGTTGGTGGGGTGGGGGGCGTTTGCTTGTCCGCCATGAGCGACATTGCCTGCCCGATGTGTGAGATGACCGACGTGTTGATCCACGCCGACCATCATGAATGTGCCACCTGCGGTCACGAATGGCCACTCGCCGCCGAAGCGGAGGCCCCGGCCGGCGAGAGGATCGTGAAGGACGCCTATGGCAACGTGCTCGCGAACGGGGACGTCGTGGCGATGATCAAGGACCTGAAGCTGAAAGGCTCCTCGCAGGTGTTGAAGGTCGGCACCAAGTCGAAGCCGATTCGCCTCGTCGATGGAGATCACGAGATCGACTGCAAGATGGACGGCATCTCGATCGCGCTGAAGGCGATGTATGTGAAGAAGGTCACGGCCTGATTCAGGCCTTTGGCGGTTCCACGAACTCCCTGAGGGAACTGCCGATGAGGTGGGTCCAGCCGTCGAGGAAGTTGCCGCGTGCGAAGTGCGTGCTCGCCGGAAAGGTTTCGAGGCCGGTGTGGGTCAGCGTGAGCCGGGTCTTGTCGCCCTCCGGTTTCAGCTCGAAGGTGACGAGGGAGTCGCCCTCGTGGCCCTCGTAGCGCCAGGTGTAGGCCAGCTCCTTTTCCGGCACGACCTTGGTGACGCGGCAGAGGTGGGTGAACTTTTCCCCGCCTTCGGAGCGCTTGCAGGCGTCGAAGCTGAACTCGAAGCCCACTTCGGCGCGGAACTCCGGGAGGTCGAAGTACCAGTGCTTGAAGCATTCGTTGTCGGTGATGGCCTTCCACACGAGTGGCAGGGGCGCGGAGAAGAGTCGCTCGACGACGAGCGGTGCGTGGTTTTCCCCGAGCAGGCTGGAAAGCCGCTCCAGGCACTGGGTCCAGCCGCCGATGTGGCCGTCGCGCGACTCGATGGACTTGAGCTTGGTTTGATGCAGCGTGACGCGGGTCTTTCCCGCCTCATCGGCGAAGCGCACCGACAGCAGCGTTTCATGCTCCGGGGTGCCATCGTCCTCCCGCCAGATATGGGTCATGACAAGGAGTTCGTCGGGAACGATCTCGAGATAGGTGCCGCCGACGGGATACCTTTCGCCATCGGGCGCGACGATGTCGGTGTGCCACTCGCCGCCGGCCCGCAGGTCGCCGTGGAGGTCGGTGATGCTGAAGCCATGGGGGCAGCACCAGTTCGAGAGATACTGCGGCTGGGTCCAGGCCTGATAGACGAGGGAACGGGGGGCGTTGAAGAGACGGGTGAGGGTCAATTCGAGAGGGCTGGTTTCAGGGGTGTTCATTCGGGTTGGTCCTTGGATTGGAGTTTGGTGAGATAGTCATCGAGGCGGTCAAAGCTCTCCTCCCAGAAGCGGCGGTAGTGCTCGATCCACTGTTGGGCCTGCCGCATCGGCTCGGGCTCCAGCTTGAGCGAGTGGGTGCGGCCGTCCTTCGTGCGGGAGATGAGACCGGCGCTTTCGAGCACCTTGAGGTGCTTCGACACGGCCGGGAGGGACATGGCGTGAGGCTTCGCGAGGTCGGTCACGCAGCGGTCGCCGGTCGAGAGCTCCTCCAAGATCCGCCGCCGGGTGGGGTCCGCGAGGGCGGCGAAGGTGAGGTTCAGGTGCTCGGGCGAATAGTTAACCATGCGGTTAAATGATGCTGTCGGGGCTGCCATGGCAACTCAAAAATGTTCAGGGCTGGAATCGGGAACGGTTCGATTGTGCCGATCTCCTTGATCTGCTCTTCTCGGCGTCATGGAACCCACTCCCGACCGCATCCTTCAGACCGGCATGGCATTCTGGGCCTCGAAAACCCTGCTCAGCGCCGTGGAAATGGAGCTCTTCACCGATCTTGCGAGTCAACCGGCGGATCTAACAACTCTTCAAGGTCGGCTCGATCTGCATCCGCGCGCGGCGGCGGATTTCCTTGATGCTTTGGTGGCGCTGGGCTTTCTGGAGCGTGAGGACGGAGTGTATCGCAACACGGCGGAGACGGCCCTTTTCCTCGACAAGGCGAAGCCGTCCTATGTCGGCGGCATCCTCGAGATGTGCAATCATCGGCTCTATGGGTTCTGGGGCTCGCTGACCACAGCGCTGCGCAGCGGAGAGGCACAGAACGAGTCGAAGGGAGGGCAGGACCCCTTTGCCGCGCTGTATGCCGATCCCTCGCGGCTGAAGGAATTCCTCCGGGCAATGTCCGGAGTGAGCCGGGGCGCGAACCTGGCGATCGCGAGACAGTTTCCGTGGGCAAACTACGGAACCTTCGCCGACATCGGCACCGCGCAGGGCGATCTGGCCTCGCAGATCGCGCTGGCTCATCCGCACTTGAGGGGCATCGGCTTCGACCTGCCTGAAGTGGCTCCGGTGTTCGAGGACTACGCGGAGACGAACGGTCTGGCGGATCGGCTTTCGTTTCTCGGAGGCAGCTTTTTCACGGATGAGCTTCCCAGGGCCGAGGTCATCCTTTTCGGCCATATCCTTCACGACTGGGATCTCGAAACGAAGCGGATGCTGCTCAGGAAAGCCTTCGCCGCGCTGCCCGAAGGTGGGGCGGTGGTGGTGTATGATGCGATCATCGACGACGCTCGGAAGGAGAATGCCTTCGGTCTGCTGATGAGCTTGAACATGTTGATCGAGACTCCGGGTGGCTTCGATTACACCGGCGCGGACTGCATCGGTTGGATGAAGGAGGCGGGCTTCCGCGACTGTCGGGTGGAGCATCTGGTGGGTCCGGATTCCATGGTGATCGGCATCAAGTGAGTGGATCCTTTCCCATGACTCCGCTGCGCATCCTGTTCGAGGACGAGTGGCTCGTCGCGATCGACAAGCCCGCCGGGATGATCGTGCATGCCGGTCGTGAGCCCGAGGGGCCGGAGTGGATTGCGATGAAGCGGTTGCGCGACCAGCTTGGACGGCGGATATTCACCGTGCATCGGCTGGATCGTCCGACCTCGGGGGTGTTGTTGTTCGCGCTGGACCAGGTCAGCTCGGGATTGGCGCAGAAGGAATTCGAGCAGCGGCGGGTCACGAAGACCTATCGAGCGCTGGTCTGCGGGGCCTTTCCCGCGACCTGGACCTGTGAGACTCCCTTGCAGGCGGAGGAAGGGCAGCCCTTTCGTGAGGCAACGACCCGTTTCCGCTGTCTGGGAACCAGGCCCGCCCTAACAGATCCCTCGATCGAGATCTCCCTGGTCGAGGCGGTGCCTCTAACAGGTCGCTACCACCAGATCCGCCGACACCTGTTGGAGGCCGGCTTTCCGATCATTGGCGACTTCCGTTATGCCGGTGAGGAGCGCAGCTTCGAGCTCGGAGAGCGCCTCGGCATCAGAACCCGCATGCTGCTTCAGGCCAAGGTGCTGGAGCTGCGGCATCCACACACAGGTCATATGCTCCGCATCGTGGCTGACGACGATGCGGAGTTCCTCAAGGTTTTCGTGGGCCATCCCGAGGGCTAGGAGCAAAGCCGGGGCGGAGCCAGCTCACTCGGGATCGGCCTCGGTGCTGCTC
Source organism: Verrucomicrobiaceae bacterium (assembly GCA_027485995.1). Classification (GTDB taxonomy): domain Bacteria; phylum Verrucomicrobiota; class Verrucomicrobiia; order Verrucomicrobiales; family Akkermansiaceae; genus Luteolibacter. Next base: position 5,998 of record JAIXPW010000022.1, read on the forward strand.
CAGGTCAGGATTGGAGCGGCCTCATCCTTTCCGGCTTCGAGGCGGAAGGTGACGGTGCAGCCAAAGAACGAATCGTCATCCTCATTCTTGGGGATCTGACCCATCACCCCGACTTGGATGAAGGCGGTGGTGGAGCGATAGGTGATGGCGGCATCGCGCAGGGTGATGGCAAAGTCGTCCTTCTTGAACTTCTTCAACTGCGGGCTGTCCTTCAGGTGTTCGAAGGCGGCCTTGGAAGCTGCGGCGTGGAGGTCTGCACCCTTGGAAAGGGCGTTGCCGTCGAGGAGGGAATAGACCTTTGCATCGAAAGTTTCCCATTTTCCCGAGCAGAACTGGGCGACAAAACTGGAGTTGTTGGACCACACGGCTTCCGTGGTGATGTGGTTGTATTCCGCCTTGTCACCAAAGTGATTGCCGGAGGTCTTGCCAAGTGCCGCACCGCTCTCGAGGTTGACCACGTAGTTGGCGAGTTTCTCGGTCTGTGGATCGACGGAGATGTCTCCATCCTCATCGGTTTCCTCCTTGGCTTCCGACTCTCCCTGAATGCCCCAGGCCAAGGCGAACTTTTCGTCACGCGAGCGGGTGCCCTTGATCATGCGCCAGCCTTCGCCAACAGTCGCGGAACCCTTGGGTCCTGAAGGAGCGGAATCGTCCTCGGCATTCGCCGCAGCGAGCTTGTCGATGATCTTGCGGGCGGTGTCGGAATAGCCCTCGTAGAGCCCGTTTCCTCCTTCGACCTCCGCGAGCGGGATGGTCTTGTTAGGCAGGCCGGCGGTGTCTGTTTCCTTTCCTGCGGCGAACTTCCCTTCCTTGCGCAACTGGCGGATCAGCTTGCCGTCTGCGAAGTAGTTGCGGTTCTCGGTCACCGTGGTTGGCGCGTTCTCGAACATCGGGGTGGCGTCACTGCGATCGAGCACGAACAGTAGCTTTTCGCCCTGGAGGAAGAACTGGGTGATGGTTTCGCCGTGTTCGCCGAAAAGGATCTCTTCGACCCGGATCAGTCCTGAGTCGTCGTCGCTTTTCCACACATGCTTCTCAAAGCCGTGACCGCCCTCAAGATTCTCTCCCGTCATCGAGTGATGCGGCCACGACTCGTAGCTCGACTCGATCTTCTTGAAAGCCGCGCTGATTTCCTCGATCGAGGCCTTTTCGTCGGCGAAGAGCAGCGGGGAGCTGAGTAGCAAGGAGAAGAGGATGGACTTCATTGGAGGCAGGGGGTGGAAATGAAAAGGCCGCAGCTTCTGGTGAAGCTGCGGCCTTGAAAGGGAGGCTCAGTTGACCTTCACGGAGGTGAGCATCTTCATGATCGCCTCGCCATTGCCCTCAAGGGCCTTCTCGGGGGCCCAGGTGATGACGAAGTAGGTCTTCTTGGAGTCCTTCTTGCTGAACTGGAGGACGCCGACCTTGTAGTTGACGCCCTTGCCGACGCCGATTCCTTCGGTCGAGGTGAGCGACATGCCGGTGGACTCCTGGTTGTGGGTCACCGCGTCTTCCCATTTGATGGACTCATAGCGGGCACCGCTGTCCTTCTTCATCGACTCGTTGGCGTCTTCGGCGTTCTCGGAATCGACGACCACCACGGTGGCGGTGAACATCTTGTCGGCGGCGACAATGTGGGCGCCCTTGTCGTCGGACTCGACCTTCCAGTCGGCGGGAACGCTCAGCGAGAAGGCGGAGTGATCCTTGTCCGGGTAGTGATAGGTCTGGGTATCTCCGGTCGCGCCTTCTTCAGGGGCCTCCTCCTTTGCCGCGCCGGCTTCGTGGGCCTTGACCGAGCGGATGATCTTCAATCCGGCCTCGCCATGCTTTTCGAAGCCCTCCTCCGATGAGACGAGCTGCATGAAGTAAACTGACTTTGCTTCGGGCTTGTTGATCAGGAGCGAGGCGATGTTGGCCTTGCCATCCTCATCCTCTCCCTTGGCCTGAAGCAGCAGGATGGCCACACCATTGGCTTCGATCTTCTTGATCTCCTCGTAGGTGACTTTCTCGAAGCCTTCCTCGATCACCCCTTTGGCCTCCTTGATCGCCTCCTGCGGCTCCTCAGGGGAGGACTCGAGCGGCGCGAGTGAAAGGATGAAGCTGTCGTCATCTTTCGGGCTGGCGAACAAGGCTCCCTCTTTCGACTCGACCTCCCAGCCATCAGGGAGGGTGAAATCGATCACTGGCTTCTCTTTCGGATAGCTGGCGGTCTGGTCAGCTTGCAGGCTGGCGGAGAGAAGCAGGCTGCCCAGGCAGAGGATCATGCGGTTCTTCATCGGTTCAATGTGGGTTTGTTGGTGGAAACGTTTCCGTGGATTCATGTGCAAGGATCGGATTTGTCAATCCGCACCGTTAGGATCGGAAATCATTTTGCCACGCTCGTGAATGCAAGGCGCGTGGCGGAAGGCGTGGTCGGGTGGCATGGGGAGATGGAGATCACCTTCTGAGGGCGGAGATTTCCAGGTTGGCCTGGCGCAGTCGGGAACAGAGCTGGAGGGCGATTTCGTTGAGGATCTTGATCTTGAGGCCTGGGCAGGTGGCATCGAGGGACTCGAACAGCTCGCGGTCCATGATGCGGCAAGTGACCGCCTCGAGGGCGATCACGTCGGCTGAGCGCGGGGAGCTGTCGAGGAAGGCCATTTCGCCGAAGCTCATGCCGGTGGAGAGGACGTCGAGGCGTTGGTGGCGGGTGGTTTCCAGCTGAAGGCGGATTTCGACACTCCCGGAAAGCAGGATGAAGAGTTCATCGGCGCAGGTGCCGCTCTGGATGATGGTTTCGCCGGCTGCGTAGGAGCGGGTTTCCATGCGTCGGTCGAGGAGGTCGATCTCATCGCCATCGCAGTGGCTGAGGAGGGCGGATTGATCGAGGGTGATGGCAGGTCTAACGGAAAGATGGCCGGGAAGGATCTCGGAAAGCACGAGAGTCTCGCAGGACTCGAGGGCGGTGTCCTCGCTGGCGAACATGGCGCTGTCGGGGATTCCTGCGGCGTTGAGGGATCGGGTGAAGCGTCCAGTCTGGCAGCAGAGCAGTCGGACACCGTCGGCGGCGAGCTGCTGCTGGATCTCGTGAAGCAGGCGCAGGCTGACCTCGTCGGCAGACACGACGTGGCGGAGATTGAGGATGACGTGCTGGCAGTAGGGGGCCTGTTTCACCAGTTCGCGGACGACCGGTTCGAAGGTCGAGAAGAGCAGCGGCCCCTGGAGTTCCATCACGCGGATGCGGTCACCGTATTTCCGCAGGGCGTGGAAGGCGGTGGTGGGCAGGCGGCGGCGTGAGTTGACCTGGGTGGCGTTGTAGCTGCGACGCATTGCGGGTTGGGGCACCGCGCTGGGGTTGAAGAGATGCAGGGCGAGTTCCCGGGCGAGATCCATGCAGACGCGGATGCCGCGGACGCTGTTGCCCTGCTCGTCGAGGAGAGGCGAAAACACGCCGATGCCGAGCTGGCCGGGGAGCACGGCGAGGATGCCGCCACCGACTCCGCTCTTGGCGGGCAGGCCGACCCGATAGATCCATTCGCCGGACCAGTCATACATGCCGCTGCTGGCCATCACGCCGAGGACCTTGTCAACGTAGTCGTGGTCGATCGCCCGCTCTCCGGTGATCGGATTGATCCCCTGGTTGGCAAGCGTGGCGGCCATCACGGCGAGGTCGGCGCAGTTCACCTTGAGGGAACATTGCTGGAAATAGGTCTCGAGGATTTCCTGCGGGTCTTCGTCGATGATGCCGAAATTCCGGAGCATCCAACCGATGGCGCGGTTGCGGTGGCCGGTTTCGCTTTCTGACCGATAGACCGCGTCATCGACCTCGAGGGTTTCTCCGGCGCAGGTGGACAGGTAGCGGATGATGCGATCAATGCGTGACTCAAACTCGGTGGTGAGGATCTGACCGCAGGTGGCGATGGCCCCGGCGTTGATCATCGGGTTGAAGGGCTTGCCGGTGCCGGCTTTCAGGCTGATGGCGTTGAAGGCATCGCCGGAGGGCTCGACACCGATTCTCGAAAGCATGTGGTCCTCGCCCCGGTCCTGCAGGGCCAGGCCGTAAGTGAGGGCTTTGGAAATCGATTGGATGGAAAACTTCTGGCGGGTATCGCCGACCTCGTAGAGATGACCGTCGCGGGTGGCGATGCAGATGCCGAACCAGTTGGGATCCGCCTTGGCGAGTTCAGGGATGTAGTCAGCCACTTTGCCATCGTGGAGGCTTGCGTAGCGTTCGTGGAGGGACTGGAGGATTCGGTGAACCGGGGATTTCATGGGTTGGGCCCCCGGCGATTAGCAGCTTTGATACCTAAAGCCAGTGGGGAGTGAATCCGGGCCTCCGAGGAAAGTGAAGTGGGGAGTTTCAGGTCGATTGAAGCTGGCTGGATCGTTGGGTTGCAAAAGCCGATTTGTCGTGGGGTCGGTTCGTGGTCGACTTGCTGGGATGACTGAAAATGCTAAATTCAATTGTCAAGGAACCGGATCTGATTGCTCGAAAATCGAATAGAAATGTGGCCATTCTGGAATTGATAGGCCGATTCACCTGCTTGTTGCTTGTCGGAAATTGCGTGCCATCTGGGCTTGCCCAATCGGGTCGATGGAGGGCACCTTATGTTAGGAATCCACCGAAAACCCATTGAGGTGTGTTCCTGATGTCCCGTTCCCCGAACCTCGGGGATGCCCGGAGCATCGGATCTTTCCAAAAACCCACCATGAAACCCAAAAGCAACCGTTCGAAGTTCCGTCGGATGAACTTCGGAGCCTCCGTCGTATCCGCCATTACATTCTGTGCCAGTTCCTCTGCGAGCCTTGGTGCTGCCAGCACCTGGACCGGAGCCACGAGTTCCGATTGGAACAACGCCGCCAACTGGACAGCGGGAGTTCCAGTCGGAGGAAATGCAACCATCAACACCAGCGTGCCAAATGTCGCGGTGATCTCCGCGAACCCATCGGCGACGCCGGTGGACATTTTTGTCGCGAACGCTGGCGGCTCGACCGCTCGCCTTGACCAAACTGCGGGCACCGCAGGCACGGGTGGCGGCAACTGGATGTTTGTGGGACAAAATGGAGGATCAGGCACCTTCAACCTTGCAGACACTTCTACCAGTGGTGGGACCTTCACAGGTTTCGGCCAGGGCTCCGGCACGATGAATGTCGGCGGACGCCTCTACATTGGTGGATTCGGTGGCTCCGGCAGCCAGGGCCGAGTCAATGTCAACACCACGGGAAGCCTCAACGTTCCCGGCGACTTCGAGATCGCGACCGACAACAGCACCGGCATCCTCAACCTGGACGGCGGCACCATCAACGCCGGTGGTTGGTTTGAGATAGGGAACGGCACCGGCAGCACCGGCACCCTCAACATGTCCGGAGGCACCCTGAACAAGGCCGGCGGCAATCACTTCATCATCGGGGCCAACGGAGCCACCGGAGTCGCGAACGTGAGTGGCGGCACGATCAACAGCAACAACGAGACCTGGGTGGCCAACAACGGAGGTTCCAACGGCACCCTCAACTTCAGTGGTGGCACGATCAACAGCGGCAGTTGGGTGGCGATTGGTCGCGGCGGCTCGGCCTCGTCCGTCGTCAACATGACTGGTGGCACCTGGAACAAGCTCAACGCCGGGTCCTCATTCATCGTCGGAGCCAGCGGCCCGGCCACGATGAATCAAAGTGCAGGCCTCGTGGATGTGCAGGCTGGAGACACCTGGATCGCGGAGGACAACACCGGAGTTTACAACCTCAGCGGAAGCGGCGAACTGCGAGGAACGATCGTTCAGGTGGGAAGAAACGGCGGCTCCAACGGCACCCTCCATCTCGACGGCGGCACGCTTCGTGTCAACCAGATCATCGGCGGCAATGGAACGGATGAGGTCGATTTCAACGGCACCCAGATCGTGGCCAAGGCTGCCCAAGCCAGCTTCATCAATGCGGTCGATACCGCCTCGCTTCAAGCAGGTGGATTGAAGGTCGACAGCAACGGATTCGCCATCGCCTCCGCCCAGTCATTCTCAGGAACCGGTGGAGTGATCAAGACCGGCGCTGGGTCACTGACCCTGACCGGCGCCAGCACCTACACCGGCACCAGCGCGGTCAATGCGGGCAAGCTCGTGATTGGGACCAACGCCACCAGCACGGGGGACGTCACCGTTGCCGACGGTACCACCTTCGGAGTCCTCCAATCGACGGCCGATGCGGTCCTGACCCGCAACAACGTGACCTTCGGAACCACCGGGGCCTCCACCCTTGAGGTGAATCTCGGAAACCTCAGCGGCAACACGTTGAATGCGCCTCTCAACATCACCGGAACCGCGACCCTCAACGGCACGGTGACGGTGAACATCGTGGATCAACTTCCCGATGTCGGAACCATCCCGCTCGTCTCCTACGCGGCGAAAGCAGGCTCGGGCAGCTTTGCCCTCGGCACGATTCCGAGCGGCATGACCGCCACGCTGGTGGACGATGGCGCGACGGTCTCGCTGGTGGTCACCAGTCTCGCGCTTCCCTACTGGGACGGCACGGTTGATAACATCTGGAACACCTCGACCCTTAACTGGGTGGATATCGTCAGTTCGAACTCCGAGGCCTTCACCAATGGCAATCCCGTTCTGTTCAACGATGCGGCGAGTGGCCCCGGCGGCACCAGCCTGCTGCTGAATTCCACCGTCACTCCCGGCGGTACGGTCTTCAACAACTTCTCGGTGGACTACTCGATCACCGGAAGCGGCAAGATCAGCGGAACCTACGGACTCACCAAGACCGGTTCCGCGGCGCTGACCCTCGAGACGGCCAATGATTACACCGGCGTCACGGATCTCCAGAGCGGCACGGTGAACATCAGCTCGATCGCGAATGCCGGAACCGCCAGCTCCATTGGTGCCTCCTCGGCCAGTGCCTCCAACCTGCTGTTGAAAAATGTCACGTTGAACTACACCGGCGCGAATGCCACCTCCGACCGTGGATTCACGATCACCGGGGCCACCACCGTCATCAACACCGACTCGGACATCACCTTCAGCGGCCAGGTCACCACGACGGGAGCCAGCGAGCTGACCAAGACGGGCAACGGCAATCTCACGCTTTCCTACCCGGGTGCCAACATCCTCGGCACTGGAGCGGGCACGGTGCAGACACCGGTGGACCTACCTGACAAGGGACTCACCATCAATGGCGGCACCGTCACCTTGAACGGCTCCGGCACCCAGACGAACTCCGTCGCAGGGGAGCTCTTCATCGGGTCCCTGCCAGATGTCCCTGCCCACCTGGTGGTGAACAACGCCACCCTGACCACCGGCAGCTGGATCGCGCTTGGTCGCGGAAACGGCAGCAGCGGGACGATCTCCACCCTCACCGCCACGGGATCGACCATCGTCACGAACAACTTCAGCGCCGGATACGACGCGGACCTCGCTGGAAATCTCAGCGAGCAGACCGTGACCCTGACCAACACGACCTGGGACAACGGCGGCCAGACCAACCTTGCGGAAAGCCGGGGCACCACCACCAACATGATCATTGGAGGTACCTCGACCTACAACTCGGCCAGCCAGTTCCGCATCGGCATGGGCCTGAATTCAGTCGGCAACCTCACCATTCAGGACAGCGGCACCCTCAACAAGACCGGAGGCTGGATGGCGATTGGCAACAGCAGCAACGGACAGGGAACGCTGACCGTGAAGAACAACGGCACTTATGTCGGCAACAACGACTTCAACGTCGGTGATGTCGACACCTCAAGCGGCACCGTGAACCTCCAGGACTCCGGAACCATCACTTCCAACGGCACCGCCTTTGTTGGCAAGAATGGTGGAACCAGCGGGGTGTTCAACCAGACCGGGGGAACCTTCAACCTGCCTAACAGCCCGCTTTACATCGGCAACAACGGGGGCTCGACCGGAGTTTACAACATCAGCGCCGGCACCCTGAACCAGAGCGCTGCGGGACAGATCCTGTTCATCTCGCGCGAAGGCAATGGCACGATGAATGTCTCCGGAACGGCAAATGTCATCTCACTCGGAAACGCGGTGCATCTTTCCGATGTGGCGGGTGGGAATGGCACGCTCAACCTCAACGGCGGCACCTTCACCTGTCGACGTATCTATCAGGGCTTCGGAGGAGTCGGAAACGGAACACTTAACTTCAACGGCGGTGTCCTGAAAGCGGGAACAGGCGCCGTCGCCGACTTCATCGGCTTGGTCGATACGGTCAGCGTGAAGTCCGGAGGCGCCATCATCGACAGCAACGGCAACGACATCGGAACCTCACTCCCGCTGGTGGACGGCGGCGGAGGGGGTGGGCTGACCAAGAAGGGAACCGGCACCCTCACGCTTTCCGGTTCCAACACCTACACCGGAAACACCACGGTCGAGGATGGCACCCTGAGTCTCACCGCTCCGAGCCTTGCAGATGCCTCGACGCTGACCATCGGACTCACCGGTGGCTCCGCTGCGGTGCTCAATCTTCCGAACACAGGCACTGATACCGTGGGGGCCCTGGTGATCGATGGTGTTTCGCAACCCGACGGTCTCTACGACTCCACGAACTCCAGCGGTGCCATCACCGGCGTTGGGAAAATCCAGGTGGGTGTGGCGGTCTCAGCCTATGCCGCCTGGATCGATGACTTCTACACCGGTGTGACCGACCCGCTGATCGTCGGGCCGTCTGCCGATCCGGATGGTGACGGCCAGAACAACCAGATTGAGTTCGCCCTCGGAGGAAATCCCGCGAGCGGAAGCGACAACGCGAAGATCTACCAGGTTGAGGCAGACGGCAGCGTCGATGGCGACTCCACTCCGGAGTTGCTGCTGACCATCGCTGTTAGAGATGGCACACCTGCCTTCTCCGGCAGTCCTTCGCCGACCGCCACCCAGGATGGGGCCGTTTACACCGTGCAGGGCAGCCAGGATCTGGCCACCTTCACCATCGGGGTGACTCCGGTCGATCCTGTGACCACCGGACTGCCATCGGCACCGAGCGGCTACACCTACCGGACCTTCAGCCTGGATGGCTCGAACGGTCTGGCTGGCAAGGGCTTCCTTCGCGTCAAGGTCGGGCCCTGATCCGATCCCGGCTTGATTCCCGAAATCCCCGGCCGCCTCCCGCGGTCGGGGATTTTTGTTGGAGTCGGACACCTTGATTTTTGTTGGATCGTTCGCTTCCTTTTCTGGTCAAGGTGCATTTCGCAATCCAAGCTGAAGCGCTCAGATTTCCCATAAACCCAACCCATGATCCAGAACATCCTCGTGCTTGGATCCGGCAGCGCCGGACTCATCGCCGCCCTTTCCCTGAAACGGAAGATCCCCCAGCTCAACGTGCGGATTGTCCGCAGCCCTGACATCGGCGTGATCGGGGTAGGTGAGGGGACCACTCCGAATTTCCCCAAGCATCTCTTCGACTATCTCGGGATTTCACGTCGCCGTTTCTATCAACTCGCGGAACCGACTTGGAAACTGGGCATCCGTTTCCTATGGGGTGAGCGCGGTCGCTTCGACTACACCTTCGCGCCGCAGCTCGATGCGAAGTGGTCGGACCTGCCGATGCCCAACGGCTTCTACTGCGATGATGAGTTTTCCTGCCTGGATGCCCCAGCGGCTCTGATGCGGGCTGACAAGGCGTTTCACCGCCAGCCCAATGGAGCCCCGGACATCCAGCCGTGGCATGCCTTCCACATCGAGAACAAGAAGTTCGTCGAGATGCTGGAGATCATCGCCCGCGAGTCGGGGATCGAGTTCATCGATGGCAGGGTCAATGGGGCCGATCGCGGACCGCAGGGAGTCACGGCGGTCCACCTGGAGGATGGCCGGAAACTCGAGGCGGATTTCTACGTCGATGCCAGCGGCTTCCGCAGCGAGCTGTTAGGGCGTGCATTGGAGGAACCGTTTGAAAGCTTCGGCAGCACCCTCTTCTGCGATCGTGCGGTCGTCGGCGGCTGGGAGCGGACCGACGAGCCCATTTTGCCTTACACCACCGCCGAGCAGATGGACGCCGGCTGGTGCTGGCAGATCGAGCACGAACACCATGTCAATCGCGGCTATGTCTTCAGCTCCCAGGCGATTTCCGATGACGAGGCGGCTGCGGAGTTTCTGCGGAAGAACCCGAAGGCCCCGGCTTCGCCACGCATCGTGAAGTTCCGCAGCGGTTGTTATCAGCGCTTGTGGGTCGACAATGTGGTGGCTGTTGGAAATGCCGGCGGATTCGTCGAGCCGCTCGAGGCCACCGCGCTGATGATCGTCTGCTCGCACTGCCAGACGCTTGTCGATTTCCTGCTTCACAACGAGCTCGAGCCGACGCCCTCGATGCGGGATCTCTACAATGATCTGGTCAAGGACACCTGGCATGACATCCGTGACTTCCTCGGGCTCCACTACAAGGTCAACACCGCGCTCGACACGCCCTTCTGGCGGCACTGCCGTGAGGACACCGACTTGTCTGGGATCGGCGGGCTGCTGGATTTCTATGAGGAAAACGGCCCCACCGGCTTCTGCCGTTACCGCATGCCGCGCAGCCAAAGCGACTTTGGAATCGAGGGTTACTTCGTGATGCTGGTTGGCAACAAGGTCCCTTATCGCAAGCGGCACCCCGTCACTCCCCAGGAAAAGGCCATCTGGGAGGCCCGCAGGCAGTCGAACATCCTTCAGGCCAGCACTGCCCTGACGGTGAAGGAGTCGCTCTACTTCGTCCGTCACCCGGGTTGGTCATGGTATGGTGAAGGGGCCGGATGAGATGCCGATTGAATTGCGACCGCTCTCCTGAAGAGGGCGGTCGCTGGCGATTCGGCGGACTCAGAAGTTGTAGTTGACCTCGAACGAGGCTCGCGTGGTGGAGACATACTGTTTGTCGCTCGTGTCGAAGTAACCGACCTTGATGATGGCGGAGAGATGATCGTCGAATTTCTTGGACAATACCGAGTCGGCCCCGAATCCGAGGTTGGCACCGATGGTGTTGTCACCAAAGAAATGAAGGGAGTTGGCCCACTTGATGCCGAAGAAGATCGGAATCACGTGGGTGATGTAGGTGTCGGTAAGTCCCCCGTGCGTTCCATCGACTCGTCTCACGTCCGTGGCGTCGGCGAAGCCGTTGAATGCATGCACGGTTGAGAGCGGGGTCTGGAATCCGGCGTCGAGTTGCTCGATGCCGACCGTCAGGCTCTGCGGTCCGAAGGTCTTGGTGGCGTTGATATGGAAGTACATGGCATTCTTGTTGTTCAAGTCGCCCGCCTCGTCCTGATAGGCGGCCTCCCCATAGAGCTCAATGCCTCCGAGCTTTCCCTTGGCATGAAGGCCATAGGTGTCGTTGTTCCATTTCATCGCGGCCTTTTCCTCGAAGTCCATCAGGTAGGCATAGCCTCCAAGGGTGACTCCCTTGATGCCAGTGTAGGAGCCATTGAGAAGATGGAGATCGCCTGTGGCATCCTTGAATACACCGGAGGCGGATGAGCCAAAGATGCGGTTAACTTGATTGATGTAGGCGTAGTTCAAGGTGAGTCCCTCAATGGACTTGTTGGTGAGGGAGACCGCGTCATAGGTCTGCTGGTTTTGACGCCAGATCACGTCGCCGATGAAGGCCGCCTTGTCATAGACAAGCTGTTGCCGGCCGACTCTGACAACCGTCTCGAAGGCAGCGTATTGAACGTATAGCTGATTGAGTTCGTTTGTCTCTGGGTCGAAGGTGAATGAGTTGTTCCTGACGAAGGGATCAACTCCCGCCGTGTTCACGATCTTTCCGGGACCCGCACTGTAGTCGTCGATGAGCGCCTGGGTGAACTCTCCTTCGGCAAGAAAGGACAGGCCGTTCCAGGCCGCTGTCTTGAACCCGACACGCTCGCGGGTCGTCAGGCCGTGGGAGAAATCGTAACCGTCGATGTCTGCGATCTCATATCGGACACGGATGTCGAGGGTGGGAGTGATCCAGGCGGGTTCTGGTTTCGTTGCGGAGGCTGGAACAAGTGGAGAGCCCGCGAACGCGGGAGTTACGGCAAGAAGGAGCAAGGAGGTTGGTTTCATGATACGGGACCTGAGGTAGCGCGAGTCTTGCCAAGGCTGGACGTCGAAGGGCAAAATGATGTGAATCCTTCGCCTGTTCGCGATGCGCGCCGTTCATGACAAAAGCTCGGAGGCATCAAAGTTTCTCGATGGCGACAGCGGAAGCCTTGTAGGAAGGTTGGCGGGAATCGGGATCGAAGCTCCCGTGGGTCAGCCGGTTCACCTCCGGATCATGCATGGGCAGAAAGACCTGGCCTCTCTGCACGGTCGCGGTGGGAAAAGCGATGGCCACGATGCTGCCACGTTGGCTGGAGATCCGGACCTTTGCATGACTGGCAATGCCCAGAGCCGATGCATCCTGGGGGTGAATCTCAAGCAACAACTCACCCGGTGAGAGCTTCCTCAGGATGGCAGATTTCGAGGTCCGCGTCTGGGTGTGCCACTGGCTTGAGCTGCCACGACCTGTTAGAAGCAGGAATGGAAAGGAGTCGCTGACAGGTTCCGGAAGCCGTTCTGATGGACGATCGAATATGAACTTCGCCCTTTGATCCGGAGTGAAGAATCGACCGTCCTCGAACAGTCGTCGTTCACGGATCGCAAGGAAACTTCCGGCAGGGAAGGGCCATTGGATGCCGCCGTTGGTGTCGAGTTGGTCGTAGCCAGTGATGCCGGAAATGTCGCAGGGTTGTCCCCTGGTTAGTCGGGCAATGATGTTGAAAACGGCCTCCGGTGAGGTCCAACTTCGAAAGAGCCCGTCGCAACCCCAGGCGTTCGCAAGGAGACGGAAGATACGGAAGTCCGACAAGGCCTGCCCCGGTGGTCGCCTCACCTGGCGGATCACGCCGATCCGCCGTTCCGAGTTGATGAAGGTACCATCCTTCTCCCCCCATCCAGCGGCAGGCAGGAGAAGGTCCGCAAGCCCGGCTGTCTCGGTGGAGTGATACATGTCCTGCACGACCAGGAAATCGAGGTTTCCGCAAAGGCGGGTGAAGCGTTCGCGATCAATCCAAGAATGATTCGGATTCGTGGCGATGATCCACAGCCCCTTGATGTCGCCGCGCTCGATGCCGCTGAGAATTTCATCATAGGCCCAGCTGTTCTCGGTGGGGATGAGGGATACGTCGAGTTCCAGAAGTTCTGCGACCTTGGCCCGATGGACTGGATTGGTGAAATCGTGGCCGGCGATCAGGCTGGTGGTGTTGGAGAACAGGCGCGAGCCCATCGCATTGCATTGTCCTGTAATCGAGTTCGCCCCGGTGCCGGGTTTGCCGATGTTGCCGGTCATCAGGCAGAGGTTGATGATTGCCTGCGCGGTTCGGGTTCCTTCGTGCGATTGATTGACTCCCATCGTCCACCACCAGGAGACGCGCTTCGACGGATCGGAAACCAGATTCGCAAGGATCTCGATTTCCTCAGTTCCCAGTCCGGTTCGTTCGGCGACAAGTCCCGGAGCATAGTCTTCGAGGAATGCGGCGAAGTCGTCAAATCCATGGGTGTGTTCCTTGAGGAAGTTCTCATCCACCCGTCCATCCCGAACGATGCAATGCGCCAGTGCATAGAGCAGCCAGAGATCGCCTTTCGGCTTCACCGAGATATGCCGAGTGGCGGACTGGGCGGTTTCGGTCTTGCGCGGATCAATGACAATGATCTCCGGAGTCCTTTGATTGGAAAGAACCCGTTGCCACAGGATGGGGTGGGCGATCGCAGGATTTGCCCCCACAAACACCAGCACGTCGGACTCCTCGAAGTCCGCATAAGTGAAGGGTGGAGCATCGAATCCGAACGATTGCTTGTAGGCCGTGACGGCAGTGGCCATGCACTGGCGGGTGTTGCCATCGCCATGCTTCATCCCCATGCCGAACTTGGCCAGGGCTCCGAGAAATGCCATCTCCTCGCAGGTGATCTGACCGGTGGAAATGAAGGCCACACTCTCCTTTCCGTATCTTGATTGGATGTTCTTGAAGCGTTCCACCATCGTCGGGATGGCGGATTCCCAACCAATCTCCTTGAGCGATCCATCTGCCTCGCGCAGCAGAGGCACCATGACGCGGTCCGAAGCGTCCAGCACTGCCAATGACTCCCAGCCTTTTGGACAGGCCATCCCGAGATTGACCGGATAGTGGGCATCTGGCGTCAGGCTCACGGCCGCGCCTTCCTTGAGATGGAGCTTCAGCCGACAACCGGTGGAACAGAATCCGCAGATTGAGGTGGTCACGGCATCCGGCACCATTCCTGCAGGCACCTGTCCGAGACCGAATCGACCCGGCTCACGAAGCAGTTCGCTGGTGAGCGGGCCGGTGGATTGTTTGAGAAGTCGTCGCATGGCGAGGTGGAGGAAAGACTGGTTGTTCAATGCCGGGCTGCACTGAAGTTTCCAGGCATCTTGGGCGCATGGACTGACTTGAAGAACAGGACCCTCTCGCAGAGTTCGGCGATCAGCAGCAGCGCGAATCCCGGCCAGGGCATTGCAGGCAGCAGCAAGGCGGAGCAGACGGCGAGGATGAAGCGCAGGCCCATGATCGCTCTCAGCGGACCACGCAGAAGCAAGGCCATGTGACGGTCGGCCGTCCACTTGCTCTCTTCATCGCAGGTTTTGCCCTTTCTCAGGTAGCAGGCTTCGGGCAGAAGGCGCGCAAGGATCAGCAGGCTGGCCATGACATGAACGGCCAGCGATTCGGTCGAGAGTGCGAAACCCATCGCGGTGAAGACCAGCATCGTTCCGAAAAAGCGAGGGCCGGTAATGGCGAAACGCCACGTCGTCCGGTGTGTATCGACATAGATCATCACCGAGGTGAACACCGCGATCACGGCCATGATCGATAGCGCGACCGGCAAGCCGGAAAGCAGAACCGCCGGAATCCATATCCCGATGAACGGCAGGGCAGGCACGCTCATGACCAGCGGCGCGATCAACGAGAAGGCGAGGATCTCACGCGACAGCCAGCTCGTCCGCAGACCGAGGAAAAACCGCCACGCCCCCAGAGGCCGGCCGAGGTGGAGGATCGAGGCTGCCATGCCTGTTAGAAAGACCAGCGCTCCGGCAATGGCCACCATCTGGCTGGCTGAGAATGCGGCAGCGATGACCAGACCCAGTCCGGCCTGTGTCAGCGAAAGCATGATGGCCAGCGGCCAGTGGGTATGCTGGGGAACCAGTGCTTCCTGGTCAGCGGGTCTTGCCGTGGACGGCACGGCACGGCCGAGATAGAGGGTGGATGGAAGAGTCGAGCGTGGCGACGGGGCTCCGGTTAGAAAGCCTTTGCCGGCCCGGCCTTCGGCGATGACCTCCGCGACGTTGCGCTTCACGATGCGGATCGCCTTCGTCGGGCAGGCCTGCACGCAGGCGGGAGCCTCACCTGCGGCGAGACGGCCCTGACACATGTCGCATTTGCGGACGATGCCGCGCTTTTTGGAAAACTTGGGGACGTCGAACGCGCACTTGAGGATGCAATACGAACAACCGATGCACTGGTCATCGAGGTGCTTCACGATGCCGGTTGTGGAGTCCTTTTCATAAGCTCCGACCGGGCATCCCGTGAGGCAGCCTGGATCAGCGCAGTGATGACAGGAGGTGGTGACCGTCTGCTGCCAGCCGGGTTCCTCGACTCCACCTGTTAGAAGTCCGACGTCGCGCCAGGCTTCATCGTCGTCGAGGCCGTTCAGAGAATGACAGGCGGCGACGCAGGCCTTGCAAGAGGTGCAGCGATCGAGGGAAACCTCAAAGGCGTATTGCTCGCCAGGGCCGGGAGCGCTCAGTGGGATGAGGTTCCGATAATGCCCGGCGAGATCAGGTTCGCGATCATGCTCTTCTGCGAAACGGGCAACCGGCGTGAGCAATGACTGCTGCTCTGCAAGCAGGTCGTCGATCAGCGTTCTCAGGACCGGAGTCCTGGGGATCGCCCGCCTTCTAACGGCCAGTTTCATGCCGCGAGGGTCATGCCGAGCAGTCCCTTGAGTTCGTCGATACTATGGCGGTTGGCGAAGACGTTGAAGCTTTCATCGTCCCTGCGCGTGGCGAGGTAGGCCTTCAGCAGTCCTTCGATCAGCGAGGGGATCTCGGGAAAGGCCACACTCTTCCAGACCTCGCGTGCGATGCCCCGGGTGTCGTCCGTACCACCGCCGAGGACGATGTGGTAGCCTTCCACCGACTCGCCGTCGGCGTTCTTGACCTTCACCGCGACCATGCCGATGTCTCCGATGTAATGCTGCGCGCAGGAATGCGGGCAACCGGTCAGATGAATGTTCACCGGCTGATCGAGTGCCACCGCATTCTCAAGATAACGTCCGAGTTCGATCGCGTGGCCCTTGGTGTCGGCAGAGGCATACTTGCAGCCACGGTTGCCGGTGCAGGCGACCAGTCCGCCGGAAACCGAAGTGGCGGAAAACGCGAGCCCGCATTCCAGGATCGCGGCCTTCGCGGCGTCGAGGTCTTCTGCCGCGATGTTTGGAATGATGAGGTTCTGCCAGACGGTCATGCGGATGTCACCGCTGCCGAAGCAGTCAGCGAGTCGGGCCAATGCGAAGGTTTGATCAACGGTCAGGCGTCCGACTGGCAGCAGCACGCCAACATAGAACTTGCCGTCGCTTTGCGGATGGATGCCGAGGTGGCCGTGCTTCTCCTTCGGTGCTGGCACTTCGCAAAGTTCCAGCGGCACGCGGCGAAGAGGAACTGTGAGCTTGTTCTCGGTTTCCGTGAGAAGCCTTTCCACGCCCCAGGCATCGACGAGATACTTGAGCCGGGCTTTGGTGCGGTTGGTGCGGTCGCCGTTTTCAATGAACACGCGCATCAAGGCAGCGGCCACTGGAAGAGTTTCTGCGGGAGTAAGGAGCACGCCGCAGTCGCTGGCGAACTGCTTGTGGCCGGTGATGCCGCAGAGCTGCATGCGGAAGTACACGCCGGGCTCAATGCCTTGGCCGTTCGTGCCGACGCGGACCGCCTGGAAGCCAATGTCGTTGGTGTCCGCGCAGACGGAGACCGCGCCGCCGGAATCATAGGCGATGTTGAATTTTCGCGGCAGACCATAGAGGTCGCGGTTGCGGAGGATGTAGTGGTGGAGCGCGCGGGCGTAGGGCAGCACGTCGATCAGTTCATCCGGATCGAAGCCGCTGGTGGGCGTGGCGGTGATGTTGCGGACGTTGTCGGCTCCGGCACCCTGCGAGGTCAGTCCGAGTTCGGTCAGTCGCATTAGGACCTCCGGCGCGCCCGCCGGAAGGATGCCGCGGACCTGGACATTGGCGCGGGTGGTGAGATCGAGAAACCCATTGCCCAGATCGGCCGTGAGCCTGGCCAGTCCACGGAGCTGGCGGGAATCGAGCGCACCTCCAGCGATCCGGCAACGCATCATCAGCGACTCCTCGGCGGGCGTGACATAGAAGAGCCCGTGGAACTTGTAGCGGAAGATATCACCATCTTTCGGGAACACCTTCTCATTGGCGTTCGAGAGGATGGTGTCGTAGGAATCCAGTCCGTGCTTCTCATGTTTCACCAATTCCTCGCGGCAAAGGTCCTCGACGGGGGTGCCGTAAACCGTTTCCGCCGATGATTCAGCGACGTTTGAGGTGAAGCGCCCCTCGCCGGTTTGCCCGACGAACGGAAACTGTCGGTTGTTGAGGATGCCGGAAATGAATCCGCTGAGGTAGGCCTTCTGTTCGTCGGTGAAACCGGCGTTGGGAAGGGAAGGGAAGGTACTCATGGGAGTGGTTATCTCCCCGTAAAAGCACTTGGCATGCAGGAGTTCAGGGTGTTGCCAAGATCCTGCTGAGATCCCGTCATCCGGTGTATGAGTGGAGGTCATAAGAACCCTTGATGTTCGATCCAGAACCAATTCTCACCGTGCCCTGATTCAGACGGAGACATCCACGCGCCTTATGCAGCGGCGGTGTGATCCTTGGCGACCGGATCACTGGTGAACGTGAGCAGATTCTCCTTCGTGTAGGTCTTCGGTTCGTTCCGCTGATGGGATCGCTCTGTTAGATAAGAGACAAGATGATCGCGGTAGGCGGTGAAGAGCGGGTCGTTGAGGACCATTTCCCGCTTGCGGGGACGGGGGAAGTCGATCTCGAGGATTTCCCCGAGGGTGGCTTCGGGGCCGTTGGTCATCATGACGACGCGGTCGGAAAGGTAGATGGCCTCGTTGACGTCATGGGTGACCATCAGGGTGGTGAGTCGGTTGCGACGCCAGAGGTCCAACAGCACTTGTTGGAGCTCGATCTTCGTCAGCGCATCCAGCATGCCGAAGGGCTCGTCGAGGAGCAGCATCTTCGGTTGGAGGGCGAAGGCGCGGGCGATACCGACCCGCTGGCGCATGCCTTGGGAAAGTTCGCCGGGATACTTCTTCATGGCATCGCCGAGACCGACGACGGAAAGATAGTATTCGGCCAGTTCGCGTCGTTCGGTCTTGCTCGCGGTGAAATATACCTGCTCGACGCCGAGCATGACATTGTCGAAGACGCTCATCCACGGCAACAGGCAAGGAGATTGAAATACGATGCCCCGATCCGGGCCGGGTCCGGTGGATTCGCGGCCTTCGAGGATGATGCCTCCGTCGGTGACGCTGGTGAGACCGGCGACCATCGAGAGCACCGTCGATTTTCCACAACCGGAGTGGCCGATGAGGGTGACGAATTCACCGCGCTTCAAGTTGAGGGAGAAATCCTTCACGATCACTGCCGGACCTTTCGGGCTCGGATAGGTTTTCTGAAGGCGGAACAATTCCAGGGCAGGGGCGCGTTCGCTCATGGGACAGTGATTTTGAATTCCTCTTTCTGAAGCTGGGAGCGGCGCAGCGGTCCGCTTCGGGCCGAGCGCTTCACGGTGTCGATGACGGTGAGGTCCTCGGGAAGGATATCCGGCACGGCGAGCTTGCGGGTGACGGAGGAGGCTTCCTGCTGCTTCCTTGCAGAGAGCAGCGTGCTGACCAGATCGTGGCGGAGTTTTTTGAAGATCGGATCCTGGTCGATCTCACGGCGCTCGCGAGGTCGCTCGATCGGCACGGACATGGCGGCACCAAGAGTCGCGCCGTCCTTTTTTGGGAGAAGTGGAATGACGCGGTCGGCCAGAAGGATGGCCTCGTCGGGATCATTGGTGACCCAGATGACAGTGGTGCGGGTCTTTAGCCAGATGTCGCTGATCTCGTCCTGAAGCGTGGCGCGGGTAAGCGCATCGAGAGCGGACAGCGGTTCGTCGAGCAGCAGCACGCGCGGTTGCATGGCGAGGGCCCGGGCCACCGAGACGCGCTGACGCATGCCGCCGGAAAGTTCTTTCGGCAGCTTCGTCGAGGCGTGGGTCAACTTCACCATGTCGATGTAGGTGGCGACGTGTTCCTTACGCTCGGCGGCGGATTTCTCCGGAAAGACCTGATCGACGGCGAGGTGGATGTTTTCCTCAACGGTCAGCCAGGGTAGCAGGGAGTAGTTCTGGAACACGATGCCACGCTCCGGGCCGGGGCCAGTGATCGGCTTGCCCTCCATCATCGCCTGGCCGGTGGTCGGCTTCAACAGGCCGGCGAGCAGGGAGATGAGCGTGGTCTTCCCCGTGCCGGAGTAGCCGATGATGGAAACGAAGTCGCCTTCCTCGACTGTTAGATCAATGTCTCGTAGTATCGAATGGCCGGAGAAGGACTTGGAGGCAGAGGTGAGCTGGAGCAGTGGCATGGGAAGAAGTTTTAAGTGTTCAGTTTGAAGATTTCAGTGAAGGCAGTTTCCGTCGGGCTCTTCCCTGATTACTGAACACTGAAACCTAACAAACTTCTTCAAGCTGTCCTGAATCTTGACTCCGCCAACGACATCAGACGATCCAGAATGAAACCAATCAGTCCGATGGTGATGATCGAGAGGATGATGTGGGCGAATGAGTTGGCGTTGTACTGCTGCCAGAGGAAGCCGCCGATGCCGGGCTTTCCGATCAGCATTTCCACCGCGACGATCACGAGCCAGGCGATGCCGAGGGACAACCGGAAGCCAGTGAACATGTAGGGCAGGGACGAGGGAATGAGGATCTTGGTGAGCGTCTTGAAGCGCGAGAGCTTCAGCACCTTGGCGACGTTCAGGTAATCCTGCGGCACGGCACGGACGCCGACGGCGGTGTTGAGCACGGTGGGCCACATCGCGCAGATCGCGATGGTGAACAGTGCGGCGGCGTCAGAGGTGCCGAAGGCGGTTCGACCGGACGCGTCCGCGATTTTCAAGCCGCTGAACATCACCATGCCGAGCGGCAGCCAGGCGAGTGGAGAGACCGGGCGCAGGATCTGGATGATCGGATCGAAGGCCAGGGTGAAGTTTCTGGAAAGACCTAACAGGAACCCGATCGGCGTGCCGATGAGAAGGGCGAGCAGGTAGCCCTGCACGACGAGCTTCAGCGACAGCCAGGTGAAGCGAAGGATGCCTTGATCAAGCTCGCCGCGCTTCGCGAAGGGTTCGACGATGTAGGGCTTGCTCGCCACCCATGTTTCGCTGGGAGCTGGCAGGTCGGCGGAGAGTCCGACACGTTTGGTCTCGGTGACGGTGATCATGTCGCCCCATCCGTCGTCCTTGGTGGTGGTCTTGGTGACGGATTTTCCCGAGATCAAGGCCCAACCGCCGATGCACAGCAGGACGCCTAGGAACGGCAGGAAGATTGCGTTTAGACTGAGCTTTCCAGGGAGTTTCATGGGGCGATGTGAAGGTGGTGGGTTCAGCCCTTGAGCGTGGCGATCGGGAAGGACTTGGCGAAGGCCTCGAGGTCGGCGGCGGGGTCGAATTTCACTCCGTCGAAGAAGGTTTCCGGTGTGTTGCTGAGTCCGCCGTGGGTGTAGCCAATCTCCTTCATGGCATCTTCATAGATATCAGTGCGCATGACCTGTTTGGTGACGGCCTCGTAATCGGGCGCGCCTTGCGTGAAGCCCCAGCGGCGGAGCTGTGTGAGCCACCATTTGCAGTACTTCGGCTGCGGATAGTTGCAGTTGCGGCTGCTGAAAATCATGTAGTCCGGGTCGCGGATCTTGCGGCCATCCCCCATGTCATACTTGCCCTGGAGGCGTGGCAGGATGGATTCCGGCGGACAGTTGATGTAGGTGGCGGCGCTGACAATGGTGGCTTGCTCGACGCGGTTTTCCATGACGTCGAGCCAGACGGAGGCTTCGTGAAGCGCCTTGAGCACGGCCTTGACGGTCTTTGGATTCTTTTCAGCGAACTCTTCGGTGAAGGCACAAACCTTTTCCGGATGATCCTTCCAGATCGCCTGGGTGTTGATTCCGGTGAAGCCGACGTCTTCCGCGACCGTCTTGCCGTTCCAAGGTTCGCCGACACAAAAGCCATCCATCTTTCCAACCTTCATGTTTGCCACCATCTGTGGCGGCGGAATGGTGATGAGGGAAATGTCTGCCCCTGCGCCGCCGGCATCGCCTGGGTTCACGCCACCGGCGGCGAGCCAGTAGCGCAGCCACATCGCGTGAGTGCCGGGCGGAAAGGTCATCGCGAAGGTCATCGGATTTCCTGCTGCCTTGGCGGCATCGACGAGCGGCTTGAGGGCCTTTGGATCGGCGGCGACCTTTCCCTTCAGGGAGTTTGAGAGACTGATCGACTGTCCGTTGCGATTGAGGAGCCATGGCACGACCATCGGCTTCTTCGGTGCGCCGCCGAGGCCCATGGTGGAGGCGATCGGCATGCCGAGCAGCATGTGGGTGGCCTGGATGTCGCCGTTGGAAAGCGAGTCACGGATGGCGGCCCAGCTTGCACCCTTGGTGATGGTGGAGTTGATGCCGTATTTCTTGAAGAGGCCTTTTTCGTGGGCGATGATGATTGGTGAGCAATCGGTCAGAGCGATGATTCCAAAGTTCACGTTTGGTGACTCCGGGGCGTCGGAGATCGTCTGGGCTCCGGCCCAGCGGGTGGGAAGGCCTGCTGTGAGCAAGCCGAGAGCTGTGGCTTTGGTTGATGCGGTGAGGAAGCGGCGGCGCGAGAGGTTGGTGTCGAAGTTCATGGCGATAGGATTGATGGCGGCACGAGAGGTTCAGCCCGCCACATGCCATATTGATCTCAAGACTCTCCTGATTCGCGTCTATGACTTCATAGGGAAGTTGAATGGCGCTCATACATCTGAGCAAGAAGGACCGACCTGGCAGGCCGGCTACAATCACGCCGGCAGCAGCAGCTCACTGGCGGCGCGGAACAGGTCGTGACGGTAGATCCGGGTCAGTGAGGCTCCTGCGGTGCTGTCGGGCAGCAGATCGGCGGAACGCATGCCGGCGAGAAACCACGAGGCCTTGTCGGGGGTCGGCGGATTCAGGTCGCTGCCATGGAAAAGGTGGAAGGACGAGGCGTCCTGCGTCCCGATGCCGGTATTGAAGATCGGTCCGAGGCTGTTTCTCAGGGCCGCTTCTGACGCTCCTGTGTAATGCTCGGAGGCGAGGATGCGGATCATTTCGTCACGGAATGAAAGCGACTCGCAAAGCCTGCACGCATGGAGCAGGGCGGCGGTGAGCGAGACGAGTTCGGATCGCCGTTCGACCAGCAGGTCGCCGCTTGCCACCAGCACCTTCTCCGGATGGCCACTGGCGATCTGCGACGAAGTGGCCGCGCACCAGCCTTCACCCATCAGAATGGACTCGGAGTTCCACGGTTCGCCCACGCAGTAGCCGTCCAGATGGCCGCTCGCGAGATGGCCGGGCATGAGGGGTGGAGGAAGGAAGACGATTTCCACGTCGGTTCCCGGCCGCATGCCATGTTGTTTCAGCCACGACTGGAGGAGAAGGTGGTGCGACGAATAGCGGTGGGCGGCGGCCAGGGTGAAGGGCCGGCTTTCCTTCCAACGATGGGTGATGTAGGCGGCAAGCCCCTCCCCGGAGCCAACAAGTTCATGAGGGATCCGCTTTGACAGGGTGATGGCGTTGCCATGGCCGCTGAGGATGAGCGGCACGCAGACGTCTCGTTTCAGGTGGCCGATCCCGAGGGTCAGGGAAAAGGCCAGCCCGGCGATGGCCTCGGCCGCATCCAGTTCCCCGAAGAAGAGCATGTCGCGCACGGTGGCCCAGCCGGGCAGGCGGATCAGGTCAACCTCCACTCCATAGCGTTCAAAAAGCCCGGTCTCCTTCGCGACCGCGAGTGGTGCGCAGTCGCTGAGTGGCACGAAGCCTAGCCGGATCGGGTTCCTGTGCTGCTGAATGGAAGGGGACATCTCCCACGGAAGAGCGCGAAGAGTGCCAAGTCCGAGCCCTTGGCATGAACGGTGCTGAACAAGTCCTCAATCTTAAGATGAGTCTGAGTCATGAGTGAGTTCCTACCCGACCTCCGCCAGGTCCGTGCGTTCGTGGCGGTCGCCGACGAGGGCAGCTTCACCCTTGCCGCCAAACGGCTCTGCCTCACCCAATCCGCCATCAGTCATTCGCTCAAGTCGCTGGAAGACCAGTTGGGCTGTCGGCTGCTCGACCGTCAGGGGAAGAAGACCGTGCCAACCCCCGAGGGCGAGATCTTCATTCGCCGCTGCCGGCGCGCCCTGGCCGAACTCGAGCATGCCGAGCGGGAGTTGGATGGCCTGAGACGCTGGGGCCAGGCCCGCATCCGGATCGGGGCTCCGCACAGCCTTTGCCACTTCCTGCTGCCCACCGTGCTCCGCGAGTTTCGCGATTGCTTTCCCCGCTGCGAGCCCATGGTGGAAGCCGGTGATACCTCCTGGTTGATTTCCCGGCTGGAAGAGCACGCGCTCGATCTGGTCATCGGTCTTGGCAATGAAGGCCAGCCGGAAGACGGGCGACCCCTCTTCAGCGATGAAATGACCTTCATCGTCTCGCCCGCGCACCCTTGGGCGGACGGTCAACCGATCACTCCGGAGTCCCTCGCGGCAATGCAGTTCATTGTTTACACCCGCTCCACCCAGACCCATCGACTGGTCGAGGATTGGTTCGAGCAGAAGGGCATCCGTCTGAGGGCGCCGATGGTGCTCGGCGACATGGAGGCGATCAAGGAAATGACCCGGATCGGCCTCGGGGTCGGCATCGTGGCTCCTTGGGTGGCACGAAAGGAAATCGCCGATGGCCGCCTCGTGGCGGTATCGATGGGAGAACTCACCGTCCGTCGTGACTGGTCGGTCTTCACCCGGGTCAAACGATCCTTCACCCTGGTCGAGGAAACCTTCGTCGGCCTCTGCTCGATGATCGGAAAAGATCTGGCGAGGCCAGTGGGGTGGAGGTGAAATCCGAAATCCGAAATCCGAAATTTGGATTCCGCTCTTTCGCCGGATTTTCCGAGTCATCCAGACACAAAAAAACGGGTGCCGTGAATGGCACCCGCTTTTCCCAACCGGTATCAGGACCGGAAAATTTCAGGCTTCAGTCGATTCCGACTTTTCGCCGGCAGGAGCGTTGGAGAAACGCCAGCGGATCTTGTTGCGCTTCGAAGCGGAACGCAGCTTGCGGGCCTTGCGCTCGGTCGGTGTTTCGAATGCGCGGCGGCGGCGCATTTCCTCGAGGATTCCCTCGGTATCAAGCTTGGTCTTGAGGCGCTTAAGCGCGCGATCCACAGGTTCGCCTTTTTTAACGGTCACTCCACGCATGCGATCAGAAGTCTTTGGTTTGGTTTGGTCCCGATTGGTAGGGGCGCGGAAACTGTTGAAATCGAGGGGGATTGTCAAGGAGGAACTCGGCTTTTTCCGGCGGAATTCCGGGGTCAGCGGGTGATACTCGCGGAGCCGGATCCCGTGCCCAACGGGCTCCAAGGATTGAAGGGATTGTAGGTGTAGTAGGAACTCACATGACGTCCGGTGATCAAGGTGCTGCTGGCGGAATCACATCCGATCTTGAAAAGCAGGAAGCGCAGATAGGGGTCCGCGAAGGCCGTTCCGTTGTCGAAGACGAGGTTGACGTGGTGGGCTGCGGAAGCGAAGTCGGACAAACTGAAGGGGAACACAGAGGCTCCATTCAGGATGCAAAACCCACCTGTCGAAGCCGAATTGAATGTGTAGCTGAAGACGTTGCTGCCTACCAACAGGCTCACCGTCCGGTTGGCCAGTGTCGAAGGCGCAACCGCCCCGGGATGGTTCGCGACCGAGAGATTGTAGAAGGCTTTCGGGTTCGAAGCGTCATCAAGGGGAACTGAAAACAATACCGGAGTGGTGAGTGCCTGAGTGATCCCTACATGCTGCGTCGCTGCAACCAGCTCGCTCCAGCTGTTCGGACTGGTCACGAGCGTGGTTGATCGGAATGCCCGGAACACGGCTCCGGTGCTGGCCACCGGGTTCAGGTTCCAGGTCGCGGAAACGTTGCGATTGACCACCAGGTTGCCCTCTGGACGGATGACGGTCGGGAGATTCTGGGCCAACTCGTTGAAGGCGATCGCCGCCGGATCTGTTCGTGAAAAGGTGACGCCGGTGATGGTGGTGTTGTTTGGACCAGAGGCAATCATCGCGTCGACCACCGATCGGCTGGCAGGGTCCGTGACGAGTCCCATGATGGTGTGGACATTGTTAAAGGTCGGCTGCGACAGGCTGCCAGTGAAGAAGAACTGGGAGCCGTTGGTGTTCGGCCCGGCATTCGCCATTGAGAAGCAGTAAGGCACGTGGGTCAGCGAGGCGTCGAACTCATCCTTGAAGGTGAACCCAGGTCCGTCCGATCCGTCGCCCTTAGGCGATCCTCCTTGGGCGAACCTGAAACTGCCGTCGTTGGCAGTCCGGTGGATCTTAATGCCATTGTAAAACGGCGTCCGTTTCACCGCTCCCGTGCTGGGATCCACCCAAGCCCGTGTGCCTTGGGACAGGGTGATGAAATTCGCCACCGCCTGAGGAGCCTTGGTGTATTGGAGGTCGATGACGACCGTACCCCGGCTGGTCTGGAAATTCGCCAAAAGGGCGGCCTGGGCCTGGCAGATCAGGATGAGGAAAAGCGGCAGCCATTTCACGCGGGGTTTGTGGCAGGATGGGATTCGGGCGGCAAGTCTCCAATTGGGCGGACTCCTGCATCGCGGATCCGCCTTGTCTGAGAACCCGCCGTTTGACCCCAAAGCACTCCGACAGAGCGACCCGCCCCCAAGCCGATTGCAGTCCGGGATGTCCTTCGATTCCTACTTCGACGAGTTGAACTCCGCGCTGACCTTGGCGAGCCAGGCGTCCCGGTCCTTGAGCGACCAGTAGTATTCCAGCACCGGTTCCTGGGATTGGTCGCTGAGATAGCTCGACTCCTTGAGGGTCTTGCCCGCCACATCCTGGCGGCGCACGGGCAGGCTCTCTCCCGGTTTCAATCCAACCTTGGCGTCATCCGGAAGGCCGGGGCCTCCGGAGCCCTCGTCGCCACGTAGCCACCAGTGCTTGGGATTCTTCGCATCGATGTAGATCTCGCCACATTCGGTAGTGTCGGACAGGAGGCGTGCGACGATAGCCTTGAACGGCGGCTTATCTAACAGCTCCTGTTCTTTCCAATATCCGATCACATCTTCGAGGTCGCGGACCTTGAGCTTGTCCATGCACCACGGCGATTCTGGGTCGGTCCACAGGCCCTTCCGTTTCAAGGCCGCTTCATGCTTCAGATACATGGTGGTGATGAAGCCGGATCGATGATTCCAACCGATGTAGTCTCCCGGCGGGAGGGTCCAGGCCATGGCCTCGAACACCGGCAGAACTTCAGGGGCCTTTTCCGCGACATTCCCGATGAATTTTTGGACAATCTCTGTCTTTTCCGAGGACCACGCTCGGTTCTCAAGCCAGGATGCCGCGAGCTTGCCAATGGCTGCCCGACCCCGTGCTTCGTCCCATTCCAGAAGGATCGAGAGCAAGGCCATCCGGCCGTGCCCGGCCTCTTTGTCCCCGGTATCGGCCTGCTTCCCGGCCTCCGCAGCGCGCTTTTCCAGCAGGTCGGAAACGGAGGGCTCGCGCTTCTCCCGCAAAGGTTCACCGGGCATCGGGCCCTTCGGAGGAATCGGGTCGCCGCTCTCTTCGTCGTACTCGGTTTTGTGCAACAGCGAGTTCCCCGCCTGCATCCATGCATCGATTCCAGCAGCATCATCCTGGAGCATGCGGAAGGCCCGTGCAGGACCGGTGGCTCGGCCATATTTCTCCCAGTCCGCACGGATGACGGTGGCCAGTTTCTTGCGGTATTCCGGGTCGCGTGAAGAGAGGCTGTCGCCGGTTGACGCAAGTTCGAAGAAGTCGGCTTCAAGCAGGGACTGGAGGGCGTACATGGCCGCCTCATGAACGCCCAGGATGGTCCGGCTTTTGCTGAAGCTCCTCCAGAAATGCACCGATTGCGTCAAGCGCGTGTCGCTCTCGAGGCATTGCAGCAGTGGCTCCACCGCGCCGTCGCCCTTGGCCACAAGGGCCTTCACCACGGGGGACTCCCAGAGAGGGACATCGCCGGGCTGGCCGTCCTGGGGAATCGCGATCCGATCGAGCGCGTCGATGAGTTCCGGAATGCTGTGGGCCCTGGCGGCAAAGGGCTTCGCCTCGAACAGGCCGGTTTTCCCGGACTTCAGCCGCCGCTCGCAGTCCCTTTCCAGAACGGTGATGTCCTCCTTCCATGAATCCACATTGCCGAACATGCGATCGACCGGCTTGAGGGTCTTCTCCAGGGCCGCGATGGCCTGCTTGCAAGTGGTCAGGGAGGCGAGGGCCATTTGTGGATCGCCGCGCATGTGGGCGCTCACGGCCCGCTCGTAGAGGTTCCACACCCAATCCAGCGCCAGATTGCCTTCCAACTCCGGTGCCTTGAGAGGCTGCTCGCGGTTCTTCAGCACATACTCTGCGGCCTCGGGGTAACCCAAGCGCGTCAGATGAAGACCGTGGATCAGGCTCAGCGAGCCGGGTGTGGCCTGGGTGGCCTCCGCAGTGTCGAACCACGAAGCACGCTCCTTTTCCCCGACCTTCGTGATCATGTCCACGCGCTCCTTGAGGTTCGCTGCGCCCGTGTCCTCCACCACGGGATAGATCAGGCCGTTCCAGGCGATGACGAAGACCGGTTCGCCCTCCTTCGACGGCAGGAGCCAGCCCTCGGTTTGGGTGATGCCGTCATCCCCGGTGTAGCAATTGCCGGTCGAGATTCGGATACGATGATAGGGCAGCCCGGCGGCGTCCGGAAAGCCAGCCTCAAGCATGATCCTCAATGCTGATGCGAAAGGCCCCTTCCATGACTTCGCCTCCGTTTCAGAAACCTTCCAGGTCCGGGTGGGGAATTCTCGCGTCGGGGCCAGATGATATTCCAAAGGTTGATCTTCCTCGGCGTTGAGGGCTGCGGAGAGTGCGAGGGATAGCAGAAGGAGGGAGAGTTTCATGCGGGAGATGAGGGCGATCCGACTACGACGTTGGAAGCTCCGAATCTATTCATCCATGGAAAGACTTTCTTCACTCGCCAGCGGCGATCGGCGACCTCCCGACCTGGGTTCCAAGGCCTTCTTCGGGTTCAGCGACGGCTCCCAAGGCTTCGTCCTGCCTCCACCTGCAGGCCAGTGCGAGCTCACCTTCAAGAGAGATGACAGTGAAGGGCTGAGTGATCCAGAGACGAAGCTGGCAGCAGAACACCGAACGAGTGGAGTAACCTCCCTGTCGTCCCGAACTGGAAGATGCGCATCAGGAGCGGTCGCGTCCTCGTCCTCGTGGAAGCCCAATGATTCGGGCGCAAGCCCCGGATTGCGGCAATGAGTTCATCACCGAGGAAACATCTCCTCCGCCTGCTTGGACCCGAAGGTCGTCCCGCACCTTGGCGATGGCAAACCGAGAAGCGGATGAACGAACACGATCACTCCGATCAGTGGGTCAGATTGTTCTTTATGGAATCCGAGTCCGAGCTAGCGTGAGGCATCGCGTCCGAATCATTATACATTCAAACACTCATGAGGGAGGATGGGGCCGGTTCACGCGGAATTGCCCATGCCTTGAGCCAGGCAAGATGCCTCCCTTTCAAACTTCAATCGATCCGACAGGCCCCAGATTGCTTCAAGTCGCAGTCATCGTCACCCGCCAAGAAGAACCCACCATGAACACCACCTTTCTGTTGAAATTCGTGATGCCTGCCATTTTCATTCTACTTGCAGCGTCCTTGATGTTTATTGCGCTGAAGACCCTTTTCCAGCGTCGCCCTCTACTTTTCTCATCCAGGTGGCTGTTTGGTTACATGTGCGTGGTGTTTCTCCCAAACATCCTGAACTCCATCAATATGGGAATTTATTCCAAGACGATCGGAATGATCACGTGGATCAGTCCTTTGATGTTTGCTGTCATGTTGGTGTTTTTCTGGTTCCAGATGAAAGGGTACATGGCTTTTGCAATCTCGGAGAAATACTTTCGTGATGCCCTTCTCGCATCGACCTCAGTACTCGGTTACACCGTCGAAGAGACCATGTCGCGAATCACGATCCAAGAGACAGGTCAAGCCATTCAGGTTTCGATCCAGGGATGGACAGGATCGGCACAGATCAAGCCGGTTGGCAAGGACTCCGGAGATTTGGTGAAGAAGATCGCGAACGAAATGAACGTCTATTTCCGGACGACGCCCGGAGCGATGAACTACATCATTCCATGGTTCTATCTGATCATGGGCTTCTTCATGGTCGCGATGTCCGTATGGATGCTCACCCTGAAGCTTAGATAGCAAACGAGCCGATGGACCCAACCACGATGCCTCGGGCCCTTCTGGCACCTCGCCCTCAGAGCAGGCTTTGCTGCCAGATGCAGGCGGTGTCAGCTCATCTGGGACCCTGCGATGGTTTCATTAGGAGTGGTGGCATTCCTGTCGCCACAACCCTTTGATTGGGACAACAATGTCCCAGTTTCACAAGGCTCCCATTGACGCCCCTCGCCGCGCCTGCGACGAATGGATCATGTCGTGACTCGTTTTGTTTCCCTGCCCAGAGGATGCCGCGCCGCAGGTCGTCGGGAGAGTTCGGAAGCACCTCATGTTAATCATGAATCACCTCTTTCGGATTGGTGGATGACAATGGACGAAGGTAATGACTGCGTCATTGTGAAAAACATGTTTGGTGAAATCGGGCGGTTGAACATTGAGAACGGTTCATGCCATTTGAGGGGAAGATTTCATTCCCACGGGGACTTCGCGGTGGTTGGCCCTTTTGACAAGCAGGTTGAGGTGGTCGAGAAGGTAAAGCTGCCTCGAGATGAATGGAGATGGCGATTGCCGCATCGAAAATAGAATCATGAATTGTCCCTTGAAATGGGGGATGAACCGACCAGATTTGAGTCTCCTCGGGAGTCCGCTCCTCACCAATCAGATCCTTGTGAGGGACCTGTTGAAGTCGCAAGACTTGTGGGTCGGTCAGGGTCGGGTGGACTGCCGCCAGAACCTGGATCACCCACCTTTGTCGTTACCAAAAAAACCCTCGGCTCAGACGAATGATCCCTCATCCGAGGCAAACCCTCCTTCGTCAGGGGTGCCCTGAAGATGCAGGGGAAGTACTTTTCCGGACTCTGACTGAAAGAGGGCTGGTCGGAATGGCACGAAAGCCGCTAGAAGTTTCGGTTACCCGTCTTGATCGGGACCATCTTCGACCTTCATGAGTGACTCTGGAAATCCAATGTGTCCGCTTTACATCAGCGGAAAGTGGCGGGGAATCGCCGGAAAGACTGGCAGCCCGGTCTTCAATCCCTCGCGCGGATCGGTGATCGCCAGCGTCCCGATGTGCGGTCCGGAGGAGGTCAATGAGGCCGTCGCCTCCGCGAAGGCCGCCTTTCCAGCCTGGCGCGATACCCCACCGAACGAGCGGGCGCAGGTGCTGTTCCGGGTGAAGATCCTGTTGGAGGACGCCTTTGAGGAGCTCTGTCTCGGCATCGCCACCGAACACGGCAAGACCCTGTCCGAAGCCCGCGGCGACCTGCGTCGCGGCATCGAGGTGGTGGAGTTCGCCTGTGGCATCCCGACCCTGCTGATGGGCGAGAGCCTGGAGAACATCGCCCGTGGGATTGACTGCCACACCGACCGCCATCCGCTCGGCGTGGTCGCGGGGATCTGCCCCTTCAATTTCCCGGCCCTCGTCCCAATGTGGATGTGGCCGATCGCCATTGCCTGCGGAAACACCTTCCTGCTGAAGCCCAGCGAAAAGGTACCGCTGACCATGCAGCGCGTCGTTGGCCTTCTCGAAAAGGCCGGCCTGCCTCCGGGAGTGATGAACATCGTCCATGGCGGCCGCGAGTGTGTGGATGCCATTCTTGAACATCCGGATGTGAAGGCGATCAGCTTCGTCGGCTCCACTCCGGTGGCCCGCGAGATCCATCGCAAGGGCACCCTCCACGGCAAGCGCGTCCAGGCGGCCGGTGGGGCGAAGAATTTCATCATCCTAATGCCCGATGCCGATGTCGACCGCACGGTAGAGGCGGTGAAGGACGGGGCCTTCGGCTGTGCCGGGGAGCGCTGCATGGCCGGATCTACGGCGGTTGCCGTAGGTGATGCTGGCAAGCGCCTGCTGCCTGCACTGGCGGATCTGGTGAAGTCGATGAAGGTCGGCCCGACCGATGTCCGCGAGTCGCAGCCCGACATGGGCGCGGTGATCTCCGCCGAGCACAAGGCCCGTGTTTCAGGCCTGATCGATGCCGGTGAACATGGCGGCGCGAAGGTGTTGGCGGACGGCCGCGGCACCAAGGTGGCCGATGCGCCGGAAGGCTTTTTCCTCGGACCCACGCTCATTGACGAGGTCGAGGAAACCAATCCGCTGATGGCCACCGAGGTCTTCGGCCCGGTGCTGGCCGTCATGCGTGCGAAGACCTTGGTCGAGGCCATCGCTTCCGCCAACCGCCAGGCCTTTGGAAATGGCGCGGCGATCTTCACTAACTCCGGAAAAGCCGCCCGCGAATTCCGGCGCAACGTCAGCGCCGGAATGGTCGGCATCAACGTCGGTGTGCCTGCGCCACTGGCCTATTTTCCCTTCACCGGGTGGAACGACTCGTTCTTCGGCGACCTTCACATCCAAGGCAAGGAAGGCGTCGAGTTCTACACCCAGCGCAAGACCACCACGACCCGCTGGTTCAGCTTCGGCGATGGTGAGATCTGGGCGAAGTAAATGGAAGAAAGCACGAAATTCTAAATCCTAAACTCGAAACCAAGACCTCCGCGTCTCTGCGCCTTTGCGTGAAACCCATCTTGATTGATCCATGAGCCTGCTGATTCGAAACGCCGACATCGTCAATGCCCGCAAGCGCTTCACCGCCGACATCCTTTGTGAGGATGGCGTGATCCTGGCCATCGGTGAGGGGCTTGCCGCGCCTGAGGGATTCGAGGTGATCGATGCCACGGGCAAGCTGGTCTTTCCCGGATTCATCGACCCGCATGTTCACATCTACCTGCCGTTCATGGGGACCTTTTCGAAGGACGACTATGTCTCCGGCAGCAAGGCCGCGCTGATGGGCGGGACGACGACGCTGATTGAAATGTGCTGCCCGGCGCGCTCGGATGATCCGCTCGAGGCGATCAAGCTTTGGAAGAGCAAGGCGGCCGGGATTTCCTCCTGTGACTACACCTTTCACATGGGAGTCACGCGTTTCGATGAATCGACGACCGCCGCGCTGAAGACGATCGTCGAGGACGAGGGCATCCAGTCGTTCAAGGTTTTCCTCGCCTACAAGGGGGCCTTCGGTATCGAGGACACGGAACTCTATCAGACCCTCTCACTTGCCAAAGAACTCGGCGTGGTGGTCACCGCGCATTGTGAGAATGCCGATCTGGTTTCCGAGACGCAGAAGAAGCTCGTCGCCGAAGGAAAGACCGGGCCGGAGTGGCATGAACCGTCGCGTCCGATCACGGTCGAGGCGGAGGGCTGCCATCATCTGATGACCTTCGCGGAAATCACCGGGGCCGAGGTTTATGTGGTGCACACCAGCTGCATTCCAGCGGTCGAGGCCATTGTCGCGGCGCGGAAGAGGGGAGTGAAGGCCTCGATCGAGACAGTCGCGCCTTATCTGACGCTCGACTGCTCGTATGCCGAGTTGCCGGACTTCGAGGGGGCCAAGTATGTCATGAGCCCCCCCATCCGCGCGAAGGAACACGGTGACTTTCTATGGAAATGCCTGGCCGATGGTACGGTGGACACCGTAGGAACCGATCACGCGCCTTTTGACTTCGCCACCCAGAAGCACATGGGTCATCCTGAGGAGGGAAAGGCGGTGGATGCCAGCTTCGCGCCGACCGGCAAGGCTGCCAACTTCACCCTGATCCCGAACGGCTTGCCGAGCGTCGAGGAGCGGGTGAAGCTGTTGTTTTCCGAAGGCGTTGTCACCGGGCGAATCGACCTCCACACCTTCGTCCGCACGTGCAGCACGCGTTCGGCGGAGATTTTCGGGCTCTATCCGAGAAAGGGCGTGATCGCGCTGGGCAGCGATGCCGACCTCGTGATCTGGGATCCCCTGTGGAAGGGCACGATTTCCGCCGCGACGCATTCGATGGCCACCGACTACTCCGCCTTTGAGGGACGTGAGATCACGGGGCGCGCCGAGGTCGTCACGGTCCGTGGCAAGGTCATGGTCCGCGACGGACGGTGGTGTGGTGAAACCGGGTGGGGGGAGTTCCTTCACCGCAAGCCGAATCCCTGACATGGAAACGAGGTCACCCGACGAAAGCCTGATCAACGAGGATCTGGCGGCGGTTCCAAACGACAAGCGGACCTGGTCGTGCTGGAACTATGCGTCGCTGTGGATCTCGATGGCGGCCTGCATCCCGACTTACATGCTCGCCTCGTCGCTGATCGAGAAGGGCATGAACTGGTGGCAGGCGGTGCTGACCATTTTTCTCGGCAACCTCGTGGTGCTGGTGCCGATGATTCTCAATGCCCATGCAGGGACAAGATATGGAATTCCGTTCCCGGTTTATTGCCGCGCGGCCTTCGGCACCCTCGGTGCGAATGTTCCAGCCCTGCTCCGCGCGCTGGTCGCCTGCGGCTGGTTCGGCATCCAGTCATGGATCGGCGGCGAGGCGATCCACAAGATCCTCTCAATCTTCATCCCCGCGCTGGCGGAGGGCAGTCCGATCGCCGGACTCGGCATCTCATTCACACAGCTTCTTTGCTTCCTGTTCTTCTGGGGGATCAACATGTGGGTCATCCATCGCGGCATCCACACGATCCGGGTCCTGCTTTCGATCAAGGCTCCGCTGCTCCTCGTGCTCGGACTGGCGCTGCTGGGGTGGGCCTATCAGACGGCAGGCGGCTTCGGTCCGATGCTGGCGAAACCCTCCGCCTTCGATGCCGGACAACCGAAGGACGGGCAGTTCCTCTCGTTCTTCCTGCCCGCGCTGACCGGCATGGTTGGATTCTGGGCGACTCTTTCCCTGAACATCCCCGACTTCTCCCGTTATGCCCGATCGCAGAAGGATCAGATGCTCGGACAAGCGATCGGCCTGCCACCGACGATGGCGCTCTATTCATTCATCGGTGTCGCGGTGACCTCGGCGACGGCGGTGATTTACGGCAAGACAATCTGGGATCCGGTGGATGTGCTGACGCGTTTCAAGAATCCGCTGGTGCTGGTCATCGCCATGATCGCGCTTTGCATCGCCACGCTGGCCACCAACATCGCGGCGAACGTCGTCAGTCCCGCAAACGACTTCGCCAATCTCGCGCCGAAGAAGATCTCTTTCAGGATTGGTGGCTTCATCACGGGAATCATCGGAGTGCTGATGATGCCGTGGAAGCTCATCGCCGATCCAAGCGGGTATATCTTCACCTGGTTGGTGGGTTACAGCGCGCTGCTGGGACCGATCGCCGGCATCATGATCGCCGACTATTTCGTGGTGCGGAAACGTCATCTCGATCTGAATGAACTTTACCGCGTTGATGGGATCTATCGCTACTCGGGCGGCTTCAGCATCGCCGCGTTGCTGGCCTTCGGGCTTGCGGTGCTGCCGAATCTCCCGGGTTTCCTCGCCCAGATCGGGGTGCTGAAAGGCGTTCCCGGTTTCCTGCTCTCGCTGTATGATCAGGCCTGGTTCGTCGGCTTCGGCCTCGCCTTCGTGCTCTATCTTGTTTTCCGGAAACTCGCTCCGGTGCCCATCCACTCCTGACCCTCCCACGATCATGCCACTGCCACCTTTCGACTACACGCCGAAGCCCTACGACGGCCCACCCCCCGAGGAAATCCTCGCGCTGCGCAAGGAGTTCGTGAACCCCGCGATCTTCCACTATTACAAGAAGCCTATCGCGATCGTGGAGGGAAAGGCGCAGTATCTTTATGATGAGACCGGCCGACGCTACCTCGATGGTTTCGGCGGCATCGTGACGGTGAGCGTGGGACATTGCCACCCGGAGGTCCTCGCCGCCGCGAACCTCCAGAATGAAACAATCAGCCATACCACCACGATCTATCTCAACCCGCAGATTGCGCTCTATGCGAAGGAACTCGCTGCGAAGATGCCAGGTGACCTGAAGGTATGCTATTTCGTCAACTCCGGCTCCGAAGCCAATGACCTCGCCGTCCTGATGGCACGGGCCTACACCCAGAACTACGACGTTGTGGCCCTGCGCAATGCCTATCACGGCGGCAGCCCCAGCGCGATGGCACTGACCTCGCATCATACCTGGAAATTCAACGTCCCGCACTCGCACGGCGTCCACCACGCGATGATGCCCGACACCTATCGCGGCATCCACGGTGCCTCCGATCCCGATGCCGGGAAAAAGTATGCGGCGGACATCGGTGAGGTCGTCCGCTACGCCACCTCCGGGAAAATCGCGGCCTTCATCGCCGAGTCGATCCAGGGCGTCGGCGGAACCGTCGTGTTTCCCGATGGCTATCTCAAGGAAGCCTACGCCCAGGCCCGCTCGTTCGGCGGTCTCTGCATCGCGGACGAAGTGCAGGCTGGCTTCGGTCGCACCGGGTCGCATTTCTGGGGCTTCGAAACCCAGGATGTCATTCCTGACATCGTCACTATGGCGAAGGGCATCGGCAACGGCTGCCCGCTCGCGGCGGTGATCACCACTCCCGAGATCGCCAAGGTGCTGGCGACCCGCATCCATTTCAACACCTTCGGCGGCAACCCGGTCTCGATGGCCCAGGGTCGCGCGGTCCTGCGAGTCATCGAAAAGGAAGGTCTCCAACAGAACTGCGTGAACCTCGGTGCGTATCTAACAGCCGGCTTCCAGAAGCTCGCGGAAAAGCACAACCTCATCGGTGAGGTTCGCGGCAAGGGCCTCATGCTCGGCGTCGAACTTGTCAAGGACCGCACCACCAAGGAACCCGCCAGCGCCGAGTGCGCCGCCGTGTTCGAAAAGTGCAAGGACCTCGGCCTGCTCATCGGCAAGGGCGGGCTCTTTGGCAACACCCTCCGCATCAAGCCGCCGATGTGCATCAATACCGACGATGCGCAGTTCATGATCGAGGTCATCGACGAGGCACTGGCTAAAGTTTGAAGTGTTCAGTGTTCAGTTTTCAGGAAAGAGGAGTCTCTTGATCCTCTTCATTTCTTCGCTGAACACTTGAAACTGAACACTTGAACCTTACTGGTCCGCAGGACCTTCAACGGCTTCCTTCTTCACCTTCGCCGCCTGTTCCTTGCTGAGCGCGGCGACCCGGATGTACTTGCCATCGAAGTAGGCGCGGGCTCCGTGGTAGGGGCTGGTGTTGGCTCCGACGACCTCAAGCTCCTTGTCGCGCTGGATGAAGGCGAGGTTGGTCGGTTCGTCCTTTTTCTCCGGATCGTTGCCCTGGTCGGAAAACCAGCCGAGGGGTGAGTTCCAGAAAGCCTCGCCACCGATGCTGCCGAGGTGATAGGTGGGGCCACGAACGACATCGATGGTGAAGAAGAGCTTCTTGCCTTCCTGCACGAGGTTGAGCTCACCGCCTTGGCTGTCCTTCCAGACGCCGGTCCGCGTGTCGCCTTCGACGGGGTCCTTGAGATAGCCCTTGAGCCACTGGACCCGGGTTTCCATGAGGTCCGCGGCAAGAGCGAGATACTCGGAGGTGTCCTTCGCCTTGTCTTCCGGAACCTCGGATCCGACGTTGGCGAAAGAGGCCGCGATGTAGTCGCGCCATTCAATCCAGCCGCGCTGGTCGATCTTGAGCGCTTCAAACTGCGAGGCGGGAAGGTCTGTTTTTGCCTTGGCCCAGATCTCGTTCAGCGCCTTGTCGGCCTTCTCGAAGGCCACCTTCGCCTCGGCTTTGGTGGGCTGTTTCGGTTCGGTGGAGTCCTCGGCGCGGAGTGATGGAACGACGAACCACGACAGCAGGACGAGGAGGAGGCAGGCTTTCATCCCCCGCAGTCTGGAGGGCCCCGATCCACAAGTCAGGCGTGAAACGACGGCAATCGGGATCTTTCCGATCCGGTCACGCGACTCGATTGAATGGCTTGCCCCGCTTTTCTTCGACATCGATGAATCGCGCGTCATGCTCGCGGTTGCGTGAAACGTTTCCCTTCCTTTCGCCACTTCCTCCTGCCTGTGCTGCTGTCCTGGTCGGCGGCTGGAGCGCAGACGCCGGTCATCCCGCAGTCGCTGGAGCAGTTGTGGGCGGGCTATGAGAATTTCGATAGGGCCACGCCGCTCGAACTCGAAACGCTCAAGGAGTGGGAGCAGGACGGGGCGGTGTGCCGGGTCGTTCGCTATCAGGTCGGCGTTTTCAAAGGAGCCCCTTCCCGGGTCGCGGGCTTCTACGCTTTTCCCAAAGGGGCCACCAAGCTGCCTGCCATCCTGGACCTGCACGGCGGTGGGCAATCGGCCTCACTCAGCACCGTGCGGACCTGGGCAAGTCGTGGCTATGCCTGCCTTTCGCTCAACTGGGGAGGCAACCCGATGAGCCTCGGTCAGGGCAACTGGGACGGCCCTCAGACGGATTGGGGCCGGCTCGATGCCACCCATCCGCCGCAGCGAAACAAGGTGAACCATTTCGCCGGTCCGCTCACGCCGGACAGCTTCACACTTGATGAGGTGGAGTCTCCCCGGAACAGCAACTGGTATCTCGTGCTGGTGGCGGCACGTCGCGCGGTCAGCCTCCTCGAACGCCAGCCCGAAGTGGATGTGAACCGAATCGGCGCGAGGGGGCACTCGATGGGCGGAAAGCTCACCACCGACCTCGCCGCCATCGACAAGCGGATCAAGGCGGCCGTGCCGTCGTGCGGGGGCTCGGGGGATCTCGTGGAAACGGAAGCCACAGCGCCGGGTGGCAGTCGCACCAAGCCGAGCGCCCTTGAACTCGCCTGCATTTCCGACAACGCCTATCTGCCACGCCTCACCTGTCCGGTGCTCCTTCTTTCGCCCACGAATGACTTCCACTGCCAGCTCGATGCGATGGCCTGGAACTGGCGGAACCTGCCGGATGATCGGGTGCGTTTCAGCCTTTCCCCGCACCTCAACCACCGCCATACCGATGAGCATGCCGCCACCGAGCGGCTATGGTTCGAGGAGCACTTGAAAGGCACCGCGCTCCGCATGCCGCGCAGCCCTCGACTGACGCTGGACCTGCGGACGGGAAATGGCGTGCCGCGAGTGACGGTTTCGCCCGATGAGTCATCGCCTGTGCAGCGGGTGGACCTCTACTACTCGCACGGTCCCCATACGCTCACCCGATTCTGGCGGGATGCGGTGGCGGTGAGATCCGGCGCAACCTGGCAGGCCGACTGTCCGGTGATGGATCCGGGTCAGCCGCTTTTTGTGTATGCCGATGTGTTTTATCCGACCCCCGAAGGGCAGGGGGATGTTGAGAGTTATGTCATCAGTTCACGTGTCATCTCGATTGGGTCGGCGGAGTTGCAGACCGCAGGCGTGAAGGCCACGGATCGACCGGAGTCGATCATCGACGACGGCTCACGCGGCTGGCACGACTGGTATCGGCTGAACTGGGGACATCCGCCCTTGTGGTCGGCCACCACGCGCAAGCTCAGGGATCCCAAGTGGCGCGGACCTGACGGGGCGACCTTGAGTTTCGAGATCCAGTCGTTCAGCGACAACAAGCTCGTACTCACCTTCAACTGCAACGGCTGGGGAGCCATCATGCCGGGCAAGCCCGCCGTGGACTATGCGGTCGTCAAAACGCTCAAGGGCTCGCCGGACTGGCAGACGGTGTCGGTGAACTTGTCCGAGCTGGTCTCCACCGATCCCGGAGCTTCCGCCCCGCTGTTGGACTGGCGCAGCGTCACCGAGTTCACGCTGTCCCCAAGTGGCACTGTGGTGAAGGACGGCCGGAAGGAGAAAGTGGAAGGAGCCCCCTGGCAGGGCCCGCGTGCGATCCGGAATCTCCGCTGGGAAGGGAAGTGAGTGAGGCGGAGTTGCGACATTCCTGTCGCAACAATCACGCGGCTTGCCCAGCGTCAGCAACTGCTAATCTCCTTCAGGGCATCTCCAGCGCCAGATAATCGTACATCACGTGGTTCGCCGGGCTGTCATTCCGTCCCTGCGTGAGGGTGAGGACATTGGAGCCTTGCTTGAGCATGCCAACCGGGATGTCGATCTGGCTCAGTCCGTATTTGGCATGGATGCCTTCGCGGAGCAGGGCGTTGCCGCCACCGTTGGGGGGATAGACCGGACGGCCAAGGGACTTGCCGTTGAGGTTGAGTTCGACCCGGGCCCCGTCGGAGCTGGCCCAGGCGAGGATGAGCCGGGCGTTGCCGGAGGCTGGGACGGCGGCGAGTTGGAACTGGACCTGCCAGGGCCAGGCGACCGCCTTGCCATTCACCATGTAGCCGCCTTGCGCGAAGTTCCAGTCGGTGGCGGGATTCGACTTTCCGACCGTGTAGATGAGTGGGTTCTTCAGTTCCTTGGAGAAGTTCGTCCAGACATAGCCGTGGAAGTAGTCGTTGCCCTTGCGGAACTCGGTGGCACGACGGTCGGGCGTGCCGATTTCCCAGGCGAGGGATTTGCCGATACGCGGGACCGTCCAGACCAGTTCGCCGGTGGGGTTGAGGCCGGGTTTGACGATGGCTCCGGGCATCTCGAACTCGCCGACCGCACCATCATTGAAGGCGTAGAGGGTGTAGGTGCCGGGCCGGACGTTGGGGATTTCGAAGTCGCCCTGGGCATCGACCTTCGCCCAGTGCTGGTAGCGTTTTGACTCGGACTGCCAGTTGCCGCCTTTTTCGGGTTGGGCGAGGCCGATCCAGGCTCCTGCGGAGTTGAGTTGGGGCTTCAGGGCATCGCGAATCGTGAGGTGGCCCTTCACAGTGCCACGGGCGTTCTTTTGTGGGTAGAGCTCGGAGTTGTCGAGCCAGTCATGGGGCCAGGCGCGTCGTTCGGTGGCAGACTTGGCGCGGGCATCATTCCAGAGGGCGTCGGCATTTCCGCTGCTGTTGCAGTAGAGGAGGAAGGGGCCGTAGAGCTTCTTCCAGGTCTCGCCCGCCTCGAGTCTGGTACTAGATCCGTCGTAGTGGTTCCTTCCGAAGTGGATGTGGATGAGTGAGGATGCGGAAGAGAGGTCCTGCTTCATCGGGCCGTCATTGAAGAACTCATGACTGCCGAGGACGATCCAAGCGCCGACCTGGTTCCTGTCGCTGGCGTGCCCCCAGCAACCGACCGAATAGTATTCAAGGTTGAAGTCATACTTGCAGTCGAACATCCCGGCACGGACGCCCTTGGTGAGCTCAACGATCTCCTTGATGCCGGTGGGCTTGGCAACCTTGAGGTCGGCGGGTGAGGGCATCTCCCAGGCGCGCAGCTTGTCGACGCGGATTTTTTCCATGAGCCAGGATTGATCATCCTTGGCGGGCATGCCCCAGACCATGCGCCATTCGCCGATGGCGGTGGCGGGGTATTCGGCGGGGTGGCTGAGGGTGGCGTAGGTGTAAACGCCTGACTCGCCCTGTTTCAGCGCGTAGTGGACTTCGATGTCGACCGCCTGGTCGTTGCCGGGTTTCCACTTCTGGAGGAAGGCGACATCCGTGATCTGCGGGGTCTGCTTGACGATTCGGAAGGCGGCACCGGTGGGCTGGCGATAGCTCTTTCCGCCACCCATGCTGTAGTACACGGGCTTTCCGGGAGAAACCATCTCGAAGCTCTTGTAGCGGATGGAGTCGATGGTGGAGGAGCCCTTGTCGATCGTGGCGGTGACGAGGCCGTTGGAAAGGATGAGGGTCTTGCCCTTGTCCTCAAGCGCGACGGGTGAGGATGCAGGAGTCTCGGAATGAAGCGTGGCGGTGAGGGCCATCAGGCCGAGCAAGCTGAGAATGGAGGTGCGGGGCATCGTGGTTGCGTGGCAGCCTACGCGAGGGAGGTTCGGTTCGTTGCTAACCCGGAAGTGTTATTTGGATGGAGGGCGGTATCGTCGATGATCGCAACGATTTCATGACGTTTCCCCAGATCATCAAGCGCGGCGGATTCGCGGCCATGTTCCTCAGTGCCAGCCCCGTGATCCAGGCCATCCCGGCATTCCCGGGGGCTGAAGGCTTCGGTGCGGAGTCCAACGGAGGGCGCGGTGGGGACGTGTATATCGTCACGAATCTCAACTCCACCGGCGCTGGCTCGCTTTACAACGGACTGACCACAATCCCGACCGCCGGGCGCACGATCGTCTTTGCGGTGAGTGGACAGATTCATCTCGCAGGCGGGATCGCCACCCGCATCACTGGCAGCAAGCTAACCATTGCAGGGCAGACCGCCCCCGGCGACGGCATCCTGCTCAAGGACGGAACAGTCCGCATTTCCGGCGACGACATCGTCATCCGCCACCTGCGTTTCCGGCATGGAAAGAACGGCTCGGGCGGCGACTGCATCGACCTGGATTCCGGCTGTCAGAATTCCATCCTCGACCACATCTCGATGTCGTTCAGCACGGACGAGAACATCTCATCCTTCGGCAGTCCTCCCGAGAACCTCACCATGCAGTGGTCGCTGAATTCCTGGGGACTCGAGAGCCATTCCTGTGGCGGCTTGTGGGACCAGAATCACGCAACCTGCCATCATTCGGTGTGGGCCCACAACCACACGCGCAATCCGAAGGCCCGTCCCAACGGACTGCTGGAGTGGACGAACAATGTCACCTTCGACTGGGACATCGGCTTCATCATGGGCGACTCCCAGACGCCCGCCGCATGGAAGGCCAATGTCCGTGGCAACTACTTCATCTGCCCGCCGGGAAACATCCGCAGCACGCCGCTGGAGAAGGCCTCGCTGGACCGCAATGGTTATCCGAATTTCTCGGTCTATCAGGACAACAACCTCCACGACCGCGATGGCGACGGCATCCTGAACGGAACAGATCGGGGTTGGTCGATAGTGGGCGGAAGCGCCTACAACGCCACCACCAACCCCACGGGAAACTACCTGAGGCTGGCAACTCCGGTGGCGGGTTCCTCGGTCCTCAATGTCGAGTCGCCCTTGCTGGCCTACAAGAAGATCGTCTCGAATGGCGGCCCGCTGCGCACTGACATTGCCTACAGTGGGACCTACCGCGACGAGGTGGACACCCGCCTGATGCAGAACCTCACCACCCAGACGCGCAACCACATCACCCGTGAAAGTGATCTCGCCGGTGTCAGCAATGGCGGTTTCGGCACCTTCGCGGCGTCCGCCGCTCCCGTGGACTCGGACAAGGATGGCATGCCGGATTTCTACGAAACGGCGCTTGGTTGGACCCCTGCCACCCAGGATCACAACACCGCCCTTGCGAACAGCGCCGGACTGCTCACCGGCACGACATTTTTTCCATCCGGCACAGTGGCTGGCTACACGCGCCTCGAGGAATACCTTCACTACCTCGCGATCCCGCATGGCACCGTACCGAAGAACATCACCGGAACGCCGAGCAGTGTGACGGTGGACCTGTCGAAATTCACCGCGGGGTTCACCTCCACGCCGGTCTTCACGGTTTCGAACATCGTCGGCGGCACCATTGTGCAAAGCGGAACTGGAAACCGGACCGTCACCTTCACTCCGACGCTGAACTTCATTGGACGGGCGAGGTTTGATTTCACCGTGACGGACAGCGCCGCGCAGTCCTGGACACAGACCTGCGCCCTGGTGGTCACAGCAACCGGACTTCCCCGCGATCTATCCTGGAAAGGAACGGGAAATGCCTGGGACACCACCACGGCGACGAACTGGCTGCGGCCCTCCAACAACTCGACCGTGGCCTACTCGGACGGGGATCGCGTGACCTTCGATCAATCGGGGATCGCCCAACCAAATGTCACCGTCACAGGAGCGCTATCGCCAACCACGGTCGATGTGAATGCCTCTGGAAACTATGCCTTCAGCGGTACGGGGTCGATCAGCAGCACCGGAGCCCTCACCAAGCGGGGAAGCGGAGCCCTCACGATTTCCCACGCCCAGACCTATCTCGGCGGGACGTCCCTGGAAGCCGGAAACCTCTCCATCAACAACCCGGGCAGCCTGTCAGGCGGATCGATTTCCATGTTCGATGGCACCGGACTTACCAACGGTTATCCCGGAGGAACCACATCGACCCTTTCGGCCGGGATCAACGTGATCGAAGGAGCCACGGTCACGCTCAACAGCGGAAACCGGTTCAACTTCTCCGGACCTCTCACTGGATCGGGAACTCTCAACATGAATGTCCAGACGACCCTCTCCCGGTTTGATCTAACAGGAGCGACGGCGGCCTTTGCCGGTCGGCTCAATTTCACCAACTCGGGAGGCGTCCGTCTCTTCTTCAATGGTGGGTCGTTCAACGGATTCCAAAATGCCTGGGTGGATCTCGGAGGCAGCGTGAGTCTCCAACCGCAGACCAATTCAGCCCCGGGAAACACGCTTAACATCAAGACACTCTCCGGTTCGAGCGCGAGCGCCAATCTCGCAGGAGGATCGGCCGGGCCGGTGGCTTATTGGGTTGGTTCGGGGAACGAAAGCACGACCTTTGCGGGCACCATCACCGGGAATGCCACCTTTACCAAAACGGGAACAGGCACCCTCACCTTGTCCGGAGCCAGCACCCATACCGGAGCCACTTCCGTTTCCGCGGGGGCCTTGCTTGTCGATGGCTCACTCGGAGCCTCCGCCGTCAGTGTTTCCAGCGGGGCCCTGCTGGGCGGCGACGGCACGATCGGAGGATCGGTCACGGCGGCCTCCGGAGCCATT
The DNA here is from genome assembly GCA_027485995.1 of Verrucomicrobiaceae bacterium. Classification (GTDB taxonomy): domain Bacteria; phylum Verrucomicrobiota; class Verrucomicrobiia; order Verrucomicrobiales; family Akkermansiaceae; genus Luteolibacter. The sequence continues at coordinate 49,836 of JAIXPW010000022.1, forward strand.
CTCTCGCCCGGCACGATTCCATTTACCGGAGCGAACCTCTCCATCTCCGGCGGGTTGGCCCTGAACGGCAACACGATCTACTGTGATCTTTCCAACTCACCCACCGGAGCCAACGACAGGATCACCGTCGGCGGCGCGCTCGCTCTAACAGGAGCCCAGACCTTCCAGTTCCTCCTCCTCGACGGCACGCTCAACGCCGGCACCTACGACCTCATCACGGCCACCGGCAGCTCGGCGAGCAGCGTCACCTTGCTTCACAATCTCCCCGTCGGTTCACGACAGACCTTCACCCTGGCACGGAGCGCCGCCGGCTCGAATCCCTCCAAAGTCTGGCTCACGGTCACGGGAAATCCCGCCACGCTCACCTGGACCGGGACCACCAGCGGAAACTGGGACACGGCCACCGCGTCGAACTGGACCGGAGCCACGCCCAACACCTTCGGCTCGAATGATGCCGTGGTGATCGACGACTCCTCGTCCGTCGTGACGATCACGCCGGTTGGCACGGTGACTCCCCGCTCCACCCTGGTGAACAACTCCGCCAGGGCCTTCACCCTCGCCGCCGGGCTCGGTGGTGGCGTTCTGACCAAGAACGGAACCAGTCAACTCACCCTAACAGGCACGAACAGCCACAGCGCCACCATCCTCAACGCCGGCACCATCCAACTCTCCACCGCGACCGCGAATGGCAGCGGTCTTGGCACCGGGCCGATTACCCTCAATGGCGGCACCTTGAAAATGTACAGCGCGGGGGATGCCACCTATGCGGGAAATCTCCCGAACTCGCTCATCGTCTCCGGCACGGCAGCCTTCCACACCGCTCCCCGTGGTGGCTTCAGTGGAAATGTCAGCGGCACCGGCACGCTCAACTACCTCACCACCTATGTCCGCGCCGATGTGACCGGAAACTGGAGCGACTTTTCCGGCATCCTCAACGTCATCACCGACTCCGGCGGCGGAGACTTCCGCATCTTTTCAAACTACGCCTGGGCCGGGCTGCCGAACGCCACCGTCAACCTCGCAACGAAGACCTGGTTCCGCTTCGATGGCATTCTCAACTCCGGCGCAGGCACCACCATCCCGATCGGCGCGCTCAACGGTCCCACCGGTTCCCACCTCTTCGGCGGCCTCACCGGCGGTCGCGCGCTCACCTATCGGATCGGCGGAAAGAACACCGATGCCACCTTCGCGGGCGACATCAGCGAGCAGAACACCGGCACCGCCACGAACTATGTGAAAACCGGCACCGGCATCTGGACCCTCAGCGGCTTCGGTTCCTGGAACGGCGGCACCACGGTGGAGCAGGGGACCTTGAAACTGAGCGGCCCTTTCACCTGTTCCGGAGCCACCAGTGTGGAAACCGGAGCCACGCTCCAACTCGAAGGTGGCAGTCTCGCCACCGATGCCGTCAAAATCGCTTCCGGAGCCACTCTAACAGGCAACGGCACCATCACCGGCGACCTCAACAACGACGGCACCGTCACCTCCATGGCCGGCGGCACCCTTGCCGTCACCGGCGACGTGGTGAACAACGGCACCATGCGCATCGCCAGCGGCACCGCCCTCAGCGCCACGGGAAATTTCGTGAACAACGGCATCCTCGATCTGCTCACCTCCTCGGCGGGCTTGCCACCGAATCTTGAAAACAACGGCATCGTGATCGACTCCAGCACGCTGAGCACGACAAGCATTTCCAAGGTCGGCAGCGTCGTGACCATCAAGGTCCCGACCCACAGCGCCCATGTCTATCAACTCCAGCGCTCCACCTCACTGACCGGCGGCTGGACCGATGTCGGAGCCATACAAAACGGTGCCACCACCGTCAGCGGCCAGCCGACCGAACGCACCTTCACCGACCCAGGAGCCACCGTTCCAAAGTGTTTCTACCGGGTGAAAGTCACGCCGTGAGCAGGAGTCGCGACATTCCTGTCGCGACCAAGAAGGGCAGGGGCCCGACCTCCGGGCGGTCCGGTGGGGGAGAGTCGATATGGCACCCCGGCTCTTCCGAACCTGATCACGGGATTTTCTGAAATCAGCTGGATAGGAGAATCGAGCCATTGGCATCGGTGATCCTGCCCCCGCCGGACCGTCCGGAGGCCGGGTCTTTGCCTTTGGAGTGGGGACACTCCTGTCCCCAGCCTTCCCCATCCACTGCCGAAGCCACCACAAGAGTGTGGTGGCTCCGTTCCGCTCGGGCAGCGGAATCAACCCAGCCCTGGTGAGAATCGTCGGGCCTCCAATCGAGCCTCCAAGACCGTTCGACTGCCTTCGCCGCCCCCGTGATGGTTGGCTCATGTGCGTCTATCAGGTTCAAATGCCCCCGCTCCAGGGTGCGGCCATGGATCCTCCAATATCAGCCCGCGGACGCTTGAAATTCGTTGTCAGATCAAGGCATCCTGCCATCCTGCCCCCAAGTGGAAATCACCGGATTTCAAGGCTGTTGATTCTACGAACAAAGACTCTTCGGTAGAAAGATGGATAAGTCTAAATCAACCCGGACATTCAGAATTGTGCTGTTTGGTCTCTTGGCATTGGTTCTCGGATTTATCGGTAAGCGCTCCACGGAGCACCCGGTGCCGGGCTTTGCTTGTTGATCAGGCTTCACGAGGCCGCGAGTTTCTGGGCTCGGGCTGTGGTGTCGGGACGCCAGTTGGCGGGCAGCAGGGCGTCGATCTCGGAGAGGTGCATGCCGGGCAGCCGTTCGAGGAGGTCCTTGAGGTAGACGTAGGGTTCGTGGCCGTGACGCTTGGCGCTCTCGATGAGGGTGTAGATGACGGCGCTGCGCTCACCGGTGTCTTCACGTCCGATGAAGAGCCAGTTTTTCTTTCCGATCGCGGTGGGACGGATGGCGTTTTCGATTCGGTTGTTGTCGATCTCGACGTGGCCGTTTCCAAGGTAGACGCAGAGTCGGTCCCAGAGGCCGAGGGTGTAGTCGATGGCACGACCTAGCGCACTCTTGGGCAGCACAGTGGGATGGCCGCGCAGCTCGATGAGATGGTGGTGGAGGGCCTGGAGGATGGGCGCGCTTTGGGCCTGGCGATGGGCGATGCGTTCGTTCGGACCGGCCCGGGTTTCGCGGAGGTGTTTTTCGACCCCATAGAGCCGGGCGATGGCTTGCAGCGGGGTGGCGGCGAGGGGTTGGCCGGTCTGGAGGGCATCGTGATATTTCCGGCGAACATGCGCCCAGCAGGCGGCGAGTTGGAGTCCAGGGTGCTTGTTGGCGTGGGCCGGGTAGGCGGCGTAGCCATCGGACTGGAGGGTGCCACGATAGTCGCCTAACAGATCATTGAGGCAGTCCTGCCTGCGGCTGGGATGCCATTGGTAAACGACATCGCCACCGGGTCGATGGAGGGTCCAGAGGTAGCCGGTGGCGGCTTTGCCACTGCCGGGGACGAGGTAGCGGACGGGCGTTTCATCGGCCTGCAGGTAGTCGCCAGCGAGCAGGCTATGGTGGAGTCGTTGATGGAGGGGCTTGAGCCAGAAGGTGGCGAGCTCGGCCCAGCGGCAGAGGGTGTTGCGACCGATCTGGACGCCGTGGCGGGTGGCGAGGATGGTTTCCTGTCGGTAAAATGGCAGGTGGTCGCAAAACTTGGCGACGAGGACGTGGGCGATGAGGCCGGGTGCGGCACTCAGTCCATCTTGAAGACGTGGCGGGAGTTTGGCGGTAAGAGGGGCGGCATCGCGATCCGAGACGCGAACATAGGTGGGGCGGACGAGCCGGCGGATGAAGATTTTTGCGGGCTGGTAGTCGAGCTGGTCGCTGTGTTGCTCGCCAATCCTGCGCCAGGCGTCCGGGCAGGCCTTGACGGGCTCGGGCAGGAGGATTTCCTCTACGACGGGCAGGTGCTCGGGGAGACGTGGGCGACGCGGCTTGCGTTCAGGTGGGACGACGGGTGCTGCGCTGGCCTCCTCCACCGGTGCGGCGACGGGTGGGGAGGCCAGGGCTTTTCCCGGCGGTGGTCCCAGCAGGAGTTCAAGCTGGGCGGGGTCGAGCGTTTCACTGCTCTTGCCGAAGAGCTTCCTTAAGACCAGGTCGAGCTTCTGGCGCAGGAGTTCGTTTTCCTGCTTGAGGCGGGCGATCTCGTCGAGAAGTTGCTGTCGTTCGCAGTCCTCCATGTACGAGGGATGACGTAGCAACTTCCGTGCCGGATGCGGCATGCCGCTGGTGGTTCAATCGCGTTCATACCAGGGTCGGAGTTTCGCGCCTCGTAGATCGATGCCGTCGGTGAGCATGGCCAGCGCCTCGGGGGCGAGCTTGAGTTTCGGGCTGCTGCCAGTGGAGGGCTTCGGCCACGAGAAGGTGCCCTTTTCAAGCCGCTTGGCGTGGACCCAGAGCCCGGTGCCATCCCAGTGGAGCAACTTGATGCGGTTGCGCGAGCGGTTGGAGAAGACGAAAACGGCACCGCTGCGCGGATCCTCGCCGAGCTGGCCGACGACGAGCGCGTGGAGGCTGTCGAAGGACTTGCGCATGTCGCAGGGCTCCAGGGCGAGGAAGACACGCAGGCTTCCGGAGAGCGTCAGCATGAGGGCTGGGAGTCGAGGGATCGGAGGAGTTCGACGAGCAGTGGCAGTTGGCTGCGACGGGTGACTTCGAGCGTGGTGCCGGAAGCCAAGGTGAGGCGCAAGCCCTGGCCGTCGCTTGCAACGGCAGCCTCCGTGCGGGACTCGATGACCACCTCAGCAAAGGCCGCTGACTGTGCGGCTGGTCGCCTTCGGCGCTTCTGGACCCAGGTGGCAAAGGTTGGATAGGTCAGTCGGTGCAGGCGGCAAAAGGCCATGCCGGAGAGCCCGCTGCGTTCGAACTCATCGAGCAGGGCCTCTCGCTGATCGGCTGCGACGAGCATACGCCCCCTGCTGTCGGAACGGATCACGGAAGAGGCAGCATCGGAATCTACGATAGAGGTCATTCATGCCTGTCTATCACCTTTACCGTCGACTTGGGAACGGGTGCTCCATGGAGCGCTTAC
>JAIXPW010000094.1 GCA_027485995.1 Verrucomicrobiaceae bacterium
CCGGGCCACATGGCGTTATGGAGTTTCATGATCAGGTTTTCAGGTTGAAGTGTTCAGTTTTAAGGGAGAGGAAGACTGCTGGTTGCTGGCACCGGAAGGCGATGAAGAGGGCGGCATCTACGACGAAGCGGAGGACATCGTTTCAGACTAAATGCCCGAGATAAACCCCCAATTTACAGTGGCAAAAACCGCATTTTCGGACTCGCCGGTGATCTCGATGGCGTCCGGTCCGTGGGGCCGGATGGAAGTCACGACCCCGAAATCCGCCGGAACGGCTGCAACGCCCTGGACGATTCGCAGGGAAACCTTTTCCTCCGGGGTGAATTTCCGCGCTGTCGGGATGCCCTGGACCGCCAGACGGTCCTCGCGGGCGACGTCCGGTCCATCACTGAAATGCGAGCAGACTTCCTCGATTCCGAGCCGTCCGAAATGCCTGCCGTTCCAAGGTTCGGCGTGCCTGCCGCCATTCGAGATCCAGAACAGCGTGGCCGGGAAATCCTCCGGATTTTTCAGCGAGAACCACACGTAGCCATCCAGCACCACGGCCGACCATGCAAAGGGCTGCTCGGCGGTCGCTGGCTCGCTCACCACCATCACCAGGTCATCGAAGCCCTTTCGCGCCGGGTAATGGGTCAGGTCGGTCGTGCCGCCATTTGCCAGTGGGACCTCGCGGAGATCGGTGAAGGTCGCGCCGGGTTTCAACGCGCCGTATTCGCGATTCTCCGGATTCGAAAACAGCCCCGGATAAACGGACGCCCAGCGGAATGGGGAGACACTGACACGGCCCGCGCCTTCTGTTAGATGCGAGAAATCGAGCACCGGGTGGTTGCCGTAGTTGAAGGTTCCGTCGGCCCCGGAAATGACATGCTCCTGATAGATCGTGGTTTCCCCGTCGCGCAGGCTGAGGCGCTTTTCAAACTTGGCCTGACCATCAACATCGCGGATCGAGAGCTGGATCGACCCCGCCTCTTTCGCATCGAGGCTCCACTCCAGGTTCGCGGTCACCCCATGCGGCGGCCGCTCGGCACTGCCGCCGAAGGGAAAGCAGAGGAAATCCCCGCGCAGCACGAGAAGCAGTTCCGGGAGGGTCTGGTCGATTTCCCCCGGCAGCCAGGGAGCCAGCGCGTAAGGCGAGACCTTGCGATCCCCGAGCTGGAAGGTCACCGGCGCAAGGTGCCCGGCGCGACGCGTGACGGCGGCCTCGACGAGATCGGAGGCGATGGTGTCGGAAATTTCCCCGTGAATCAGAGACATGATCGGAGGTTAGGAGGCTTCGGATTGCGCGGTAAACGATAAATCATTGCTGGGTTGCGAAATCGGGGGTTGAAAGTCCCCGGGCCTTGCCTCGGTATGGTCGCCCACTTCAAAATCCGCTCATGAACATCGGCTTCAACCTCCTGCTCTGGACCGGGGAATTCCACCCGGACAACGACCTCGGCCTCCTCGCCCCACTCAAAGCCGCCGGATACGACGGCGTCGAGCTGCCCATCTTCAATCCCGACGCCACCCACTACAAGGCCGTCGGAACCGCCCTCGCCGACCACGGCCTGCGCTCCACCGCCGTGACCGTCATGCCCGGCGAGCACGCCAGCTGCGTCAGCCCGGATGCCGCCAGCCGCGCCGCCGCTGTGGAGTATCTGAAAAAAGTCGTCGATCGCTGCCATGAGGCCGGCACCGAGATCCTGATGGGCCCCTTCCACCAGCCGCTTGGCATCTTCACCGGAAATGGCCCGACCGAAACCGAACTCGCCCACGCCGCCGACGTTCATCGCCAGGTGGCCGAGTATGCGCAGCAGGCCAACGTCAAGGTCGTCATCGAGTGGCTCAACCGCTTCGAGTGCTACTTCCTCACCACCATGGGCCAGGCCGCCGACTACGTCCGCCGCGTGGACCATCCGAACTTCCACACGATGTTCGACACCTTCCACGCCAACATCGAGGAAAAGGACCCCGCCGGTTCGCTCAAGAAGCACCTCGATGTCGTGAAGCACGTCCACATTTCCGAAAACGACCGCGGCACCCCGGGCACCGGCCACGCTGCGATCCGCGAGTCGATCGCCGTACTCAAGGAGTCCGGCTACGATGGCTGGCTCACTGTCGAGGCCTTCGGTCGCGCGCTTCCGGAACTCGCCGCCGCCACCCGCGTCTGGCGTGACTTCTTCCCGTCCCGCGAGGACGTCTATCAGGGCGGCATCCGCTACATCCGCGAGTGCTGGGGTTCCTGAAGACCATTCATTTCCCCCTGTGCTGGACGGCTTCCGTTCCGGCGCAGGGGATTTTTTTGCCCTGCGTCAGTCTTGCAGTCGAGATACGACGTGGACGACCGCAGAGGCACCGAGGAAACAGAGATCACGGAGGAAAGTTGAATCCGGTTGCGATGGAAAAGGCTCCAACACGGAACTCTGGATCCTTCTCCATTCTGTGCTCTCCTCAACCTCTGTGTTCTCAGCGGTTTTAAGGGAATCCGCGATGACAAGCGATCAACGAATCTGACCGAGAGCTTTTTTTGTTGTCCAAATTTCAAGTCTAACAGAATCGTGAAAACACTCGGACGCCTGCTGTCTTTCCTTCTGTTAGGCCTTTCCGCCTTTGCGGCGGAGTGGCAGTGGTCGGTCCCGGTGAATTCGGTGACCTCCTCCGAAACCAGCGATCACCCGCGGGCCTTCCTGTGGATTCCCCCAACCTGCAAGCAGCTTCGTGGAGTCGTCATCGCGCAGCACAACATGGAGGAGGAGTCGATCCTCGAGCATCCGAAATTCCGCGCGACGCTTGGCGAGATCGGCTTTGCGGAAATCTGGGTCAGCCCGGGCTTCGACCTGTTTTTCCGCTTCGATCAAGGAGCCGGCGAGGCCTTCAACGAACTCGTCGCCTCGTTGGCGGAGGCTTCCGGCTACGAGGAATTGAAACGCGTGCCCGTGGTGCCGATGGGCCACTCGGCGGCCGCCAGCTTTCCCTGGAACTTCGCGGCCTGGGCACCGGAGCGGACCCTGGCGGCCCTCTCGGTCAGCGGGCAGTGGCCGTATTTCAAGGATGCCAACACGCCCGATTGGGGCGACCGAACCGTGGATGGCATCCCGGGGCTCGTCGCGATGGGCGAATACGAATCCGCCGAAAGCCGCGCCGGCGAGGGGCTTTCCCAGCGGAACAAGCATCCACTCACCCCGCTCGGCATGCTCGCCGATCCGGGCGGCGGACACTTCGAGGCCAGTGAGGAAAAGATCACTTATCTCTCCTACTATGTCAAAAAGGCGGTCCAACATCGGCTGTCGGACTCGACCGGAGAGGCAGCGACGAAATTGAAGCCCATCGACCCGACCCGCGAGGGCTGGTTGGTCGAGCGTTGGCATCGCAACGAGCCCCCGAAAGCCGCCGCTGCTCCGGTGGCGGAGTTCCAGGGAGATCGTGCGAATGCCTTCTGGTGCTTTGATGGTGAACTCGCTGCCGCCACTGAAGCCCATCAATCCCGCTTTCGTGGTCGCAAGGTCCAGCTGCTCGGTTACGGTCAGGACGGCGGAATCGTGGAGCAGAATCCGAAGACTCATCAACAGGTCACCCTGGCCTTCCAACCCATCGATGACGGGATGACCTTCAAGCTCCAGGGCCACTATCTCGACACCGTTCCCGAAGGCCGCCCGGTGGGCTGGACCGGCTTGCCGAAAGGATCGCCCATCGAACATGCCACCGATCAATCCGCCATCTCCATCGAGCGACTCTGCGGGCCAGTCGAGCGAATCGGGCCCGACACCTGGGCGCTTCGTTTTTACCGCATGGGCATGAACAATCAGAAGCGCTCGAACGAAATCTGGCTCGCGGCCACGCATCCTGGCGATGAAACCTACCGTCGCTCCGTCCAGCAGGCCGTGCTGCGTTTCCCGCTGAGGAACACCCAAGGCGCGGATCAATCCATCGACTTTCCCGCCATTCCGGATCAGCCATCGGGCCTGACAACCCTACCCTTGAAAGCCACCTCGCCTGCCAACGTCCCGGTGCGCTTCTACGTCCGCGAAGGGCCTGCGGAGATCGAAGGAAACACCCTCAAGTTCACGCAGGTCCCGCCGAGGGCGAAGTTTCCCATCGCGGTCACCATCGTGGCCTGGCAGTGGGGCCGTTCGATTGATCCAAAACTGAAGACTGCCGAGCCGGTCGAGCGGACCTTCCACCTCGTCCGCTGATCTAACTGCCGCTTCACTTTCTCTCGTTCCAGTAAACCACCAGGTTCTTCGTCGCGCGTCCGGCTGCGATGATGTCGGGTTTTCCATCGCCGTTCAGGTCGGCGACCTTGAAGTCCTCACAGGCCATCGTGTTATCATCGATGACGGCATGCCGTTTCCAAGCACTGCCATTCGCGGCGGTTGGCACATAGAGACGAATGCCGACTTTTCGATCCTGATCGTCGGGCTCGCGCCAGCCGGCGATGACCTGATCGTAGCCGAGCCCGAGGAAATCCGCCGCGGCGAGGGCGTGTCCTTGTTTGAGGGACTCGTCGAGCACGACTCGTTTCGAGGACCACAAGTCCGCACCTTCCGCTGCGGGATTCACCACCACGGCGTTGCCATGGAACGGCTCGATGGTCGTGATGAAGCGCCTGCCGTCCGGAAGCTTGCCGAGTCGAACCTCGCCCGCGCCTTTTTCCGTCAGGCGGGTGGATTGCCACTGGTCACCTTGATTGCGGAGAAGATGGACGCCTTCCTTGCAGGCCACGAGCATCGACTCGCCGCCGGCATCCGGCCAGGTGACCGGGTCGAAATTGTGGGCCAGATGGAACTGGTCGTTGATCAGGAAGGTGGGCCAGGGCTTCGAGCGATCGGTCTCCGGCCGATAGCCGAGGAAGCGGATGCCCGCGCCTTCGTTCTTGGTGTTGCCGCAGCCGTGGAGGGGCAGCACGGCGAGGAAGGGCTTTCCTGATTCGTCCTTCACCCAGTGCATGCGATGGACGGTCGGCTCGCGATGCTGGACTTGTGCCGACCATTCCCTGGTCCGATCCTCTGGAGCTGTTAGAGAAAGTACCGCGCCACTGTGGGTCGTGTCACCGGGATTCCATTCCGCGCCCACGGCCACCTCGGCCTTTTGGTTGTGATCAAGATTGCGGGCGGCGATGCAGACGTGGTCGAGCTTCGTCAACGCGCCCGTCATGCGGTGCTTGGTCCAATCCGGATTCCGATACCAGGCCGTCTCCTTGGCATCGCACAGCAGGATGTCCGGCTTGCCATCTCCATCGACATCCGCGATCGCCAGTCCGTATCCGATCTGGAGTTTCGCATCCAGCGTCTGCGCCCGGAACTTCGCTTCGGGAGCCTCGGGGAGGGCCTGAAGCGCGGTCGAGGAAAGCAGGACGGCGATGGCCGGGGAAAGTCTCATCCAGCGGATACGCGGAGAGGAGGGTCGGATTATCGGATGGGGAAAGTGGATCGGGCTAGCGGGCATAAAATCTGGAATCCGTGCCGGTCTTCGGTCATCTGTTTGACGCTTCATCATGCCGGATCACGGACCATCCCGGAAAACTCCACACGGCCAGGGCGCATTTCCCGTCACCCGCTGGAGCCTCGTTTCTTCGGCGCGAGCGAGGGAAGGCAACGAGGCGCAGGCCTTCCAGGCGCTGGAGCAACTTTGCGTTCTCTACTGGCAGCCGCTTTACGGGTATGCCCGTCGTCAGGGACTGGGAACGGAGGACGCGCAGGATGCGACCCAGGGATTCTTCGCCCGCCTCATCGACAAGGAAACCTTCCACGCGGCGGACCGCGAGCGCGGGCGTTTGAGAACCTTCCTGCTGGCGGCGTTCAGTCATCATCTCGCGGACGAACGCGACCGGAAGAACGCCTGGCGTCGTGGTGGGCGGGCGGAAATCGTGCCGCTGATGACCGACGGCTCGCATGAGGCGGAGCCAAGTCATGATCTGACTCCGGAGCATCATTTCAACCGTCAGTGGGCGCTGGCCGTGCTCCAACAAGCGCTCGATTCGCTCACCCGCGAACGGGCCCTGGCGGGTCGCGAGCGGGAGATGAGTGTGCTGCGCGGATTCCTCGATGCCTCCGGTGAAAACGGCGCAGCGGCCTACGAGGCGGCGGCGGGGGAGCTGGGGTGGTCGGTCAATACCACCCGAGTGGCGGTGCATCGGCTGCGACTTCGATATCGGCAGGTCCTTGAAGCGCAGATCGCGTCCACGCTGGAGAGTGAGGATCCCGAAACGGTGAAGGACGAGCTCCGGGCGCTCCTGGCAGCGCTGACTTGAGAAATCTGAAAAAACTTCCTATTTCCCGTAATGAGCCGCCGTGGATTCCTTAGAAAGGGATGAGCACCCGCTCTGAAGTTGTCATGAACCCGCCAGCTCCATCCCATTCCTCCGATCTTAGTGGCCTTGATGCCGCCGGATTGCTGCGCGGGGTGCTGGGGGAGGCCTCCGCGTCCTGGCCGGTCGGAGGGCCGGTCTCCTGGGAGCCACCGACCGATGAAGAAGCAGCGGCCTGGTTTCCGGGCTTTACCGAGATCCGTCTGTTAGGCCGTGGCGGAATGGGGGCGGTCTATGCGGCGCGGCAAACTTCGCTCGATCGGAATGTCGCGCTGAAACTCCTGCCCGAGGAGCTCAGCCGCGATGCCACCGCAGCCGAACGATTTCGCCGGGAAGCCCAGGCGCTGGCGAAGTTGAATCATCCCAATATCATCTCGATCCATGATTTCGGCGAGACACCTGGCGGGTCGTTTTACTTCGTCATGGAGCAGGTCGAGGGCACCGATCTCCATCAACTGATCCGCAAGGGTGAGCTGCCTCTTGCCATGGCGCTCGACGTGGTGCGTCAGGTTTGTGAGGCGCTCGAATACGCCCATGCCCAGGGGATCGTCCACCGCGACATCAAGCCCGCCAACATCCTGATCGATGCCAAGGGTCGCGTGAAGGTCTCGGATTTCGGGCTCGCCCTGCTGGTCGCCGATCCATCCTCCGGCCCATCTCCGACGATGACACAAGGCATGGTGGGAACGCCGGAGTACATTGCCCCGGAACAACGTCGCGGCGAGGCGCGGATCGATCATCGGGCGGACCTCTACAGCCTCGGCGTGATGCTTTATGAAATGCTGACAGGCACCCTGCCATGCGGCGCGTTCGAGCCGCCGAGCAAGCACGCGGAAGTGGACGGGAAGATGGATCGCGTGGTGATCCGCGCGATGCAGCCGGAGCCGGACAAGCGCTATCAGCATGCCTCGGAAGTCCGTGAGGATGTCCACAAGGCCGCGTCACGCGTCGGCACTACCCGTCGGAGAAAGGCGACTGCCGTTCTGTTAGGACTGCTCGTCATGACGGGGGCTTTGCTGGGATGGCAGAAGTTTCGAACGGAGTCTGATGCAACGCCGACACCGCAAGGCATCCGCACCAACAGCCTCGGCATGAAACTCGTGGAGGCCGGCACGGCGGGAGTCCTGTTCAGCACGCTGGAAACCCGGCGGGGCGACTTCGGGAAGTTTGTGGAGCAGACCGGTTATCACTCCGCAGGTCCGGTGTATTTCGTTTCCAATGCGACCTGGAACTCCACCGAAGGCACCTGGAAAAATCCGCCGGGCGTGGCTCCGCAGGGCGAAATGCATCCCCTGACCTGTGTCAGCGAAGTGGACGCATCCGCCTTCTGCCAGTGGCTCACCGCTCGCGAACGCGCGCTTGGATTGATCAAGGCTAACGAACGATACCGCCTGCCCACCGATGCCGAGTGGCGCGCGGCGCTTGGACCTTCTGCCGCCTCGATGCATATCGATTCCTCCGACAAGATCGTCCCGCTTGATCCCGCTGCGACCACACTCTCCCCTCGCGACGAGGTTCCAGAGAAAATCGTCGATCTAACAGGCAGCGTGGCAGAGTGGACTTCCTCCGTTGGCCGCGATCCCGATACCGTGATCGTGTGCGGGACCAGTTGGGTCGAGATCCCAATGTCCACAGGCATCCGCCATCGTGAGTACGACCGCAATCTTCGCGGAGTCGGCATCGGCTTTCGGGTTGTGCTCGATCAATCTTCCAAACCGGAAAACCCATGAACCTGAAATCCGCATTGGTCTCGTTCACCTTCTTCGTCATGCAGGCAGGGGCCGATCCCCTCCAGCCGCTCGGCGATGAGTTCAGCAATGCCGCCACGTTCAGCCACTGGCAGGAACACGGCGCGCTGGAGGGCTGGGGTGCGAACCATGTCGAATCGGCGAACATCAACACGAGCACGCCAGGGCATTTCCGCATCGTGCCAAGCACCACCGGTTGGTATGAGCACCTTCGCGGCACGCATTTTTCGAAGAACGTCACCGGCGACTTCATCGCGACGGCCCATATCTTTGTCTACAGCAGGCGAAATCCCGGCGGTCCGTTGTCGCCATCGATCAGGCTCTATTCACTTGGCGGAATCTTGATTCGTGAACCGCGTGCGATCACTCGTGGTGCCCCGGTGCCATACACAACCAACCCCGTTTGGCCGCCGCAGAACTTCGGCAGCGATTGGACTCCCGGTGATGAAAACTGGGCGAACACCTCAGAGCTTGTTGGCAAGGGCGAGAACTACATTTTCCTTTCGCTCGGCACGGCGGGCACCTCCGGCACCCGGCAGTTCGAGATCAAGACCACGCGCCGCAGCCGGTCGGAGTTATACTTTTCGAGCAATGGCATCAGTGGCTCCAACGAGGCGTGGCTGCAGGTGATCCGCGTCGGCAACACCGTCGTCTGCCTGCGCCGACACAGCGCCGCAGGTCCGTGGATTGTGGAAAATCGGTATCCAAACCCCGATCATGCGTTCCCGCAGTTCGGGCCGACACTGCAAGTGGGCATGACCGCCTACACCGATTTCAACAGCATCGCGGCCTACGAGGCAGGCGGGCCGGCGACGCAGTTCCATGCAAACTACATCAACATCCCCGGTCAACCCGACCTCATCCTCGATGTCGATTACCTCCGGATCCAGCGCCCTCATGCCTCGCTCACGGAAGCCATGCTCCAAGGCATGAGCGTGAGCTACAATCCCGCTACCAATCAAACCGCCAACCCGCCGATCAATCTCACAGCATCGCCTACCGCTGCGACTTATCTCGGCGACAACGCGAACACACCGCTCGACAGCGTTGCCCTCAATGCCTCCGCCATCAGCGTGAATGAAACCGCAGGCACGGCGACGCTTACCGTCACCCGCAGTGGCGCGAGCACGAATCTGCCGCTCTCGCTGCCCTACGTGATCGGCAACGGCACAGCAGTGGCGGGTGCGGATTTCACCGGCACGGGCGGTTCATTGAGCTGGGCAGCGAATGATGTGGCGTCCAAAGCGATCACGATCCCGCTCGCGGCGAACGATAATCTGGCCGAGGGCGACGAGAGTTTCACCGTCACCCTGGGACCCCTTGCGGGCCCTGCGACCTTCGTCGCATCCGCCCCCACCATCTCCGCGACGGTCACCGTTCAGGATGCACCGCTCGACGCGTGGCGGCTCAGTGAGTTCGGCGCGCAGGCCAACAGCACGAATGGACAGCCAGCGGCGGACTTCGATCGCGATGGCCAGGCGAACCTTTTGGAGTTCGCATTCAAGACGCCGCCGACGGTGCCGGGAGGCGCTCCCTTTTCGATCACCGGAATCACCAGTGACGCCCTCTTTTTGACCTATCCCGTGAACCTCAGCGCCACGGATGTCAACATTGTCGCGGAAGGCTCCACCGTCCTCACCAGCCCGTCGTGGAGCAGCGCGGGGGTGACCTATGAGGCCGTCGGTGTGCCGGTCAACGGCGTGCAGACAACCCGCGCGCGCATCCCCTTCCAGCCGGGGGACACCAGGCGCTTTGTTCGACTCAAGGTCTCCAATCCGTGAAACGATCCTCATGAATTCCCCATTCATCATCACCGCTGTGAATTCCTTTGGGAGGCACTTGATGGGCTTTACGATTCTGCTGCTCGCAAGCACCGCGCCAATCCTGAAATGTGCCGCGCAGGTGACCACGCAGGGTTTCCTCAATCTGCCGCGCACGGAAGCCCCCGGCACTCTTCTAAGTCATCCGGTGACGAATGGCTCGGAGCCGATCGGGCGGACAACTTCGATCAACTATCTGAATGGATGGATCATTGTCGGCGCGGAACAACCGGGATCGCGTGCGGGCTCGGACTGGCAGATGCGCGTCTACGACATCGCCGATCCGGCCAATCCCGTGCGGCGCTTTCCCTCCGACTTTGGGCTTAACTATCCCAACAACTCGTGGATCTTCGGCAACTATGGATGGAACGCGCATGGCACGGCGCAATCCGGCAACCTGCTGCTGCCGGATCCGATCCGTGTCAATGGATTCGGCGGATTGGTGGAACGCGGAGGCACCAATGGCATCCCGGGTCTGATTAATCTGCCGCTTTGGTACAATCGGAGCGCCCAGGCCGGACCATGGAACGCGACGCTGCTCTGGTACAACACCGACGACTCGGACATCCGCATCAGCCGCTCGGTCGTAGGCCCGAATGGACAGGTAAGCAACCGCCTGCTCGGCAGCTTCGATCATGTGGGGCCCTACGGCGGAGGCGACTGGCACCCAATTTTCTTCGGCGACCTCTTGATCATGGCCCGCAGTGGCGGTGCGGCGAGCGATGGGGTGGTGGTCTATCGGTTGAACTACCTGAACATGGACGATGGGGACCCATTGAATGACGCCGTAACTCCGAGCCTCGTCGGCTCCCTGAGCGGCGGCTTCCAGGGCTACTGGCCGAACCTGTTCAGCGACGGTACCGGTCTCTATGTCATCGGTTCGACCACCAACATCCTCATCGGCGCGGACATCACCTCGGCAACCCTGCCAGGAACCACCCCGAACCTCCGCACGGTGGCCAGCCTCACGGTGCCCGGTTTCACCAACGCTTCCTATCCCGTCTATCAGGACAACTTCGGTTTCATCCACAACCACAAGATCGACATGACCCGTTTCCTCGCGGGCGACGCGAATCCGATCGTGCTCACCTTGAACGAAACGAATCCGCCGCGTCCGCCAGGGGCCACGGCCTTGCCAAATGGAGCGCTCACCGGCGTGAACACCTCGCAGATGTCCCTGCCGCTCGGCAACCTCTGGTTGACCGGTGGATACCCGATTCCCAATTTCAACCAGGGCCTCGGAGTCTGGGTCCATCAGCAGGCTCCGGACACCACAGCGCCGCGAGTGAGTTATCACATCCCGCAGGCAAACCGCACGAATTATCCTCGTCATGCTCCGCTGAGTTTCCTCATCCACGAGCATCCGAGAAATGGTGGCCCGCGAAATGGCATCGACTTCACGGTCCGACCCATCGGCGAGAACGATTCGCTCGGGGCCTTTGTCCCCGGCTTCCTGATCCATGATTTCTCCGGCAACCTGACCTTCACGCCCGATGGACCACTGGCGGCTGAAACCACCTATCAGGTCGATTTCCTCAGCGACCCCGCCAACCAGATCGGCTTCGTCGATGCGGCGGGAAACACCATCGAGCCGTACTCGTTTCGCTTTTCCACCGGTGGCGGGATCAATGCCTCGGCTCCTCCGGCTTTTGCGTCTCTAACAGCCAACAACCATCAACCCGCGCCGAATCAGCAGACCACTGTCACCGCCGTGGCGACAGGTAGCGGTCCGCTTGAGTTCCGCTTCAACTTCGACGGCAGCTGGAGTTCATGGAGCACGGACGCCAGTGCAAGTCGCAGTTACCCCGCACCCGGACGTCCAAGGGTGCTCGCACAGGTGAGGGATGCGGCGGGAAACATCGCCACCACCTCGCTCCGCCTGCTGGTCATCGCCGCGCCACCCGTGGGGCCGAGATCCACTCAAAGCTCGACCCTTTCCATCGGCGATGACAACGGCACGCGCCGCTTGTGGTGCGTGAATCCGGATGCGAACAGCGTCTCCGTCATTCATGCCACTACGGGTGCAAAGGAAGGCGAATTCGCTGTCGGAACAAACCCTCGTGGCATTGCCCGCGACGCGAATGGACGTTACTGGGTCACCTGCCAGGGCAGCGACGAGATCCGCGTGTTGAATGCCGATGGCACAGCGCATGTGACGATTCCGCTCGCCTATGGTTCTGCTCCCTTTGGCATCGCGTCATCGCCGGATGGATCACTTCTCTACGTGACGCTCACCGGCTCCGGCAGGCTGCACCGCTACTCGGCTGCCGCACCTAACAATGCGCCTCAGGTGGCGTCCGGCCTCATCACTCCACGAGCCCTCGCCATCAGTGCGGATGGAAACCGGGTGCTGGTCACACGATTCATCTCGCCTGAGATGCATGCGGAGGTCGCGGAGTTCACGGCCAGTCTGGGCTTCGTGCGCGTCTTCACACTCGCCTCCGCAAACACCCTCGACGGCGGCGATCGCGCGGCCGGTGTGCCGAACTATCTCGCCGGGATCGCCATCTCCCCCGATGGCACCCGCGCCGCCATTGTCTCAAAGCAGGACAACACTCAGCGCGGGACGCTGTTCGGCGTCGGCAATCTCACCCACGAAACCACGGTGCGTGCCGTCGTTTCCTTCCTCGATCTCACCAGCAACCAGGAGGTTCCCAACTCCCGCCGCGACTTCGACAACAGCGACAGCCCCAGCTCCGTCACCTACACCCCGCTGGGCGACACGCTCCTGATCACCCATCAGGGGAACAATCGCGTCGTCGGCATCGACGCCTTCAATCTCGCCTCACTTGCGGAGCAGGTGGTCTCCGGCTCCACCCTCACTTCGCCAGCAATCCTCACCTTGGACGTCGGCACCGGACTCGCTCCGCAGGGCCTGCTGATCGATGGAGTGTCGGGCCGCCTCTTCACCCAGGACTTCATGGGCCGCAGCGTGACCGTGCGGGATGCGACGCCATTCTTGATGGAGAACAAGACCACGCTGCCGCTGATCTCCACCACCTCCACCGTCGCATCCGAAGCCTTCGCAGCGGATGTCCTGTTAGGGAAACAGATCTTCTACAACGCCGCCGATCCGCGCATGAGTGCCGACAGCTACATCAGTTGCGCCTCCTGTCACATTGATGGTGGCCATGACGGCCGCGCCTGGGATTTCACCGGCCGGGGCGAAGGCCTGCGCCGCACCACCGACCTGCGCGGTCGCAGCGGCATGGGCCATGGCGCGGTGCATTGGTCGGGGAACTTTGACGAGATCCAGGACTTCGAGCACGACATCCGCGGACCCTTCGGCGGCACGGGCTTCCTCGATCTAACACCCCAGCAGTTCGCCGCCCGCCATCCATCCCCCGCCAGCGGGAAATCCGGTCTCAGCAGCGAACTCGACGCTCTGGCCGCCTACGTGACCTCACTCAATCCAAGCCACACCCCGCGCAGCCCGTTTCGAAATCCAAATGGCACCCTCACCGCCGCCGCACTCCGCGGACAAGCGGTGTTTCAGTCCCAAAACTGCGCCTCCTGCCACAGTGGAAATGCCCTCACCAACAGCGCCCTGGTCAACGTCGGCACCCAGTCCGCCATCAGCGGTCAGCGCCTCGGATCCGCTCTAACAGGCATCGACACACCCACCCTCCACGGTCTCCACGCCACCCGCACCTACCTGCATCACGGTCAGGCTTCGACCCTGGCCGAGGTCTTCTCCTATGTCGGCGGCACGCTGCTCCCTGGCACAGCCGGACAATATCTAACAAGTGCCAATCCCAACGCCATCGGAACCTATCCGGACGATCCCGCACAGGGCGGCGGTGGCTTCTATCGGGGACCCTTCGGCGGGTCTTCCGTCTTCATCGGCGAGGAAGCCGGAGCCGTGAACCCGCCCGGTGTCCGTTTCAACAACATCGATGGCGGCCCCGCCGGTGGTCCTGCCCGGCTTTCGATCCGCTACATCCGGCAATACAACAACGGCACGGCTCTGCTCCGCGTCAACGGCGTCCAACAAACGCTCAATGTCCTGCGTCAGTTTCCAGACAATGGCTGGCAGGCCAGCGGCTGGCGCTGGATCGTCGTGGAGACCACGCTCAATCCCGGTCCCAACAACACCATCGAGGTCCTTCGCGGAAACGGCGACCTCGTGCTCAATTCGCTTCTGGTTTCGAATGCCGCTTCCTTCTCGGCGGCCCAGCCGCACCGCCTTGTGCAAAGCCTCTCCATGGGGGATCGCGACGATCTCCTCGCTTATCTTGTTCAGCTCGATGGCCGCGACGCCGCCGGCTTAGCGATTGCCGCGCCCTCCTTGCCCGCGCCACAGCCGCCCGGAATCCCGAGCGCGCCCGGAAATCTCACCCTTGCCGTCGGTTCGCCGCTGAGCCTCACTGTCGCCGTCAGCGGCACGGGCCCGTTCCATTTCCAGTGGCATCGCGGGACGACTCCGGTCGGCACGGACAGCCCCAGCCTTGAAATCAGTTCCGTCCAGTCTGCCGACCAAGGTGCCTACACCGTCACTGTCTCCAACCTGCAGGGACAGGTCACCAGCCAGCCGATCGTCGTCACCATCAATCCCGCGCTTGCCGTCAGCACCACCACCTTGCCGGTCGCGAGACAAGGCCGAGCCTATCAGGCATCCCTCAGCGCCATCGGCGGCATCTCCGGCCGCAGTTGGGACCTGGTTTCCGGCATTCTTCCTCCCGGCCTTGCCCTGTCCTCCGAGGGCCTGTTGAGCGGCACGCCCACCGCCCCGGCCATCGCCGATCTCACCTTCCGCGTCACGGACTCCTCCGGTTCCGCCACCCGCAGCCTGACTCTAACAGTTCTGCGGATCGGCGGCTTCGTTTCCGATCCCGACCTCGTCCTTCATTACACCTTCGATGAAGGCTCCGGCAGCCGCATCTGGGACGCCGCGCCCCTTGGAAACAACCACAGCACCGATGTCCCGGGGGCCCACTGGATTCCCGACGGTCGTTTTGGCGGAGCCTATGGACCCTCGAATGCCGCCGACAATCTCAACCGTTTCTTCCCCGCCAACCAGGCCGACCTCGACTTCGACCCTCGCGGCGAACCCTACACAATCTCCGTCTGGGTGCGAACCACGGCCACCAGCGGCTACAACACCATCCTTGGAAAGGACAACGGCATCTCGCCCAACATCCCCCAATACCGCCTGTGGATGGTCAACACCCCGAGCTTCCTCCAAGGCATCAACGGTGCCCAGTTCGGCGGAGCTTTCAATGTCTCCGCCAGTCCCCTCGACAATGGCCAGTGGAATCTCGTCACGCTCGTCAACTACCTCGATGGCGCCACGTGGCGCAGCCGGGTTTATTGCAACGACGGCACCTCATTCAGTCAGTTCAACACCGGCAGCGGCGGTCGCCAGCCCGGCCTGCTCCGCATCGGCGACACCACCCTCGGTGGAAACTCGTGGCGCGGTCAAATCGACGACCTCCGCATCTACCGCCGCGCCCTCAGCCAGTCGGAAATCGCCGCTCTCTACCAGCCACCGCCTGTCCAGACTTACGAGACCTGGCTCACCGGCCTCGCCAATCCGCCCGGCCTCGCCCTGCGTGGCCTCCATGACGACCCCGATCTGGATGGTCTGGCCAATCTTCTCGAATACGCCCTCGGCACCCACCCGAACAACCCCGGCAGCCGGGTTGCCCCGGTTCTAACAGAATCCGCGGGTGTTCTCTCACTCCGCTATCCCCGACTTCGGGCAGACCTTGTCTATCAGGTGGAATCCTCGACTGATCTCCAGACATGGAGCAGCGCCGGCGTCACCCAGGACAGCACCACGCCTCTCGGTCAAACCGCGACCGCCACCTTCACTCCAAACCCGCAAGCCACCCGCACCTTCCTCCGGCTCCGCGTCAGCGAGTAGATCGACTGCTACGGTTTTCCCAGTACTTTACTCATTGATGAGGATCTCAAACATCCGCTCAGGATTGCTCCGGTCAATCAGCGGTCGCTTGCACTTTCCCGGCTGGTCCGATTCAATCCGACGGGCTCGTTGCCGTTTCCATCATGTCCGACTTTACTGAAACCACCTCCGTGTCCTGGTTCGGACGCATCGCCCGCTCGCTCAAGGGGATCCTTGCCGGGATCGTGCTGCTGCCGCTTTCCATCGTGCTCCACTCTTGGAATGAGGGTCGCGCGGTCACGACGGCGAAGAGCCTGAAGGAAGGTGCCGCAGCGGTGGTGTCGGTGCAGCCGGATGCGGCGCTTGCGGCGAACGAGGGAAAGCTGATCCACCTGAGCGGCGAGGTGCGAACCAGTGAGGAGATCCGTGAGCCCTTGTTCGGTTTGACCGTCGAGGCGCTGCGGCTCAAGCGGGTCGTGGAGATGCATCAATGGAAGGAGAGCAAGCGCTCCGAGACCCGCAAGAAGTTCGGCGGTGGTGAAGAGACCGTGACCCACTACAGTTATGAAAAGGTCTGGTCGGGTGAGCTGATCAAGTCCTCGGAGTTCAAGGAACAGGCAGGCCACGAGAATCCGGCCAGGTTTCCGGTTTCATCGGTCACGACGATCACCCCGCATGCGACCCTTGGGGCTTTCGCCATTCCGGAGACACTTGTCCGCAAGATGACTGGAGATTCGCCGGTGAGACCGACGGAGGAATGCCTCAAACAACTTCCCAACGAGATGAAGGCGAAGTTGAACGGAGAAACCATCTATCTCGGAGCGAACCCTGAAGCGCCGGCGATTGGCGATGCCCGCGTGAGTTTTCAGGCGCTGATGCCCGCTCCGTTCAGCTTCCTCGCCCAACAGCAGGGGAACTCACTCGCACCCTATCAGACCAAGGCCGGTCGCGAGATCGAACGGGTCGAGTCAGGGAATCTCAGCGCCGAGCTGATGTTCCAGCGCGCGGAATCCGAGAACACCGCGCTCACCTGGGGGCTTCGTCTGGCAGGTTTCTTCGTCATGCTGATCGGCTTCTCGCTGTTGCTCAATCCACTCAAAATCCTGGCCGATGTGGTGCCATTCATCGGCAGCATTGTTGGATTCGGAACGGGATTGATTTCCCTGATTCTGGCATTCGTCGGATCAGTCATTGCCATCGCCGTGGCCTGGTTGGCGGTGCGGCCGCTACTCGGTGGCTCGCTGCTGCTGATCGCGCTGGGTGCGACGGTCTACACCCTGATCCGCATGCGTCGGAATCGCACGGTGACGGCTTGATCAGGACAAGTGCCGTTGGGTTGTCCCAGCATGGATGCTTTGACAAAACATTGGCAGCCGCGGAATCCGGTGGCTCCAATTTTATGCCAGGCAGCAGACTTGCCAATGATCAGGGCCGGAACTCATGTTCTGGAATGACAACCGAACAGGGACGTTTGTTTTTCGGATGCTGCTTTTTGATCATGGCCTGCGCCCTCGCGTTTCTCGCCTGGGAGGTTCGCCAGTCCAGGCTCATGATCGCCGGGGCGATCGCCGAGATTCACCAGGCCAGCCACACCGCAGCCGAAAAGGCCCGCGCCATGGCAGCGGGCGTCGACAAGGTCCAGGATGCCGCCGACAAGGTGCGATCGACCACCGAGCGGGCACGGGAGTTGTGGAAGGAAGTGAAGTAGGCAAGAGGTGCTTTCTCCACTCTTCTCCAGTCGTTCAGGCGCTTTTGATCAACCGAAGATCTGGGCGTTGAAGATGTTTTCGAGGAGTTGCTGGCGACCGCTGGGGATGAAGCTCTGTGTCAGGCCTTCAGGAAAAGCTCTTTCACATTCCCTTGCCCGATCAAGGTCCGGTGCTTTCTGTAATCGTTTGCTTCCCTGCGAAGACGGCCAGCGATGATGGCAGGATCAATCGCGAGCTTCTTTGCTGCGGCCTTGATCTCATCCGCGTAGTTCAAATGGCTCAGTCGATCCCATTCCTCTTCCGAAAGGAATGCATTCAGCGCGAATTGATCTGCTTCCCGCTCGATCTCTTTCTCTGAAGCGCCATCAATGTCCGTGTCGATGAATCCAGCACTGGATGCGGACGAGAGATGCTGCTTCACGTGGCCCAACTCATGAAAGAGCGTGAACCAGAAGTTATCGAGCCGATCATGCCGCAGGGTCAGGGCAATCACGGGAAACCCTTTGGGATTCCAAATGGCGGCACCATCCAGGTGTGTGCCGGGCAAATGAGCTTCGACGACCATTGCGATTCCGACTTCGCGAAGGGCCTGCTGGGCCAGCAGCGGTCCAGTGGAAAAACGACTGAGCCTGGTGAGGTCCTTGATGAAGCCCTCGGTCAGAGCGTCAGCCTCGTATTCCGGTAACTCGACGGAATCCGCAAGATCCAGAACCCGGCACCGCCAGGCATGCACGGCGTGAACATCCACCTTCGCCTTCTTGCTGGTGGTTTGCCGGTTGAAGGCATCCATCGGATCATTCTGACGCCCTTCGAAGAACTCCTGGAGCATTTCCTCCGCACGCTCCTTAACCCTGGACCAATCAGTTCCGAACGCAGCCGCAAAGAATCCCCGCATGAACATCTCCTTCACGGGGTATCGATCCGTTTCGATGATCGGAGGTAGAGAGGCGGCAGAGTCTTGAACAAGAGACTTCAGGGGAATGCCCAGGCCCTCATGAAGCTTCCGCACCATGGCGAGTGTCAGTTCACGCTTGCCGGAAAGCACTTCGGAAACACGGCCTTTCGAGCCGATGAAGGGAACGAGGTCGTGCTGCTTCAGGCCAGCCTGCTCCATGCGAAAACGAATGGCCTCCGACGGAGTGGCAGCAGGGATCTTGATCGTGCGCTTTTCGTAGTCTTCGACCAGGAAAGCGAGTAGCTCCAGCTCCTCATCCTCAGCCGAACCCGGAGCGGGATCGGCAAGCATGAGCTCCTCCAGCCGCGTGAGGGCGACTGCATGGTCCTTGGAGGTCTTGATGAGTTTCATGGCGGTGGCGTGTTTAGGAGATCAGGTCAGGTTCCACTTGGAATACTCGGCATGAGTGCCGACCTTTTGGATGAGCAGGTTTCCTTTGCGGTAGAGCACCAGGACGACCAAGCGGTAGTTGTTGCCGCCGATGTCAAAGACCACCCGGTTTCCCGGGAGAATGTCGGCGGAACGGTAACGGTCCTTGATGTCCTGTGGTGTTTTCCATTGGGCGTCCTCAGCTTCGTCCAACCAGGCCGAGAGGGACGGTCGGGAGTTCGCGTGCTTTCGCATGAACTTTTCGATCAGTTGTCGGCCTGCGATGGTCACTTGCTTAACGGACGGCAATTCACGTTTTATCCAAAAAAAGAAAAAAGATTCAAATTTTGGGAACTTTCAGGGTGACTTGAGAAGATCTTTGCAAGAAGATTTCGGTCTGCTGCTCCTAGGCAGAATGCGATCGGTCCCGGGCCCTAAGTGTCGAACTCGTCTAGCAATGTCCTAGGCCAGTTTGGGCCTTTTGACTTTGCTCAGTTTTCCAATCTGTTTGTTCAGTGGTGGCTTGGAGATCCGCAGCATCAGTGACTCCACATGCTTCGGATGGTCGCGATGACTGCTGGCGGGCACATAGTAGGCGGAGATGTATGTTACCAACTCCCACCTTTGTCGTCGTTTGTTTGCGATTCCTGAGGGAAGGATGACCACATCAGTCCGCTGCATCAGCGCGTTGTAAACCTCTTGCAGGAGCTTCACGGCCTTCCCCAGATAAAGCAGCTGGGCGCGGGCATCGTAGAAAGCGTAAATCCCCGGCTCCTTGACATGGGAACCGAGGTGTTTCTTGAGCTGGGTGAGGGTGGGCTTCTCACCGTCAACCTCTTTGAACTCGCAGACAATTTTGAACTCGGGGGCAAAACGGCTGTGCAGGATGTAGTCCAACGTTGGCTTGCGGGGAGCGATCACGCCCGACATCCAGTTCCTTGCTTGGGCGGCACTGTATCCGGTCGTTTCGCTAAAGAGTTCGAAATCGCCACCAAAGTATTCGTGGAAAACGTAGCAGAAAAAGTCCCTCCGGTGCTTCCTTGAATCGTAGTTTCTCATGATTCACTCAGGCACAAGCAGGCCAGTCTTGGGGTCGAGTACATCGACATTTACCCAGGGAGTTCCTCGAAGTGGGAGAAAACCCGCGCCGTCCATCGTTAGCACCTTCATCCCTGCCACGTGGGCCGTCGCCGCAATCCACATGTCATTGTGGTCATGCTGAATCGACAGGCCGTTCGCTCGGGCATGAGAATGCAGCTCGGCCCAACGGTGATGGATCCGGGCGTCGCCAATTGGCAGGATCAGAAAATCCTCGATCACCCGCTTCAAAAGTTCCCGGCGCTTCTCGCCCCACGATTGAGCAAAGGCCCACAGCTCCGCCACCGTCACCTCGCAGATCGCCGGCCGGAAGGGCGACGAACGCAGTTGATACTGGCTGTCCACCGCCATGGCGACCGGGCTCCTCTCGCGAGTCGCGTGAAGGACGATGTTCGTATCGAGCAAATATCCAATCGCCGCACTCATGCTCTCAACGGAAGGCCTCCACCGCTGCGGCGAACTCCTCATCCGTCTCTTCTGACGGGATGCTCTCCAGGATGCGATGATAGGGCGACTTCTCACCCGGTCGCAACCGGGTCATCACGGCGTAGTCTGCGGTCGCCAGCGCTTTCGGGACCTCACGGAAAAACTCATCTTGCACTGTCGCAGGCAGCAAAGCATCGGCCTCGATCCTCAACAGGGTGCCGGATGGACGAAACACGCCGAGCCCTTCGACCACCACGTCGCGATTGAAGCAGTCCCTGAACTCCTCCAGGCCTCCGCCTCCTGCCCAAAGTGCCGTGACGATTTCGCCAGGGCGCAAATGAAGCTTCAGAACGCCTTGACTGGCTCCCATCAAATCAAGTCGTCCGGTGACCCGCACCCGACGGGGGGCGGGCGTACGTCTGGAAAGCACGTGCGCAGCCTCCACTACTGCGGGTGTGATCTGAGCCACTACTCGACTTCCCTCACCAGCGAGCGAAACCCGCGTCAGACCTTTCTTGAAAAGCACGCCGTAGCGGCCCACCCGGGCGAGCAGGGGCTGGTCGAAGTGATCGCTATCTCCACGCCCAGCGCCGATATCGACCAAGGCATCGCTCAAGAGATCGAATGCGGATGCCTCCGGCCCAGGCCCCTCGTCCCACAACTTTCCTTGCGCGAACAGCTCCGGCGCGGCATCGCCAAACACAGGCAACTCGAAGCGAACGTTCGTTGAGGTATCGGAATCCGACGAGACTCCGATGAAGCGCACCTCTGACGCCGCCTTCAGTGCTTTGGACAAGCGCCCCCCCGCGCGACTGGAATGCAGGAATCCCATCCGCACTGAATCGCGAAGCGCTTCCGGGATCTGGACCAACAACGGCCCAAGCAACTCGGGTTGAGGCCGGGCTCCCAGCCCTTCCGGGCCTTCGAGTCGGAAAATGTGTTCAATTGTCTTCATGCTGACCCCCTTTCAATGCTTCTAAGAATGCACCGCCTTTGCGCGGGCGGCAAGAACGTTGCTGGTGTTCGACATTCCAGGGCGTTGCCAAATTCTTCCAGCGTTGGCGGTGGCTGATTCCGCCTAAAGTAACGTCATTTGTGTCTTTTGGTCAGCCGCCAAACACGCATCAAAGAGAACCTTTGATTTTGTCGGATTCTTGAACACTACTGCAGGAAAACTTTCCACGAACTCGTTGGACAACTGATCCGTAATTAGGGCAACCGCATGTGCTAGCTCATTTTCGACATCAGTTTCATAGACGGAAGGATCAAATTTCGGATCGACAAGCTTGGGGGTAAGCTTAAGCCGACTGAAAACAATCGCTGCAAGCAACCGATTCCCATGTACAAGAACTCCATACCTCTTGCCGCTTCGCTTCTCAAGCGACTTGATTGATTTCTCAAGCTTCGATTCGATGAGGCGCTGCGCCAAGACTGCGTGGAACACCTGAAGAGCTGATGTCTGAGGATTGAAGAGCTTTTTATAAGATGCCTTGTCCAGATCGATCCAAAAGCGACCAATCTCTCGTTTAGCCAGAACAGCAAGACTTGAATCACTGAGTGAGCAAGCAACAGCTACCGTGGCCTCATCAAGTCCGAAGGATCTCGCCGAAGGCTTATACCCCTCGGAACGAGCAATGTGGTAGTCCACTCCCTCCATTTGAAGCTCCAGACGCAGACGCTGTTGCTCTTTGTCTTGGGAAACGAAATCCCGCGCCTCGATTCGATTCTGAGTGTTGTTGCATCGAGTAATCAGAGCTTCGTATTCGTCCGCCGCGTCCTGAAGAGAAATGATTCTGAGAGGAATCTTCACCTTCTCTAGCTTTTCAGAATCTCCCTGAAACCGGCCGACACTGCTAACTGTCTGAGCGCCATTAACGACATGCGCCCCATTTGCCTTGAAGCAGCCATGTTCTCTGTTTCCTGCGCCTGCCGCCGTTTTCTCAACAGATTTCGCGGTAACAGTGATTCCGTTGTTGAAGTACCAAAAGTCTTCGGGCCGCTCTTCAATCGTTGCGACGATCTGCCGATTCACGTCCGTTTGCCCCAGCGTGCTTCGCAAGTTTTTCACAAAAAGAAGCTCTCCGGACTGCTTCCACCATTCCGCAACCTCGCTTCCGGTAATCATTCCATAGAAGGCTGAGTACGGTGACTCGATTTTCCCCCATGAGGAGAGATTGAATTCAAGATTGATCGCTCCACCACCCGCTCCTTCGGCCATCATCGAATAGACGCGCTCCTGCCCCAGCAGGTGGAACGTAGCTATCTCAGACGCGTCATTTAGCTCCTCGAGCAGATCCTCCAACTGCCGGGTCGCATGAGTCGCAAGTCCCGCCTTGCCGGTATGGATCAGGATCAAAATGATTCGACAGTTGAATGTTGAAAGCGCGTTCTCGACGCTTTCACGGCGCGCGATGAGCCGCGCATTAAACCGATCAAATTCGCTGTTCACCAAGTCTTGGACGCCCTTGCAGAACTTCCCAACTTCGCCGCTGTCGGGCTCAGATTTTCCATCCTTGATCCACTTCGACTGAGCGAGCACCAGGCAATTCTGAGACTCCGAATAAAACACTGCGTCCAATCCATTGTCATCACCGCCATCAATAACGGAAGTGGCGGCATCAATCACCGTGCAGTCGGTGAGGGACTGGACAGCGAAAGCAGCAAGGCACCGAGTTTGAAGCTTGTTGTCCAATTCAGGATCTGTGTCCTTCAGGTCGTCCCTTGGAATGAAGGCTTCGTATATCTCCCGCACGCGGCGGCCGATTTGGTTAACGTGAAGTACGCTCATTGAACAAAATCCCAGGTGAATACTTTTTGAAAATTCGACCGCCGAACATTAACTTCGCGCCGGACTCGCAGTTTTTCGCAGAGCGCTCCAATTACCCAACGGAAGATCTAGTGTCTTGTAGTTTTGAATCACCCACCCCTCAGCGTCGATGGATTGGAAGACGATTTGTTTGTGGGTTCCAAACATGGGAGCAGGCTAGGTTTGGGAAATCTATCGGAGACCAAGACGAAGGTGGGAATAAAAGGCAATGATGGGAAGGAGAAAGAGCGAAGCACTCACCGAGGATGGGGAGTGCAGACGTATCGAATTTGGGCAGTCCATCGCCTAGTCCTCTTTTCCCGCTGCTCCACGAAAAACGGCCGGGGGATTTCTCCTCCGGCCGTTTTGTTGGAGTCGTTCAGACGCCTGTGATCAACCGAAGATCTGGGCGTTGAAGATGTTTTCCAGGAGCTCCTGGCGACCGCTGGGAAGGGTCGGCGGGGTGATGCCCTGGGCGTAGGTGTCGAGCTCGTCGAGCGAGGTGCTGCGCGACTCGATCTTCGCACCGATGCCGGCGTCGTAGCTGGAGTAACGGTTGGCGACGAACTGGTTGAGCTTGC
>JAIXPW010000251.1 GCA_027485995.1 Verrucomicrobiaceae bacterium
CATCCTCCATGTTCGTCTGGGTGCCCTCGATGCGGCTGGATTGGGTGGCCTCCTTCGCCACGTGCATCCGGATGAAGAAGTCGACGTCCGGGATCAACTGGGCGAACGCGTTGAGCTCTCCGAGCGCCCGGTCCGCCCGGCCAAGCAGGTCGGTCAGCTCCGGATCAGAGGCAATCCACTCATGGCAAACGGTTTCTGGCAAAAAAGACTTGTACTCGAGGCGCTGCTCGTAGCGGCCAGCCTGGAAGGAGGAAATGTCCATATGTCAGAAAACGTCTGGTTTTTGAATTAAGCGGATTTCTTGTTTCAGGAAGCGCCCCTTGGATCAATCGCTATTTCAGAAAGTGGCTCTTTTCTGAAATAAGAGTTCGCGTTGTTTCAGGAAATCCTGAGGGATGGCGTCTCGGTAGGGGCATTCAATCGAGATAACGGGGATCGCAAGTGATCCCGGATTTTTCCAGAAATTCCACCAACTCTTCCCGGAAGGATTTTGTCCGATGGTGCTCTTCCTGATGGGCGATGCAGTGGCGCACGGCCTGGGACAATGGCGGGGTGAGACAGGCGGAACCCTGGCGACTCATCCGAAACGGGGGCGAGAGAAAACGGGGGGCGGTAGAGGGCTGGAGAAGTGGTGGCAGGCTGATGAAATGACCGGCCTGGGGGCAGGAATGCCCCGGCTCCGGATTGAAGCGGTCCGAGATCCGATTGAACGGGGTCGGGAGGCGTTCGAAGGGGGCAGAGAGGCCTTCGAAGAGGTCAGAGCGGCCTTTGAAGGGGGCCGAGTCTCAATAGAAGGGGGTAGGTGCGTCAATGAGTCGCACCGAGAGGCCTTCGAAGGGGGTAGAGGGCCGTCCGAAGGGGGCAGAGCGGCGTTTGAACGGCTTTCAGCGCCCCCCGAACTCGCGGCGCATGGCGGCTTGGGCTTCGGCGAAGGAGATCTTTCCGTCGCGGTTGGTGTCGCAGCGCTCGAAGCCGTGCTGGATGTTGGCCTCGGTGACGCCTTGGACGCCGCTTTCCTGGATGCCCTGGCGGACTTCCTTTTTGGTGAGCAAGCCGTCGCCGTTGTAGTCGAAGCGGTCGAACTTCTCGAGCAGTCCGAACAAGCGGCGTTCCTGGGCGTTTTCCGGGACGACGTTGTCGGGCGTGCCGCAGGAAATGAGGAGCAGCGGCAGGACGGGGAGGAGATGTTTCATGGGCCGGATGTTCGTGGCTGTGGCGGGAAAGGCAAGTTCAGGCTGACTCGTGCTTGCTGGACTGGCGGTAGTCGGAGGGGCGGAGGCCGACCCATTTCTTGAAGGTGTTGGAAAAGCTGAAGGGGCTCTCGAAGCCGACGGCGCGGGCGATGGTCTCGACCTTGTCGTCGGTGACGGTCAGAAGGTGCCTGGCCCGCTGGAGGCGGAGAAAGGTCAGATGCTGGACGGGGGTGCGGCCGAACTCTTTCCGGCACAGACGGCGGAGGTGCTCATCGCTGACGCAGGCGATGGTGGCCAGATCGGGCAGGGTCCAGGCGCGGCCGAGTTCGGTTTCGACCCGCTGCCACATGCGCCAAAGTCGTCCGTCGGCCTGGTGGGGCTGGGCGAAGCGCTGGACGTATTGGTGGACGAGTTCGGTCCAGTGATGCAGGGCGGAAGTGGCGCCGGTTCCGCTGGCCTCGGCATGCAGGCCCTCGATGGCGGCTTTCAGTGCGGTGGGATCGAAGGTGCCGGTCACCGGCGAGACCGAGGAGGCCACCGGGCGGGTGCCGCGGGCTTCCTGGTAGCGGACCCAGACGAATTTCCAGGGTTTTCCCGGACTGCATTTCAGGGCGTTCATCACGAAGGGCGGCTGGAGGCAGGCGGTTCCGGCACGGATGCGCTTCCATTCCCCTTCCGCGAGGACCATTCCCTCGCCCTCATAACAGGCCAGCATGAAGGTTCCGGATTGATCCAGCCGGACGATTTCAAACGGCGGCTCCGCCATCATCAGGCCGACGTGGGAAATGTGATGCTGGCTGAGCAGCGGGCAGACCGGAGCATCGCGGATCCATTTCCGCAGGTCGCTGCCGTCCGCCCTGACCACGAGGTGGCGGGTGGAGGGCCCGAAGACCTCCACGTCCACGGCCCCTGGCATTCGGGCGCTCTCCGGCGATGGCATGCGGCAGCGTCTCCGGTTCCCGTCCGCCGAGAAAGTCCAAAAGGCGGGCGATGTGCGCTTCGGATAGGCGAATGTGTGCGGATTTCGACGAAGGCGTGCTAAACAGGGTCTGGCCGCAACGTCTCTTGTGCGGCCCCCATCCCAACCCACCTCAAGACCCATGCCAAACCAATGGACCGGAAAAGGAAACCCGTACACTCGTGCGGAAGTTGTCGAGCGCCTCAATGACACGCTTTCAAAAGGCGAGGCGATCATCGCCGCCGGGGCCGGCACCGGCATCAGCGCCAAGTTCATCGAAAAGGGCGGGGCCGACCTCCTGATCATCTACAACTCCGGCCGCTTCCGCATGATGGGCCATGGCTCGACCGCCGGGCTGATGGCCTATGGCGATGCGAATGCGATCGCAATGGAGATCGGTGAATACGAGGTGCTCCCGGTGGTGGACGAAATCCCGGTGATCTGCGGCGTCCACGCCACCGACCCACGCCGCCGGATGTGGCATTGGCTGGGCAAGGTGAAGGAGATGGGCTTTTCCGGTGTGAACAATTTCCCGACCCACACGATCGTCGATGGCCATTTCCGCCAGGTGCTGGAGGAGACCGGGATG
This sequence comes from Verrucomicrobiaceae bacterium, assembly GCA_027485995.1. Taxonomy (GTDB): domain Bacteria; phylum Verrucomicrobiota; class Verrucomicrobiia; order Verrucomicrobiales; family Akkermansiaceae; genus Luteolibacter. Next base: position 2,741 of record JAIXPW010000251.1, read on the forward strand.
AGCGTGCAGAAGGAGTTCGAAATGATCGGCCTGGCCGGGAAAATGGATCTTTTCTCGATCGTCTACGTCGGCTCGCCCGAAGAGGCGGTGCAGATGGCCAAGAACGGCGCGGATGCGATCATCGCCCACGTCGGCACCACGGTCGGCGGCTCGATCGGAGTGACCAATGCCGTGGTGAGCTGGGAGGACACGATCAAGCAGACCCAGGACATCATCGACGCGGCCAAGACCGTCAACAAGGACATCTTCTTCCTCTGCCACGGCGGACCGATCAACACGCCGGAGGATGCGGAGCGCGTCATCAAGGCTACCGATTGCGTCGGCTTCGTGGGGGCCTCCAGCCTGGAGCGCATGGGCGTCGAGGAGTCGCTGACGAACCTCACCCGCGAGTTCAAGAAGATCACCGTGAAGCGGAAAAACTAGAATTCTCGACCCATGGCGACGATCGCAGTTCTCGGGACGCTGGATTCCAAAGGGCAGGAGCACGCCTTTGTCGCGGATCTGATCCGCCGGCGAGGGCACGAGGTGCTGCTGATCGACGTCGGGTCCGGATCGCCTCCCACGGTGACGCCCGACATTTCCCGCGAGGAAGTGGCGTCGGCAGGAGGCTTCGATCTCGCGGCCCTGACAGCTCGTCACGATCGCGGCGAGTGCGTGGTGGCGATGTCCGAGGCCGCGCCGCTGTTGCTGGCGAAGCTGGTGGCGGATCGACGGATTGACGGGGTGATCTCGCTCGGCGGTGGAGGAGGCACGGCGATCGCGACCTCTGCCATGCGGGCTCTGCCGTTGGGTTTTCCAAAGCTGATGGTTTCCACTCTCGCGAGCGGCAACACCGCGCCATATCTCGGCACGAAGGACATCGTGATGATGCCCAGCATCGCCGACGTCGCGGGGTTGAACCGGCTTTCCCGCCTGATTTTCAGCCGGGCCGCCGGAGCGATCTGCGGGATGGTGGAGGCGACGATTGAAACCGGCGACAGTCGGCCGCTGGTCGTGGCCAGCATGTTCGGCAACACCACCGCCTGTGTCACCGAGGCGAAGCGGATTCTGGAGGAGGCCGGATACGAGGTCCTCATTTTCGCTGCCACCGGGGCAGGTGGCCGTTCGATGGAGGCACTGATTGAAAGCGGGCTCGTCGTCGGAGTGCTCGACCTCACCACCACCGAGTGGGCGGACGAATTGGTCGGCGGCGTGCTGAACGCAGGCCCGGAGCGGATGGATGCCGCCGCGAAGGCGGGGGTGCCGACGGTTGTCGCGCCGGGCTGCCTCGACATGGTGAATTTCGGCGAAAAGGCCTCGGTCCCCGGGAAGTTCGCCGATCGCACCTTCTACATCCACAACCCGCAGGTGACCCTCATGCGGACCTCGCCCGCCGAATGTGCGGAGCTCGGACGAATTCTCGCGGAAAAGGTCAACCAATACAGCGCCCCGACCGCGGTGATGATCCCCGAAAAGGCGATCAGCGTCATCTCGGCGGAAGGTCAGCCCTTTCACGACGTCGAGGCGGATCGCGCCTTGTTTGACGCGATCAAGTCGAACAGCCGCCAGCCGGTGGAGATTTTCGACGAGGAGATCAACAGCCCGGTCTTCGCCGCCGCCTGCGCGCACAAGCTCATTCAACTCATGGCGGAAACCCGCCGCTGAACCCACACAAAACCCACCATCATGGTCAGACACTACGGCATGTTCCAATTCCACCCGGAGGTCACTCCGGATCAGATCGACGAATGCTTCACGGAAATGTGCGCAATGGTCGGTCGAATCCCCGGCCTGCTCTCGATGGAGCACGGTCCCTACGACAGCCCGGAAGGCCTCAATGACGGCTTCACGCACGGCTTCGTGATGACCTTCGACAACGGCGCGAGCCGCGATGCCTACCTGCCGCATGAAGAGCATGAGCGGGTGAAGCTGATCGTCGTGCCGCGTCTGGCGCGGGTGGTCGTGTTCGATTTCGAAAACTGATCCCATGAAACGACTCCTCCTTTTCCTGGCCGCGCTTCCTTTGGTGAATGCGGCCCCGGTTTCCCTGTTCGATGGCAAATCCCTCGCAGGCTGGGAAATGCCCGCCGGAGAGGAGAAGTGGTGGCAGGTGAAGGACGGGATGATCGTCGGCGGCTCGCTGGAGCAGAAGATCCCGACGAACCTGTTCCTGAGTTCCGCCAAGGATTTCCGGAACTTTGAGCTCACGTTCAAGATCCGCCTGGTGAAGGGCGAGGGCTTCATGAACTCCGGGATGCAGGTGCGCAGCCAGCGTGATTCCGGCAAGTCCGCCATGGCAGGCTACCAGGTCGATGCGGGCGTCGGCTACTGGGGGGATTTGTACGATGAACATCGTAGGGAGAAAAAGCTGACGGGTCCGGTGGATCCAGGCGCCCTGGCGAAGGCGGTGAAGGATTGGGAGTGGAACGACTACAAGATCATCTGCGATGGCCGACGGATCCGTTCATGGATCAATGGCCAGCCTGCCTTGGATTACACCGAGCGTGACGGGGCGATTCCCCTCGACGGCAAATTTGGCATCCAGGTGCACTCGGGCGGCACCTTGCTGGTCCAGCTCAAGGACCTCTCCATCACCGACCTACCCGATACGCCGGGTGCTGCTTCATGGACCCCGGCAAAGCCCTCGATTCCCCAGCCCAAGGCCGAGGGTTCCACCGCGAAGAGTCCGGAAGAGGAGCGCCAGGCATTTCAACTGCCCAAGGGCTTTGTCGCCGAACTTGTGACCTCCGAGGAACAGGGCGTGGGCAAGCCGATCACGATGGCCTGGGATGCACGTGGCCGGATGTGGACGATGACCGCGCTGGAGTATCCGGTGGATGCGAATGAGAACCGGGCGAATGCCGAAGCACTGTATGCCCGTGGCGGGAAAGATCAGGTGCTCGTCATCGATCATCCGGAAAAGTCCGAACCGCAGAAGCCGCGGGTCTTTGCCGAAGGGCTGGCGATCCCTTCCGGGGTGCTTCCCGATCTCGATGGCAACGGCGCCTTCGTTCACTACGGGTCCCAGATCCGCCACTACGTCGATACCGACAAGGACGGAAAGGCCGACAAGTTTGACGTCATCCTCGATGGCTTCGGCATCCAGGACTCGCACCTCATGCCGCATCAGTTCGAGCGCGCTCCCGGCGGCTGGATCTATGTGGCGCAGGGGCTCTTCAATGCCTCGACCGTGCGTCGCCCGGGTGGTCTGCCTTTCGCCGATGGATCGAAGGAAAAGGCCTACAATGCCTGCAAGCTCGGCCGTTTCCGCCCGGATGGCAGCGACTTCGAGGTTCTAACAGCCGGGCCTAACAACATCTGGGGATTTTTCCAGACACGGGCCGGTGAAACGTTCCTCCAGGAGGCCAACGACATGGGCATCCCGGTGACCGAATACGAGCCCGGCACCCATTATTCCACCGGTTCGAAGGACAAGCTGCGCCCCTATGCCCCGCAGATTCCGGTTTCGATGACGATCGGCATGGGTGGCTCCGGTCTCAGCGGACTCGCCGCAGCCGAGGATCGTGACAGCGCCTTCGCCAAGGCCTACGGCGGGGATCACGTGGTCTACGTCGCCAACCCGATCACCGGACGCATCCAGGTCATTTCCACGGACACGGCGGAGAACCGCCATCCGGACTACTTCAAGCGTGAGGATTTCCTCGTTTCGAAGGACCCGTGGTTCCGGCCGGTGTCGGTCCACTTCGGTCCCGACGGCTTCCTCTACATCGCCGACTGGTACAACAAGATCATCTCGCACAACGAAGTGCCCCGCACCCATCCGGACCGGGACAAGACCCGCGGCCGCATCTGGCGGATCCGACCGGAGGGGGTGACGACACCTGCGCCGGTGGATGTCACGAAGCTTTCCGACGACAAGGTGGTGGATCTGTTAGGAGGACCGAGTGCCAGAACGGCGGACATGGCTTGGGCCTGGCTGGGTGAAAGAAAGAGCCCGGAGGCCTTCACGGCGTTGGTGAAAATCACCCTCGATCCCAAGCTGCCTATCGCCCGCAGGCTCGATGCGCTCCGTGCATTGGAGGTTGGGAACTCGCTCACGACGGCGACCTTGAAATCGCTTCTAACAGACAGCTCCTCCGACGTCCGCTATCAGGCGGTGCGGGTGGGAGGGGAGCTTGCGATCAGCGCCTCGGACTTCGTTTCCCTCTATGGCAAGACCCCGGATGATCCGAGCTACCGGGTCCGCTCCGCTCTTGCGAATGCCGTGCGGCGTCATCGCGCGGCCTCGCCGGAAATGATGGCACTCGTCGCGAAGCTTGGCCGCGCACCGCTGGAGAGCGGCGGGGACTGGGACAAGTATGACCGCGAGTTCGAGCGTTATCTGGCCCGTTGGGCGATGGAGAGCCATCGCGAGGAAACGGCCCGGATGTTGGAGTCTGATCGGACGCTTTCGCTGGAGAATCGTCTGCTTGCGATCCTCGCGATGGAGCCGGAAAAGTCGGCAGCGTTGCTTGTCAAAGAGCTGCCCTCGCTTTCCCGCGCCCTGACGAAGGACGAACTCGCGCTGCTCGGCTCTCAGATCGATCAGCCTGCGGTGTTGGCGGCCTTCCAGGCGCTTCTCGGCGATGAAGCGCGTCGCAAGCCGGCCCTGCTGAACTTGACCAGGCTGGATCCGAAGTCGCTCGCGAATCCGGCCCTTGCCACCGCAGTGTCCTCGGCCTGCGAGGCGATGCTCGCCAAGTCGCCGACTGCCGAGGATCGCGCCTTGGTGCTCAAGCTCGGCCGCTTGTTCCGTCTGTCCTCGCTGGAGCCGGTCTTCGCCGCTGAACTCAAGGAAGGCGCCCGACCCGAAGAACTCGTGCAGACCCTTTCCGCCCTGCGCGAAATCGGATCGAACCGGATCGATCAGTTCGCCGCTTTGCTGGATCATGCGGATGAGGCAGTGAAGCGCGAAGCCATCGGTGCGCTGGCATTTTCCGCCGATCCGAAGGGGGTGGAGGTGTTGGCCGCGCGCTGGGCGAAGCTTCCCGGGGCGCTGAGGACGATCGCCATCGATGGCATGACCTCCTCGAAAGAAAAGGCCGCCGCGTTTGCGAAAGCTGCCAGCGGTGGATCGTTCCCGGGACTCGATGCCGGAGCCTTCGAAAAGCTGATCGCCGTGCTCGGCAGCAAGGATCCCACGCTCACGGCCTTGATGGAAAAGACAGCGGGCATGTTCCGATCGGTGATCCGCCTGAATGGCAAGGCCGTGAATCTGCCTCCGGTCGATCTAACAGGAGCGTTCACCGTTGAAACCTGGATCAAGCTCGATCCGGGCATCGACAACAACGACAGCCTGCTCGGCAGGCAGGGTGGGCCGGACTTCAACTTCTATCAGGCCCGTCTCCACCTCTATGGCGGCAAGGAAGCAGGCGATCTGATGGTCGCCAACCGCGCGCTGGTGGCGGATGTCTGGACCCATTGTGCTGTCACCCGGGATGCCGCAGGAAATTTCCGCATCTACCTCGACGGCGAGCCGGACCAGGACAAGGGCAAGTCCTTTCCAGCTCCGATGACCGGCCTGAAGCTCGGCGAGGCCAGCACCGGCAAGGTGGCGGCGGCGAGGTACGATGAATTCCGTATCTGGAACGTGGCCCGCAGCGCCGAGCAGATCCGGGCGGACTACCGGACGCGGCTGGATTCCGGGAAGCCGGAGGGTTTGGTCGTGAGACACTCCGCCGAAGCCGCTCCTTCTCCTGAAATGACGCATGATTTCCCGGCGCTCGTCAGTCCCGCCGAGGCTGCGGTGGCTGCGGCGAAGTTCGCGAAGTTCCGCGCCATGACCGAGAAGCCCGGTGATCTGGCCGCCGGTCGCGCCACCTTCCAGGCGACCTGCATGATCTGCCACCAGGTGAAGGGCGAGGGCATGCAGATCGGACCCGATCTCAGCGGCGTCGGAGCGATGGGCGTGCAAGGCATTCTCCGCAATGTGCTCGATCCGAATGCGCAGTTGGAAAGCGGATACTATCGCCACGACGTCTCGCTCACCGATGGCTCGCTGGTCAGCGGGTTCATGGTCGAGGAAACGAAAGACTCGATCACCATCCGCCCGATCGGTGCGGACCCGAAAGTCATTCCGCGAGCCACGATCGGCAGCCACACGGTTTCCAAGCGCTCACTGATGCCGGAGGGCCTGATCGAGGGCTTTTCCGAAAAGCAGGTGGCGGATCTGTTCAGCTACCTGAGTGGCCTGAAGTGAGCACTTGAAACGAAAACCGCTCCGGAACGTTTGCTCCGGAGCGGTCGGATGGATGGGGGGAGATCGGTTCAGGGAGCCTCGCCTTCAGGCTCTTCGGCTGGCGGACCCTCGGGTTGGCCCTCACCGGGCTTCGGTCCATGACGGTGGGGTGGCGGGCCATGCGGCCTCTCCCCGTGCGGCGGAGGACCTTCTGGAGGTGCGGGGCGGAGCTCGTCCTCGCTGAGTTCGCCGTCGCCATTTTCGTCGAGGGCCTTCAGGGATTCCGGGGCGGCTTCGAGTTCGTCGGAGGAGATCGTGCCGTCGCGATCCGTGTCGAGTGCGGCCATCAGGGGTGGGGCCGGGCGACGATGAGGAGGACCTTCGGCAGGCTTTTCCTCTTCCGGGGGCGGCGGGGCGTCCTTGACTTCAGGCACCTCCTGTCCATCGGGAGGCGGACCCTCGGCACCCTCCTGGTCCTGCGGTGGCGGTGGGCGTTTGATCTTCAGCTCCTCGCGGGTGAGGTCGCCGTCGCTGTTTTCATCCAGGGTCCGCAATGACGTCGTGGAGCCGTCGATTTCTCCGGAACTCAGGGTGCCGTCCTCGTCGGTGTCGAGCGCCTTGAACAAGGGTCCACGCGGAGGAGGCCCCGGACGATGGGCTGGCTCTTCAGCCATCAAGGAAGAGGAGAAGGCAAGTGCTGCGATCAGGGCGGCGACAATCGGGTTTGGTTTCATCGGTTGGATTGGGTTGAGGGACCATCGCTGATCCCGTTGCAGATGAAACCGAACGAGTGTGAAGCGATGATTTCGAAAACGCTGAGAATCGTGAAGTGTTGGTAAAGTCTACGTCCCAATCGCATCGTTCGGGACAAGGGATCCTCCGATTTTTTGTTAAGACCGCGTAAATGGCATGGCGGAGTGCCGCTGAATTGAGTGAGGATACGCACAAGGCCATGAACCACGGCGATTCTGACACCGGGCGACCGCTCCTGATGATTGACGACGACCGCAAGCTTTGCGGTCTGATCAGCGACTATCTCACCCCATTGGGATGGAGGGTCGAGGTGCGCCACACCGGACCCGAGGGACTGGCCGAGGCCTGCACGGGGAATTACGAGGTCGTCATTCTCGACGTCATGATGCCTGGCATGGACGGCTTCGGTGTGCTGCGGGAACTGCGCAAGAAATCGGACGTGCCGGTGTTGATGCTCACTGCGATGGGCGATGAGGCCGACCGGATCGCCGGACTTGAGACCGGGGCGGATGATTACCTTCCGAAGACCTTTTCGGTGCGGGAACTCCTGGCGCGGCTGAGAGCCGTCACCCGTCGGCATGCCCAGCGGGCGGAGGAGAAGGCCGTTGGAGAATGGACCGCCGGGGAGCTTCGACTTTGCGAGGAGACCCACACGGTGGCGCTTGGGGATCAGCCGCTCGACCTCACCGCGCTGGAATTCGCCCTGCTGGCCGAACTGATGCGTGGAAAGGGTCGGGTCAAGTCGCGCGAGCAGCTGATCGAGCGGGTGTCGGAGCGGCGTTTTGACATCTTTGATCGTTCGATCGACGTCCACATTTCCGCGCTCCGCAAAAAGCTCGGCGACGACCCCAAGGAGCCTCGTTTCATTCGCACCGTGCGCGGTGTGGGCTACGTCCTGGCCGATCCCTCCAGCAATTCCTCCCGCGCGTGAAGGCTCCGTGGCGTCATTCGCTTTTGGCAAAAATGCTGGGCTGGCTGGCGCTGCATCTGGGTCTGCTCGCAGCTGCATTCGGCTTGTTTGTGGGCTTCCAACTGAGGGTTGGTCTGGATTCCCTGCTCAGCGGAAGAACAGGAGAACGCCTGAGGGACATCGGGGAAGCGATCGGCCACGACCTTCGTTCGTCGCCCAGAAGCGAGTGGGGCGGCATCCTTTCCCGATATTCGGCTTCGCTGGGGCTTCAGGTTGATCTGTGGCGGCCCCAGGAGGAATGGCACACCAATGCGTTTGCCAGTGTGCCGCCAAACGTGATGGCGCGCCTCAAGGAGGCGAGAATCGCCCCACCCCGTCAGCCCGATCCCATGGTGGATCGGAGACCGCCGCCGGGACCGGGAGGATTTCCGCCCCAGATGCTGGGACCGGAAGGCGCGCCACGAGCCGGAGTCTTTAACCCACCACCGGGTCCGGTTGATGAAAGCATGCGCCCCCAGGACCGCATGCCACCTTTGGCCAAGCCGGTCTTTTTCCTGAGGGGCCAGTCGGGAGATGGCTACTGGGCCGCGATCGACGTGCCGCTTTCGACGCCGAGAAATCAGAACCCGGTGCACGGGATCGTTTTGATCCGCAGCAACGACCTGTCGGGAAACGGGCTGTTTTTCGAGGTCCGGCCCTGGATCCTGGGCGGAATAGCGGTAATCGCCCTCAGCATCGTGTTCTGGATTCCGTTTGTTCTAGGAATCACCCGCTACATCCGCCGTCTGACCTCGGCCACCGAGAAGATTGCGGATGGCGATTTCAAGGTCAGGATCGCCACGGGGAGGCATGACGAATTGGGACGCTTGGGGGCGGCCGTCTCGGACATGGCGGGCCGGCTCGACCATTTCGTCTCGGGGCAGCGCCGGTTCCTGGCTGACGTCGCGCATGAGCTTTGCGCTCCGCTGGCCAGACTCCGCACCGGCATCGCGGTGCTGGAGCCCTCGGTCCCGGCAGACCGGCAACCGAGATTGCAGGCGGTCGAGGAGGATGCGGATGAACTGGCACGCCTGATCGAGGAGGTGCTGGCCTTCTCAAGAGCTGGAGCAGGAAAGCCGCAGCTTCAGCCCTGCGAGTTGGAGCCCCTCCTGCGCGACGTGGCCGCCAGGGAAGGGGGAGAAATGGAAATTGGGTTCGAACTCTCACCTGGCTTGATTGCCCATGCAGACCCGCGCTTGCTTTCACGCGCTTTCGGCAACCTGGTCCGAAACTCAAGAATCCACGCCGGCTCTTCGGCCAGTTTGCGAATCTCCGGACACCTTTCCGCTGGCCTGATTGTTCTGGATTTCCAGGACAACGGTCCGGGAGTGGCGGAAGAGGAGCTCGGCAGGCTTTTCGAGCCGTTTTATCGTCCAGATCGGTCGAGGACGCGGGATACTGGAGGCAGCGGGCTGGGTCTTGCCATTGTGCAAAGCTGCCTCGAAGCCTGCGGTGGGCGTGTCGCAGCGTCCCGCCCGGCTGGAGGCGGGTTCCGGGTTAGCGTGTCGCTGGTTCCGGATTCCCCGAAGGACTGAATCCGGACGGCAGCCTCACCCACAGGACTTCAAACTACTAGATCTCCAGTAATTGGACTCCAGCTGCGCCAAGCTGCCAGAACGAAGGTAGGTTGGAGCCCCGTTTTCGCCCCCTAACAGACGAGCACACGAAAAAATCTCCGACCTCTTTTGATTGGTAATGAGTGTCTTGCGAGGTTGTCGGCGGAAAGATTCAAAAAAAGCACAGAAAATGGATTGACCCGTGGGATTCGGGTGGAGTAGCTTGCGCCTGTCGCCACGAAGCGGGCGGCACGAGAGACCGACAGTCGGTCG
>JAIXPW010000191.1 GCA_027485995.1 Verrucomicrobiaceae bacterium
GTTCATCCGTTCGAAAAAGTGCCTCTAAATGAGCTACTTACGGAAATCGACCACAGAACCTTCATGAATCAAGATTCTAACCAATTGGATTTGTTTTAGTTACAACCGGACGCCCGTGACTCACCTCATTGCACACGACACGAGCTCATTGAGAGCCCCTTCGAGAATGTCATAAGCCCAATGGGGGGGCCTTGATCCCCAAAAACCCCAACAGTTTCCGGTCCGTGAAAACAACCCACCCAACTCTAGTTCGCCTCGCCATCGCGCTCGCGGGTCTAGCCAGCGCCACCGTCCCAGCCAGCGCATCCTTGGTGCAGACGAAGGTCTCCAGCGCTACGGAGTTGGCCTACTCCGGCGATGTTGGCGCGACCGATCTTCTCACCGGCAAGACAGCGACCTCCGTCAGCGGCTGGAATTTGACGAACGGCTCAACCGTGGCGGAATTGAATGACGGGATTCACGGCGGTACCAACATACCAGTCGCGGGAACGTGGACAACCGTGGGAGCGACCGCCACCTACAACCTCGGGCTCGGTGCTAACAACCTGGGCTACGACCTCACCTCGATCCAATCCATCGCCGCCTGGCTCAGCGCGGGTTTCGGCAATCAAAGCTACACGGTGGACGTAAAGCTCGTAGGAGCGGCTAATTACACCACGCTCGCGACTGTCGACTATCAGCCTTTTACCACCACTCAAGGCGGCGCGACCAAGGTCACCTTGACGGACACGACCGGCGTGCTCGAAACAAATGTGGAATTCATCCGCTTCACTGCCAATCGGGTCAACGGAACCTCGAATAACGGTGCCTTTGTTTTCCGTGAAATCGATGTATTTGGCACGTCGAGCACCACGAGCAACGTCGGCAGGCTCACGCTGAAATCCTCTGGATCATTGCCCACGCCCGCCATCATCGGCTACAACCACGGCTATTTCAACAATGGCAGCAACACCCGGGCGTGGTGGGAATATGCGGGGGTCAACGGCGTAAGAATCTTTATCGACCCTTCCCAGACCGAGCCTACGGATGACCTTGCTCCTTGGGGCGACGGCGTCAGCAGCGATGCCACTTTTGAAAGCCGCAAGGCCGCGTTGCGAGCGGACCCGCTCAATGCTGCCTACATCAATTGGACCTATTTCACCGGCATGTTCGACGACAGAGCCTATGCGCTTGGCCAATACCGCGACATGGGCATGCAAATCATGGTGCAATGCACAGCCAGCGAAAGCATCCTCCCCATCACCAGCTCCACCGACTATGCCGGTCGGTGGGAACTCTGGCAGCATTACTACGCCTCAGCGTTTTACTACGCGCGCTACTTCGATGTGACACGCTACCAGATGTTCAATGAGCCGGACCATCCCGACGCAGGCGGCATCACGACCACGGAGTGGCTGCTCCGGCTGCAATTGGCCTCTGATGCCATCAGGAGCGCCATTAGCGATGTGAACAGCCTCTACGGTAAATCGCTCCAGCCCATTGTGGCTGCGCCCACCACCTCCAGCCAGACCTACTCTCCTTGGGGAAATATCGCGGTGGACGACCGCCATCGGAATTATCGCGATGTTGTGTCCAGTTCAACTTGGAACATGCAGAGATATGCCTACCATCAGTACAATTCCACCGCCAGCAATGCTTACCAAACCTCCATCAGCCTGCAGGGTTCGATTGCCGCCGACATGACGGGCGAAACCGCCTTTCCGTTGTGCCTGTCGGAATTCAACGTCCACACGGCGGCGAACTTCGATGCCATGCCGGACACGCTGGACTATCCCGCGAAGTATGCCCGCTTCGGCGCGATCGTCTGCGAGCTAGCCAAGAGCGGCATGGCCGAGATGTTCTGCTTCAAGTTTGCCCAGACCGACTTTGCCAACACTTATGGCGTGAAGAAGAACGGGATGCACTACGTCGATAATGACAATTCTCCCAACAACTGCGGCGGCGTCACCAAGGCCGGCGAAGCCTATCGGCTTTTCATCAAAGGTATCGCGCCGGGACGGGTGATGAAGGATTACACCCGCGCCAGCGATGGCAGCATCGACGACCTGGACTTGCGCGCCAGCTACGATGCTGTCTCCAAAAAATACTACCTTTACAGCGTCAACGAATCCGCCAACAGCATCCCCATTTCGGTGGATACGTCGGCTTGGAATATTCCGACCAACAACCGCGTGCTCCTGGAAGAAGTCAGTGAGAGCCGCCACGGCAGCGGGCGCACCTTGGGCAGCGTGACTGCGGACAAAACACTCTTCGACGGAACCGTCAACCTGTGGCAGCAGCCCGCCAATACCGTGTGGTTGTGGACCATTCCCAGCAAGGCACAGCAAGCCGAGGAAACCGTCACCGTCGCCGAGGATACGATGGTCAAGGATGGCACGAATGCCGGCACCAACTACGGCAGTGCGACTTCCCTCATCGTGCGCAACGATCCCGCCAACAACGCCAATCGCAGCGCCGCCTTTCTCAAGTTCAACCTGCCGCCGATTTACCTTCCGGACATCCAGCTCGCCGCACTCTGTCTGCGAACCCGCGCCAATCCGAGCGGCACCGCCCAAGGTTACGTCTATGGTATTGATGCCAACACTTGGTCGGAAAGCACCCTGACCTGGACGAACGCGCCCAATCTCAAGAAAGGCAAATCTGCAGGCAACAAGATCGCCAACCGCGTCATTGATGGAGAAGGAACCACCGCCCATATCCTAGGCCAACTTGTCGCTGCCAGCACCACGCCCTCGGAAAGAATCATCGATGTCACCGATTACCTCCGCAGCCTGCCGAACCGGGCTCCCTCCTTCCTCATCACCCAGGATCCCCGCTGGGATGTAACCCTGCCATCATTGGCCGTGGGCGACACCCAGCCGGGCGGTCTTGAGATCACCTCCAGTGAAGGGAGCTCCGATCCCTACTTGAGAATCGTCCGCCTCAAGGACACCGATGGCGATGGTCTCAGCGACGAGGCGGAAACCAGCACTTTCTCTACCAACCCGAACGATGCGGACAGTGACAACGACGGTCACTCCGATGGCAATGAAATCCTGGTCCTGCTCACAAACCCGAATCTCAACAACACCCCCACGGTCGCTAACATCACCGACCAAAGCATCGCGTTGAATACCAACACCGGAGCCATCGCCGTCACCATCGGCGACGTGGAAACCGCTGCCACGTCACTCACGCTGACAAGGACTTCATCAAACACCGCGCTCATTCCACTTTCAGGTATCGTCCTCGGCGGCAGTGGTGCGAACCGCACTGTCACCATCACGCCGGCCGCGAACCAGCTCGGAAGTTCCACCATCACTGTCATCGTGAGTGACGGTGTGCTCACCTCCAGTGACACCTTTCTCGTCACCGTCACTGGCACCGCCAGCGATACGTGGCGCTTCGCGAACTTCGGCACCGCAGCCAACAGCGGCAACGCAGCCGACACCTTCGACCCTAACAACGACGACGAAATCAACCTCCTCGAATTCGCCACCGCGCAGAATCCCAATTCCAGCAGCCGAGCCGTGATCACCGCCATCCGCACCGCCAGCGCCTTGGAGGTCACATACACCCGCAGCAAAGCCGCTTTCGTCGGCGGTGTGACCTTCGCAGTCGAGTGGAGCGACACCCTCGCAGCAAACTCCTGGTTTACCACCGGCGTCACTCAAACGGTCCTCACCGACAACGGCACGATCCAAACCATCAAGGCCACCCTCCCTGCGGGCCCTGCCATTCCCAAGCGCTATGCCCGGCTCAAAGTCACGCAAGTCCCTTGAACGGCAGATGATTTTCCAAAATCAGACCCCATTTCCCGGCCCCCACCACTGACTCATCTATCGAATACAAATGCTCTGACAAACTGAGGACCCGCTTCATGGACATCATCGACGCCGAGTTCGAACGCACCTGTTCCCTGCTCGCCGAACTCTTCGACGGAGAAATGTCCGAGCGCCGCCCGCGCATGGCCAAGACCCTCGACATCCGCGAGGCCCCGCTGAAGGTCCTGCATCAACGCCAGATCGTCCTGCTCCGGAAATGGCGCGAACTCCTTTCCGCCGGCCACCAGCACGATGCCGACTCGCTGCTTCCCGACCTCCTCCTCTCGATCAACGCCATCGCCTCCGGGCTGCGGACCACTGGCTGATGGAGTGATGTTCGTCATCCGCTCCACGAAAGACCTTGGGCAGGAGTTGGCATTCTCACGGCAGTGAGGTGATCCGGTAAAAGGACTTCGTTCTGGAGAGGGGCACCGGGCTGTCGATGAAATGAGTGGTAAGTCCGCTGCTGGGATAAGCGGGTGAAAGGACATTCCAGTTCAGGAGGTTCACCGAGGTTTCGACCTTGTAGGATTTTCCTGGGTAGGAAAACCAAGTGACTCCGACCTCGCCGCGATCCGCTCGGGACTCGCTTAACCCTGCCATGCCGGGTGCGGGTGCGATGGTGGGGCTGCCCTGCACATCGAACTCACGATACACCGTGCGGCCCGCGTTGCCATTGGTGCTGAGCATGGTGAAACGGATGGCGTTCACCCCTCTGGCGAGCACTCCACTGGGATGGGTGATGGTCACCTTGCTGCTTCCGGGCTCCGTCACGGCAAAGGGCTGGGCATTGACCGCTGCCAGCAAGGAGAACGCCTGCTCCCCTACCCTGTGGATGCCGACCTCATACTTCTGGTTTCCAAATCCCGCTCCGTTCCAGGCGGCGAAGGTGACGATGGAGGAGAGGTTCCAACCGCAGCCATTTCCAGCGGGGAGGGTGAAGGTGCTGACACTCCCCGAGGCTTGAGCCCAGGCACCCTCAACGGTGGGAGGCGAGGCGATGAAGGTGCCACCATGAAGGCCGTCGTTGAGCTTGGTGGGAGACGCATTGTTTCCGGTGTTCCATCCGCTGTGGACGGCATTCGCCCCGCTGAGTCCCTGCAACAGGTCAGTGCTGCTGACCTGGGCCACGTAGGCGAGTTCAGAGCTGTTCTTGTCGCTCACGATGATGTTGGCCACCGGAGATGAGGATGACAAGGGGTTGCTGCCTTCCATCAATTCCGCGCCGTCGGATCGCTTGTCACCATCCGTGTCCGTGAGAGTCGGATTGGTTCCGGTTTTGAGAGCGCTGACATAGATGCCGGTGTTGTCCTCGCTGGCGTCGCCGAAGTTATCGTTGTCGGTGTCCGCCTTGGTCGGATTCGTGGGTGGCCGGGGCGAGGAACCGAGAATTTCCTCAAGGTCGGAGAGTCCGTCGGAATCGGTGTCGCGCTTGGTGGGATCGATGTTGGGATAGGCTCCGATGCTCAGATTGTATTCGGCCGTGTCCGTCAATCCATCGTGGTCGAAGTCTCCGGTGTCGTTGAGGGAGGTCAGGTTTCCAGCCTTCGCCAGTTCCCAGGAATCGGGCAGTTGGTCGAAATCGGAAAGGGACAGGGTAAACACCCGCTCACCGATGCGTCCTCCGCTCACGCCAGTGGCACGGACGCGGATGGAGTACGTTCTACCGAGTGGCTCGTTGTTGAAGTTGTAGTTTCCCGCACGGAGTTGGCTGCCGCTGATGGAGAACTTGGCGTTGTCCGTGTCTCCGGTGCCTGTGACCAGGGTGAAGGCAAGCGTCTCAGTGGAAGGGGATGGAGGCTGGGCGAAATTGCCGATGGTAGTGGCGGGAGCGATGGCCGGGTTGAACCGGGTTTGATCAAGCACCGGGAGGGTCGGCGGGATGATGGCGAGGACGCCCTTGAACCACGTTTCCGCCATGGCGTTGTAGCCGGTCGCGGTCGGGTGATTGATGGCGTTCGAATAGAGCGCGGTGTTGACCGAGGTGTTGACCGCCGGGTTGGTGAGGAAGTTGACGTATTGGTCGACCGTGGTGATGGCCCTGCCTTGGCCGACGTATTTCGGAACGAGAGTGTTGCGGATGGCGGTGTTGTAATCGACGACCAACTGCGTGAAGGGGAGCTTCGGAATGATCTGCGCGGTGATCAATTTC
This sequence comes from Verrucomicrobiaceae bacterium, assembly GCA_027485995.1. Taxonomy (GTDB): domain Bacteria; phylum Verrucomicrobiota; class Verrucomicrobiia; order Verrucomicrobiales; family Akkermansiaceae; genus Luteolibacter. Next base: position 5,956 of record JAIXPW010000191.1, read on the forward strand.
ACCGTGGGCCTGTTGGTGAAGATGTTGCCTACCAGTGTGTCCAGTTGGCCCGGGCTATTGATGCTGATGCCGTTGATGCCGATCATCAGCAGGATGACGTCGGGGGTGTCGGCGGTCAGATAGCTGGCGACGTTGCTGTTCGTGGTATTGATGCTCACTCCGCCGTAGCCGCGATGGCCGTTCTGGCCGAGCGGACGGAGATCGAGCACCGGGCTGACGGTGCCACCTTGGGTCGGATCTCCATAGGCATTGTTGAAGGGCTCCAGCGAGCCACCAACGAAGACAAAGTCGTAACCCGCGTTGGTCAGCAGGGTGCAGAGCCGACTGCGGTAACCGAACTCGAAGGGCACGTTCCAGGTGGGATTGTCCGTGTAGCCTGCCGTGATCGAATCCCCCAGTGGCATGATCCTGAGCGGGGCGGCCTCTGCGGACAGGATGCAAGCGCAGGTCAGTCCCGCCAGCCATCGAGTGGCGGAGAAAGGATTCGCCAGCCTTCGGGCCAGTTGGGGTTTGGGGAGTTGCTCGGGCATTGAAATGTCTGATCTTCCAAACTGGGTTGAACTCGGGAGGCGCTGAAGTCCTTACCCTGCGAACCATCGCCGAAGCTATGGAAACGGTCGGCCAGCGCAAGAGAACAGCCCTTGGTAGGCCCCTTCATTTGAACCACGTGCGGCAGCACTACGCCGACAGCGGCACGGCCTGCTGTGTTTCCAGCGATGGCGTGATGGTCACCAACCTCCACACCGCGACTCGATGAAACCGAGGACGTCCCACGATGAAATCAACACGTCCTTGTCCATCAGGTGGTGAAGACGGCAGGGAGGCGTTTGTTGAAATGCGCCATCCCATTCACAGGCTACCTGGTTTCCGGCCGGGTGGTGGGCGTGGGTGGCACCGGGATGCCATTCACGGTCACGGCAAGTTTTTCGGCGACAGGGGCGATCGGCTTTTTGTCCAGCACCTTGCCTCGACTGATCACCGCGACGCTGCGCGGCTGGCTGGCTTCTGGAATGTTCACGTGAAACTTGTTCATGAAAGGCCCGCCGAGCCGCGAGTTCGCGAGGCGGAAGCGCAGCAGGCCGGTGCGGGTCTCGACTTGCAGCTCGCAGTCATTCGCCGCATTCACCGAGTTGCCCTCGTCGGCGTAGCAGAAGCCGTAGGCACCGTGCAGCGCCGGGTAGATGTAGGAACGCAATTGACCGGTCGGGTCGTAATAACCCACCAAGGTGACCACCGGCACGCCGAAGGCTCTTGGCTTTCGTTCGGGAGGTGGCTCGACGATGGCTCCCTCTTTCCAGCTCTTGCCGTCGGAGGTGTAGCGCTTGTTGAAGCCCCGCGCGACCTCGACCTGCTGGCCGTCGGCGAAAAGCACGCTGGAATACCCGGCCCCGTGATTGATCGAGACGATCCGTCCGCGGTTCGCCGTCGAGGCGGGCGGGAGGTGGATCTCGCGGGTCCAGTTGCCATCGGCCATCGCCACCGTCACGCGATCGTATTCCGCGAGCAATCCGGCGAGCGCGGCCTCGCTGAGATCATTCACTGGAGCGTTGATTTCACGCCTCACCTCGACGCTGTGACGGTATGGCTCCATCCGCGCGGTGTCCGGATTCCATTTGCTGAAGCCGGTCGGCGAGCCGGCATCGAAGACGGCCTTGCTTTCGAGGAACCTCTGGATGATCGCCGCAGTGTAGGGCGTGTAGAGAGTGAAGCGGTTGAAACCCGAGAACGGTGCACCGCCGGCCATGGCGTCAAGACCGAAGGAGCGGCCATCGAAGGGCGCCTGGCATTCCTTCTCCACGCAGGTCTCCTGGCCACTGCGAATCGGGGCGAAATTCGGGATGAAGCGGCCCTTGTCCACGTCCCAGCCCCAGGTGGAGTTCATCTGGTCGGCAGGACGATGGACCGAACCATTGAAGCCGCCGACGTAATGTCCGAGCCCGTAGTTGTGCCCGACCTCATGACTGAGTTCGTTGCCGATCGATTCATCAAGCGTCACGATCCCGCCACCGCCCGAGCCGCCGTGCACCTGGACGCCGTTCGCGTATTTGCCCCGGTTGTTGTGCGCGGCGAGCTGCGCCACCACATAGGGGTGGGTGTCCTCCCCCTGTCCGGAACTACTATTGATCCCGTAATTCGCATTGTCGATGCCGTGGGAGATCAGCTCCTTGCCGATGCTCTGACGCATGGTGCCGGAATGCCAGCCACCCTCGCTGTCATCGAGATCGGTCAACAACCTGCCGCTGGGCAGCATCACTTCCGGGAGAGAAAGCGGCGCGTATTGGGACACAATGAGCCTGCTCGTTGGCAGGGTCTGGAAATACTCCCGATGCGCCTCCGGGTCTTTGGCGAAAGCAAAGGCAGCCCGGGGCGTGGTCAGCATGCCGATGTCGATGGTGTGGATGAGGAGCTGGGTCGGCGCGCCCACGCTCAGCCCCTTGAGCTCACCGGCGAGCTTGCCCTGGCGGAATTCCAGCGTCAGCCCGGGAGCGATCCAGGCTGCCGGCAGCGCGCCGCTCCAGGTGTGCTCCGCATAGATGAGGTTGTTGTTCTCCAGATCGCCATCCCGGAACCACTGGCCCTCCACGCATTTGAACACCAGGCTTTGGCCACGCGACAAGGCCGCCTGCCGACCGCTGTAATGGACCGTGGACCCATAGCCCGCTTGCGACTTGGTGCGGATCACCTTCCCGTCCAGTGCCGGGGCTTTCGGGAGATGAATATCGCGAACCCACTGGCCATCGGTCGTCTCGATTTCCACCAGCGCATGGCGACGCAGCTCCCCGAGCAGGAAAGCCCCGCTCGGGTCACTGAGTTTCCCCAGATCGCCGCCGTCGCGAAGGGTGCCGATGGTGCCGCTTTTTGGCGTAAAATCGATCGCCTCGACTGGCGCGCCATCGATGAAATAGGCGGTCTTTGGCAGCAGCTTGGGCGGGTTGAGATTCACGGTGCCGAGCGGTCGACGGTCACGATCGCGCGCCAAGACTGCCATCGGCGTCGTGTCATCCGGCTTCACGGGTCGCACCAGCAGCAGGCTTTTGCGCTGGCTGGTGAGGTGGGGCTGGGAGTCGCCCTCGCGCGCCTTCACCGGCAAGATCTGGCTTTGGGCAAAGAGCACCTGTGCCGCGAGCGAGCCCTCCAGGTCATTGGTCGGCGGAGTGGCATTGAACACGAGCGGACTGGCCGCATGAAGCGAGCCGGGCCAGAAGCCACAGAGGAGCGCGGAGCCCATCAGTCCGATGGTTGGCAGAAGGTGTTTGGACATCATGGAAACTGAAGGTTCTTCTTTTGAGGTGAAATCTGTCGGGAGAGGCGCAGGGAACGCAAAAATCCTCAGTGGTTTTTCAGAGCATGTACTGAGCCACGACGGAGACAGGTCCGACCGCCACTCGCGCATGGCCAAGACCCTCGACATCCGCGAAGCCCCGGTGAAGGTCCTGCACCAGCGCCAGATCGTCCTGCTCAGGGAATGGCGTGAACTCCTTGTCCCCTGCCGCCAACACGACGCCACCTCGCTGCTTGCCGACCTCCTCCTCTCCATCAACGCCATCGCCTCGGGCCTGCGGACCACAGGCTGAGCCTCTGAAATCAAGGCTCTCCAAATTGCATCAACCTCGGCGGCGAACTACCTTCGAGAGGCTGTAGTCGATAGATTTGATGAGGGGAAAATGGAGGGAGCGAGGAACGCTCAAATGAAAAAGTGTTGGAATGTGTGGACTGGCACCCTCCCCACTGCCCCTCACCACTATCGAATCCGGATCGACAGCTATGACTTTCGGAACCGGCCTCGTTTGCGGTGTTTCCCTCCTTTGGGCGGAAAATGACAATCCTCTAGCGGCTGCGGTCACTGCGAAAACCCACGTGATCGTCCAGCATCGGAACGTAATGATTCCGCCAGAAACCATCGCCAATCCCGTGACCGGGGACTCTCTCAAAGTGCTTCGCTGCAGCAGGTTGACAGCCCATGAGAGCGTTCTCTTCGAGTTCGGGCTGCCAGCAGGAGCGGCCGGCTCGCCCATGCATTTCCATACTCGGATCCGCGAGCGATTCGAGGTGCTGGACGGCCAACTCACCCTGATTGCTGGCGCTTCCCGCCAGCCCCGGGTTCTCGGCCCGGGCGAGGCGCTCCTGGTCGAGCCGGGAACCCGTCACCGCTTCTGGAATCCTCACGACCGTCCGGTGACCTTCCTCTGCGAAGTGTCTCCGTCGCGTGACTTCGAGACCTTCATGCTGGCTCTCTATCAACTCGCACGGGAGGGACTTGCAGGGCCTTCCGGAATGCCTCGGAACATTCTCATGGTGGCCGTCCTGATCGATCTTGCGGACTTCCATGTCCCTGGAGTGCCGGTTTTCGCTCAGCGGTGGCTCCGGCGGATGTTGGTCTCGGTAGCCCGCTGGTCGGGTGCGGAAAATTCAATCCACGAACTCGCCGGAAAACTCAGATGAAAACTTCATCGATCCATGACAGCGCCAACGCGGCGCGGAAGACCGGATACGGGATGGTGATTCTCGGAATCTATCTCAACATTCCTTTTGCGACACTGGGCATGATCTTTTCCTATCCGGAAATCCTAAGACGGCCCGCCGGTGAAATCCTCACACGCTATGTTGGCGGAGGGCCAGTTTTGCTTGGGGTATGGTACGCCTTTGTTCTGGCGGCGCTGGCCATGGTCGCGCTGGCGTGGATCGCTCGCTCCATGGGACTGGCAGCAGCCGTCGCTGGCATTCTGGCGGGAGTGTTTCAGGCAATTGGACTGATCCGCTGGGTATTCGTCGTTCCCGTGCTGGCACGAAGTTATACCTCGCCGAATGCCACGGCTGCCACGCGAGACGCGGCGACCCTGGTTTTCGATGCCTTGCACGCATATGCCGGAGTGGCCATCGGTGAACATCTCGGCCAGCTTTTGACCGCAGCCTGGGTGATGCTTCTCGCGTCTTCGTTAGGAGCCTCCGGCCATGTTGCGCGTTGGCAGGTCCACCTCGGCCATGCCGCTGCGACGCTGATCGTAGCAGGACTCGCGGAGGGCTTCGCCACGGTGCTGCCCTTCGATCCGGGACTGTGGGGCCTGGCGACGCCCGCTGGATTCATCGCTCTATCCGCCTGGATGGTGGCGGTCGGCATCACGCTGATCCACCGCGCAGCTCTTCCCTCACGCTCCCCGGCGTCGACCCGGTCCAACGCTTGAACGAACGATGAAACGCACTCGGTTCCGCAAAGCCAAGGATGTAAGAGATTTCCGCCACGGGGACCTCGCCGCGGCGCAAGTAGCGCAAGGCAAGTTCGTGCCGCGCGCAGTCCAGCCGCTCGCGAAAACCAGTTCCTTCCTCTTGCAGGTGGCGTTGGAGCTTTCTTCCGCTGACGCCCAACCCGCGGGCGATGTCATCCAATCCGGGAACCATGCCGCGCAGGTTTTCCATGACGGCCTGTTCGACCCGCTCGCTCCAACTGTCGCTGTGGTCGAGTTTCCGGATGGCTCCTTCGGCCCGGGCATCGAAGGCCGTCAGCAAGCCGGGATTGGCATCCGCCAATGGCCAGCCGAGCGCTTCCACAGCGAAGGCCACCCGGTTGACCTCGCGGCTGAATCGCACCGGGCTGCGGAAAATCCTGCGGTGTTCCAAGGTGCTTGGGGGCTCGACATGCTGGAACCAAACCTCGGTCACGGGCAGCGGACGGCCAGTCAGAGATGCCGCCAGCGCGAGGAATGCGCTCAGTGTGCACTCGATGTGCTGGCGCGGGCTTTCCAACAGGAAATTCGCGACGTTGCGGTTTGCCTCCAAGTCGAAGCGAGCTTCGGTGTGATGACGGGTGATCGTTCCGCGCACACCGTTCGTCAGCAAATTGGTGTATCGGGCCAGTCGTTCCAGCGCGCCACCCAAGTCGGGTGCGCTGATCATCGAAAAGCCAACCAGGCCGAGACTCGCCGGTTGGCTGAGTTCACCAAGGTGCAGGCCGAAGTCATCATCGCCCGTGGCCCGCACCGCCGCATTCCAAGCTCTGAGCGATTGCTCGCCGGAAATTCTCTCGTCAGGCCGCGCCAGCAGAGATGGCTCGATCCCCGCCGCCGCACAAAGTTCCTCAAGCCTCGCCCCGCGGGCAACGGCGTAGCGCATCATGCTGCGGGTAAGCGTCACACTAACGGTCGAGGATTTCATGCAGGCAGCAGCATGGCCAGGTCCCACGCCGCTTTCAACCTCACAGACCCCGATCCTGTCCGATGAATTTTGCCTTCTTCTTTTCCAAACAACTCCGCCACCCCCGCGGCTGGCTTGGCACAAAACTCGCGTCCGTGATGAATCGCGAAAACGCAGGCATCAACCGCCTGACACTCGCGGAAATGCAGATCGAGGCCGGGCATCATGTGATGGAGATCGGCTTCGGCGGTGCTGCGCTGTTGGAACAAATTGTTACATGCGCCGCACAAGGAGCGGTCGCTGGAGTCGAAATGTCGGAAACCCTGCTGAAGAAAGCCCGACTCAATCCAAGTCTTCGCTTCGCCATCCTTCGCGCGGGCACCATCGAGTCACTGCCCTTCGCGGATGCCTCGTTTGACCGCGTATGCACCGTGAACACGATCTATTTCTGGAGCGATCAAACCCAGGCCATGCGCGAGGTTCTTCGGGTCCTGAAACCCGGAGGGAGATTCACCATCGGCTTCCACACCGAGGCAGACCTGCGGAAAACCGGCGTTTCGGAAAGCGTGTTCCGATTTCACGACGCAGAGGCGGTGGAATCCCTCTTTTCCGCTCACGGCTTCGTCTCCATCTCTCGAACAAACGGCCGAAATGCAGGCCGCGAATTCATCTGCATCTCCGGACATCGAAACCCCACCATCCCATGACCATCGAAACCCGACTCGCCTCACTCATCCCGCTCCCCGCTTGGCTGGCCGGCGTGGTGACCGCCATTGCTCTAACAATCATCGGCCTCGCGCTGCACGCGTTGTCCGGGGTGCTTCCCTTCACCGCCGGGCCGACTCCTGAAATCACTCCGCAAGCCCACGTTACCGTACTTTGTGCGTCCTTGCTGGCCTACGGATTGACCGCCGCACGTCTGGCCGACAGGGCGGGTAGCGCGGCCACGATGAGCCCGCGCTGCTGGCTCTACAGCAGGCTGGCCGGCGCTGCGGGAGTAGGGGTGGGCATGGTGCTGATCGTCCTGACTTCCCAGCAAATCCACCTTCAGGAGCCCGGGCGAAATCCATGGAATGCGGGGGAACTGTATGTCGATCTCCTTTCCCTGCTCTTGCTTTGGGGTCTGGGGCGCGCGGCCTATTTCACCTTTCGCGGCGCGGGAGTGAATGAATACCAGAGCGTGCTGGTGGATCTCTGGAATATCACCCCACTTCAACGCTACGGCCGCAGTGGCCTTCGCAACGCACTCGCTTGGTGCCTTGGCATTTCCCTCTTGGTGGTAATCATGTTCTTCGATCCGAATCCCGAATTGCAGGTCGATTCCGCGAAGGTGCTGCTCCCCCTTTTCCTTGGCAGCGTTGCCGTCGCCGCACTCTCACTGTTTCTTCCGCTGTGGAGGTTGAAACAGCGCGTGCAGGTTGAAAAGTCGGCGACCTTGGATGAGATCGGTCGGCAGCTCCGCCAAATCCGCGACGACAGGCAGCGAGGAACCCCATCATCACCGGGAACCGAAGCCGACCTGATCGCCCGCCGAACCTTCATCACCGATGTTCCCGAATGGGCGATCGACACGGGAACCTTCCGCAAGCTTTCGATCTACCTGCTTTTTCCGGTTGGATCCTGGTTTGTCGGCCCCCTCCTCCGCAAGTTGGTGGACACCGTCGTTTTCGAATCAGTCGTCAAAAACGTGATCGAAATGATCTCTAGATGAGCAAGCGCCTTCCTTCGGAGTCAGGTTTTTCATCTTACCATTTGCCGGGTGGCAGTACGTCCTCGCGGATTCACATTGAGGAAAACAGACTCTCTGGCGAACGTAAGAGCCCCGAAATTGGCATTCCTCGCCGCCGGTCGCCAACACGATGCCATCACGCTGCTTCCCGACCTCCTGCTCTCCATCAACGCCATCGCCTCCGGCCTACGCATCGCAGGTTGAGAGCGCCTTTCCTCAGCGTCCCAAATAGTGATCCAGCCCGTTCAGAAACATCTGCACGGACACCATCACCAGCACCATGCCCATCAGCCGTTCGACCGCGATGGTTCCCCTTTCCTTCAGCACCCGGGAAATGGCCGGGGCGAACATCAGGATCGCCGACGTGATGCCCCAGGCGACCAGCATCGCCACCAGCCAATCGCCCATCTTGTGAGGCTCCGAACTGACGAGCACCAAAAGGGTCGCCAGCACCGACGGCCCGGCCATCAGCGGGGTGGCGAGAGGTACGATGAAAGGTTCCGTTAGAAGCTGGTCGTCCTCCTCGCGTCGCGGCGGCGGGAACACCATCTTCAATGCGATCAGGAACAGCACCACTCCACCGCTGATGAAGAGCGCCTCTTCCTTCAGGTGCAGCAGCCCCAGCAGCCAGCGGCCGCAGAACAGGAACACCAGCAGGATCACGAGTCCGATCACCAGCTCGCGGGCAATCACCGCCACCCGCCGCTCCGGCGGCACGGGTCGAAGGGCAGCCAGGAAATTTGCGACGTTGCCGAGTGGGTCCATCGTCGTGAGCAGAAGAAGGCTCGCGGAAAGCTTGTCCATCCCGGATCATCAGCCAGCGGCGGGCACCGAGGTCAATTCGGCATTTTCAAGGAAGCGATTCCTTTGGGATCATGGGGGAAAATCTCCGGTTTGACACCCACCAAGTAAGACGGCATCTTACTTCCATGGTCGCCACCCTTTCCAGCAAGGGACAAATTGTCCTCCCTGCCGAACTTCGCCATCAGGATGGAATTCAAACTGGCCAGAAGTTCGAGATCGAACGTCTGGATCGCGGAGACTATCGCTTGGTGCAAATCATTGAACCAGCCAATCAAGGAGTGGTGGACTGGCTCCTCGCCTGCCCGGTCAAAGGATGGTACACTCCTATTGAATCCGGATCCACCGACAGCCTGTGAAGTTCCTCGTTGATGCCAATGTGTTGAGCGAGGTGACTCGACCAAGCCCGGATACGGCGGTGCTGAAGTGGATGAAACTCAACTCCTCCAAAATCGCAGTCGATCCGGTCATTCTAGGCGAACTCCGATACGGCATTCTCCTTTTACCCAAGGGGAAAAAGCGCTCCGCGCTGGAGGCCTGGTTCGCTGCAGGCGCTCAGAATCTCGTCTGCCTGCCCTGGGACCTCGAAACGGGCCTGCGCTGGGCGGAATTGCTGGCCAACCTGAAGAGACGCGGAACTCCGATGCCGGTGAAAGACAGCATGATCGCCGCGACCGCAATCGCTCATGGATTGACCGTTGTGACCCGCAATACGATTGATTTCGCCAAGGCGAAGGTTCCGACGCTGAACCCATTTTCCTGATTCAGTCAATACAGTCGAACAATCGGTCTGGTATTGATCGACCTACCACACCCCCTGCTCCTTCAACTGCCTCTCCGCGACCTCGGCCCAGCCGCGGTTGGCGGCGGGGGAAGCGGGGGAGGGATGGAGGATGCGGCCGATCTGATAGGAGCCACCGGTTTTCTCCGCCGCGCGGCGGAGGCGTTCCTCGGCAAAGCCACCGACGCCGATGAGATACTGCGGCTTTAGTAGTTTGAGGACCTCCGCGAGGTGATCGAGGCAGATGGCTTCGACGGGTTCCATTTCTGCTGACGGGAGCTTGTCGGGCGTGAGGTTGGCCCCGGTGGCGCTCATCCAGACGAGGGGGCAGTAGTTGGCAACGTAGTGGTCGGCGAAGAAGTCTTCCGGCTTGGGGAATTTTTCAGAAAAAAGTCCCCAAAGGCGTCGGCCGCTGACCTCGGACTTCGGGCAGTGGAAGCCTTCGATCGGGCGCTTCGGATGCTCCGGCACGGGCTTGCCGACAGGGGCGGTGATGCCCATCCAGTCGCGCACGGCGGCGATCTCTCCAAACGGGACGCCGGTCTGCGCCATGCCGAAAGGGCCGGGGTTCATGCCGAGCAGGAAGACCCGCTTTTTCCCGCCGCCGAAGCGTTTCAGGAAGAACTCATGCGGAACACGGGCGTAGTCGAGCGGGTTGTAGGTGTGGGAAACGGGTGCGGAAAAACGAAAGCCGTCGAGATCGCGGGCGAGCTTCCGGGAGAGTTCGATGAGATCGGCAGTGGACACGACAGCAGTGAACCGCCGGGATGAATTCAACGCAATCCCCAAGCCCCGACGCGACGGTCGCGGGCCTGTTTCTCGATGGCGCGGAGCTTGTCCTTGCGCTGCTGCATCGGGGTGCAGTCCGGAGTGTCGGCCCCCTTGGTGAAGATGCGGCATAGGCCCTGCTCGACCAGGAGTTCATCCAGGGGGCGGGCTCCCCCGTTGCTGGGGAACTCGATGAACGCGTGATAACGCTGATCGTTGAAGGGGCTGTCCCAGAGGGTGTAGAGCGTGAAGGGTCGATTGGAGAGGCGGTCGAGGGTGAACTTCTTGCCCTTTTTCCCGATCTCAACGGCCTGCTCGGGAGTGATGCCGAAGTACTCGGCTTGTTTGGCGATGCGCTCGTGGTTGTTCTCTCCGTTGGCGTAGGACTTGAACTCGCTCTCGGGGGTATCGACGAAGTAGAGGCGGAAGGTTTCGGTGCGACCGTCAGGCAGCTTGATCCGGAAGCTGTCACCGTCGTTGCCGCGTTCCGAGTCGAGAAGGCAACTACGATAAACCTCGTAGCCACCCGAGGTTTCAGGACCTTCTGCCGAAGCGGCTTTTCCTGCCTTCGGAGCTGGCTGACGCTGGCGCTCCTCCTGCTTGTCCGCAGGCGGCTTGGAAGCCGGATGGGATTTCTTCCAGGCATCCAGTCCCCAGATGACGCCCGCAGCGACGAGCAGCAGGATGAACCTCGCAGGGGTCGGAGGCTTGGATTGAATGGCCATGGGTCAGAGTCCCTTGAAACCTTGGTATTCGGGGCAGGTGCCGATGGGCACCGGGACATTTCCCCACTCGCGGTTGAGGCGGCGATACTTGGTGATGAAGTCCTTGGGGACTGCCCAGTTGGTGAAATCGCGAGGGACGTTGTCGCGCAGCATGCCGACGTTGATGTTGTGGCGGATCTCGAAGTGGAGGTGCGCCGGATACATGCCGAAGTTGGAGCCGATGGTGCCGATCTTCTGGCCGCGTTTGACCATCTGGCCGACCTTCACATTGAACTCATTGAGGTGGCCATAGAGGGAATCGCAGAATTTCACCTGCCCCGAGGTCGGGTCGCGGTAGGCATGTCGGATGATGACGACATTTCCCCAGCCCTGGCGGACATTGTAAGCCCAGACCACCACGCCATCGCCGCAGCTATAAACGGGGTCGCCCAGATCGGTATCGCCGCCACTCCGGCCATTCCAGTCCTCGCCGTAATGGACGGCCCCGCTCAAGCGGACGCCTCTGGCGGTATAGTAGCCGTCGGCATTGGGCTTGCCGACCGGGAAATCAAATCCATCCGCCAGCGCCAACTTGAGGGTCTGCTGGGCGTGGAGACCGGTCGTGCAAAACACGAAAAGCGCCAGCAGGAGAACCCGCAGGACTGCAATCGTGCTCATCGAGATCTTCATCAAGGCAACTCCAGCCCTCCGCGCGGGATGCGGCAAGCCTAAACGGCCCGCGACCCGGGGAGGGTTGCCGAGTCACCAAGTTCGCACGCTGCGGAAATGAACTCCAATCAGCCTGGGAAAACCTGAAGCAGGATCAGGATCGCCACCAGCGCTCCGACCGCAATCCGATAATATCCAAAGACCGCCAGGCCATGCCGCTGGAGATAGGAAACCAGCCACTTCACCGAAATGGCAGCCGAGATCATCGCCGCCAGGCTGCCGACCACCAGGTTCGCGGCTCCGAACTCGTGCAGCATCAGTTTCAAGCCGCCGAACATCGCGTCGTAGGCGGGATCGAGCCCTTTGACCTTGTCCACCGCGTCCTTGGCCGTTGCCGCCGTGAGGGTCAGCACGCCGAGCAGGAAGGAAAACTCGACCGCTGCCCGGACCGAAAGCCCGACCAGAAGCCCGCCGCAGATCGTCATCAGGCTGCGGCTGGTGCCGGGGCACATCGCCACGCATTGCAGCAGGCCGATGATCACGGCCATCTTCAAGGTCATCTCACCAAGCTCACGACCACCGGCCGGAGCCGGGCTTTTCCTGCGCCAGGCGGTGACGGCGAGGATGCCGATGCCGCCGAGGATCCAGGCGGCGATGACCGGCCACATGCCGAACAGGTGGGCCTTGATCCATTTGTTCAGGAGGACGCCGAGCACCAGCGCGGGGAGAAAGCCGACCACGATGTTGATCGCCAGTCGGAGCCCCTCGGGGTCCTTGCCCAGAAGGCCACGGATCATCTGGACGACGTGCTTCCAGTAAAGTCCAAGCACGGCCAGGATCGCGCCGCCCTGGATGCAGACCGCGAAGGCGTCGGCGGCCTCCTTGTCGGTCGGGGAGCCGGTGCCGATGCCCATGATGCGCTCGGCGACAATCAAATGGCCGGTGGAGCTGACCGGGAGGAATTCGGTGACCCCTTCGATCACCCCGAGCGCGATAGATTGCCAGATTTCCATGAACAAAAGAAGCATGGCGGGATCGTTTCATGGCGGCAAGGGATTTACCGTTGCTTCGTGCTGCGGTCCGGCGATTGTTCCCGCGCCTTCACTCCGATGAAAAAACGTTACCTCTGGCTCGTGCGCCGCGCGTACCGCACCCTGCGGCACCCGCGACTGCGTCATCGCGTCTGGTGGCGCAAGCTGACGAAGCCGCTGTTCGAGCGTCGGCTGTGGATGCCTTGTCGGGACTCGGTCGCGGTGGGAACCTCGATCGGGATGTTTTTCGCGGTGATGCCGATGCCGATGCAGTCGGTGGCCGCCGCACTGATCGCCGTGCGGGCCCGGGCGAACGTGCCCTTCGCGATCGGGGCGTGTTTCCTGAGCAACCCGCTGACCAACGTGCCGATCTGGATCTGCCAGATGTTTATCGGGAACTTCGTCGTCAAGCACCTTCATGTCACCATGCCTGGCGAGTTGATGAAGCTTGAAACCCAACTGCCTGGAGTAGGTACCATCAATGTCGGCAGCTTCATCGTTGGCTCGATCGTTTCCGGCGTGCTGCTCGCCTTGCTGGCATTTCCGCTGGTCCACCTGTTCTCGGCCATCATGCCGCACCATCTGCCGGTCTTGAAGCGACGGATCAGGATTTCTCCTGAAGTGCGGCCGCCGCAAACCGGCGCGAGCTGATCCACGCGCCGGAAAGCTCAGAGCAAGGGAGTTTCAGAAGAAGTCTTCGCTTCCTCCGCATCGGTCAACTGACCTTCTTCTTTGCCTTCTCATCGAGAATGCCACCGATGAAGAGCAGGGTCGCCGCCACGCAGACGCAGGAGTCCGCGACGTTGAACGACGGCCAGTTGTAATTCACTCCGGGAATGATGACATCGAGAAAGTCCACAACGTATCCCGCCCGCAGCCTTTCCCAGAACGGGGCATCCTTCATGTAGCTGAGGTGGGAGCCCTGAAGCAGGCGGTCAGTGAAATTTCCGAAAATGCCGGTGATCAGCAAGGCCAGGGCGACGCGGGAGGTCTTGTTGGCGAACACACCCATTTTCCAGAACAGGCGCAGCACGAACAATGCGATGAAGGGCACGACCAAGAACACCAACGACGCCCAGGTGGTGCCGTTTCCGAGACCAAAGGCCACGCCCTGGTTGTGGACGCGACGGAGATTGAAGTAGCCCTCGATCACTGGAATGAACTCATGCGAGGAAAAATCCCCGCGTGCCGGCTCCGGGAAACGCCCGACCACCCACCACTTCGTCCACTGGTCGAGGATATAGAGCGGGAGGGTGATGAAGAGGAGGAGCTTTTTCAGATTCATGAATCAAGTTTTCAGTGTTCAGTTTCAAGTGTTCAGCAAGAGGAAGAATCTTCCTGAAAACTGAACACTGAACCCTAGCAAACTTCATTGCATCGCGCGCAGAGACCGGAGTCGACGAGGGGCTCGTGACGACGGCAGCGCGGGCAGAGGCAGAGGTCGGTTTTGCGGGCGGTGGCAGCGAGGGCTTCGCCTTCCGTGACGGTCAGTCCGGCGAGGATGAGGAACTCGTTGGCGAGCTCGCTGTCCTGCAGCAAGGCCAACACCGGCTCGCCGGAAGGCACCGTGAGATCGACATGGGCCTCGTTGTTGCGCGTGAATTCCTTGGCCTGGATCTTCGCCTCGATCGCGGTCTGCACGACCGACTTGATCTGGAAAAGACGCTCGGCGGCAGTCGTCGCATCGGTGCCGGCATAGGCTGGATCAGCTTCCGGGAAATCCTGCTCGTGGACCGTGCCTTCGCAGAAGGTGGCATGCTCCCAGGCTTCGTCAGCGGTGTAGGCGAGGATCGGCGCGAGAAGTTTTGTCAGGGCAAGGAAGACGTCGTGCATCGCGGTCTGCGAGGCGCGGCGGCGGAGTGAATTACTGGAATCGCAGTACATCCGGTCCTTGGTGACATCGACGTAGACGGCCGAGAGGTCCGCCGTGCAGAACTGGTTCAGCGAGTTGAAGACCTTGCGGAACTCATACGCCTCGTAAGCCTTGCGGCACTCGGTGACGACGGCGTTCAGGCGCTCCAGGATCCAGCGATCGAGCAACGGCATGTCGGCGGGCGACACGCGATCGGTCTCCGGATTGAAGCCATCGAGGTTCCCAAGCAGGATTCGCAGGGTGTTGCGCAGGCGGCGATAGGGCTCGGCGACCTGCTTGAAGAGGTCTTCTCCAAACGGCACCTCGTTCTGCCAGTCGACCGACGAGACCCAGAGGCGCACGATGTCGGCACCATACTTGTTGTAGAAATGGGCGGCATCGATTGGCTTTCCAGCCTTCTCGGCCTCCGACTTCGAGAGCTTCTTCTTGTCCTTGTCGACCACGAAGCCGTGGGTCATCACGGTCTTGTAGGGAGCCACGCCGCGCCAGCCGACGCTGAGCATGAGCGAGCTCTGGAACCAGCCGCGATGCTGGTCGGTGGCCTCGAGGTAAAGATCGGCCGGAGCGTGGAGTTCGGGATGCGTTTCCAGCACGGCGACATGCGAGCAGCCGGAGTCGATCCAGACGTCGAGCGTGTCGCGGCACTTCTTCACGCCTTCGGGCAGACCCAATAGGGCGGCGAGTTCGGCATCGGATTTTTCGAACCAGAGATTCGTGCCTTCCTTTTCCACGAGGTCGGCGACCTTGCGGGCGATCTCCGGGGAAAGGATGGCCTGGTTGTTTTCATCGAAGAACACCGGCAGCGGAACGCCCCAGGTGCGCTGGCGCGAGATGCACCAGTCGGGACGCGCCTCGACGGTGCCGTAGATGCGGTTACGGCCCCAAGCGGGCAGCCATTCGACCTGATCAATCGCGGTGAGCGCGTCGCCACGAAGGTCCTTGAGCGAGATGAAGAACTGCTCGACCGCGCGGAAGATGATCGGCGTTTTCGAGCGCCAGCAGTGCGGATACTGGTGCTTGTAGACCTCGCGTCCGAGCAGCGTGCCGTTTTCCGTGAGGATCTCGATGATGCGCTCGTTCGACTGGAAGACGTGCTGGCCGACGAGTTCCGGCAGGCCGACTTCTTCGGTGAACTTGCCATCGTCATCGACCGGGGAAAGCACGCCGAGTCCGTACTGCTGGCCGACCGAGTAGTCGTCCGCGCCGTGGCCCGGGGCGATGTGGACCGCGCCGGTGCCGGTGTCGGTGGTGACGAACTGGGCGAGGATGAGCTTCGAGGTGCGGTCGAGGAAGGGATGCTGCGCTTCAAGGTTCTCGAACTCGCGGCCCTTCTTTTCCTCGATCGTTTCCGCCAGCGCAAAGCCGGTCTTTTCGGTGAAGGTCTCCACCAGTTCGCGGACGATCACGAAGGTCTCGACGCAGTCGTCCTTGATGAATTTTCCGACCACGTAGGTGAACTCCGGATGCAAGGCGATGCCGAGGTTGGCGGGCAGTGTCCAAGGAGTCGTCGTCCAGATCACCATGCTGGCGTCCTGGCCGATGAGGGGAAATTTCACGAACACCGCCGGGCTTTCCTTGTCCTTGTATTCGACCTCGGCCTCGGCGAGCGCGGTGTGGGCGCCGTAGGACCACTGGACCGGCTTCTTCGATTGGTAAACGGAGCCGCTTTCCACCAGCTTCGCGAAGACCCGGAGGATGTTCGCCTCGTAGCCGGGAGCCATGGTCAGATACGGGTTGAACCAGTCGCCGAAGACCCCGAGGCGTCGGAACGACCCACGCTGGACGTCGATCCAGCCCTTCGCGAACTCGGTGCAACGACGGCGGATTTCCCCCGGCTCCAGACCGGCGGCGGATTTCACGACCTTGAACTCGATCGGCAGGCCGTGGCAGTCCCAGCCGGGGATGAAGGGCGTCTCGAAGCCCGCCATGGTCTTCGATTTCACCACCAGGTCCTTGAGCACCTTATTGAGCGCGGTGCCCATGTGGACGTCGCCATTTGCGAAGGGAGGGCCGTCGTGGAGGATGAATTTCGGAGCCCCCTGCGCGCGGCGGCGGCCGAGGATCTTCTGGTAAAGGCCGGACGCCTCCCATTTCTCAAGCCGCTTCGGCTCATTCTCCACCAGATCCCCCCGCATCGGAAAGGTCGTCTGCGGCAGGGTGAGGGTGTCTTTGTAGTTCGGGGCGTCCGCGCTCATGGAAAGGGCGCGGACGCTAGCAAC
>JAIXPW010000215.1 GCA_027485995.1 Verrucomicrobiaceae bacterium
CGTGATCGAACACGGAGATTTTCGCCTGTGACTTGTCCACCAATTCGCCGTCGAGCCAGATTTTCATGCGGGGCCGGGAGCGTAATCACGAAACGCCCTCTGGCAAGCCGGGAACGAGAAGATGAGATCAGGCCAACCTCCATGCCAGTTCCTCGGAAATTCGCGATCCGGCAGCCCCTGCTTCAGGGAGCCTGGAGGAGGGCCTCTTCCAGCTTCACCTTGGGAAGATACCAGACACTGGGCAGCGGGATCGAATCACCACATTGCAGGGTCACGATCAAGGCATCCTCCGTCTGACCGAGGACCAGCGGCCTGACATAGGCGGTCCTGATGAATTCGGCAGCGGTGATGAGCTGGCTGTGCTCCTTGCGCTCGTTGCCCTTGCCATCGAAAACCTTAAGCCGGAAATAAGGCGCCGGGCTGTCGCCGAGCGGAAGGGAAATCGGAACGTAAAAGTCCCGATTCTCCTCGGGTTTCTCGCCCTTGCCACGAAAGACCAGTTGTCCGGGCACATGAGACCGAGCCACGCCGAACACCCGTCCATCCGAAAGGGTCCACGTCATGAAAGGTCCACCCTTGCCCTCGAAATATCCCCGCTCCCGACGCCACGCCTCGTCGAATTCCGCCTTCGCCTGCTTCTTGACCTCCACCTCGCCGAGAACATCCGACCATTTTCCCGATTGAGGGTCATACGAGGCTCCGGCATTGAGCTCGCTATAGGCCATGAATCGACCGTTCGCGTTGGCTTGGGTCCGCGCCTTGGTGGTGTCGAGAAAGAGCTTGGAGTTTCGGACGGACAATTCGTGAAATCGATTCTTCGGATCATCCAGGGGAGAAAGATTCGGAAGCCTGCGCTCTTCGGCGATCACCACCGGCTCCTGACCGGGAAGCAGCTTGTGAAGCCTGCAAATCACGTCACCACCCTCACCGTTCATCGCCTCTGGTGATCCGACATCGGCCAGCGCATAAATGGCGCCATCGAGAGCGGCCACTGTCCTCGGTGCCCCCATTCCTGATCGGATGCGACTCAGTTTCAATTCATCCCCTATCGGAAGAACTCGATCCTGATCGGTTCGTGCTCCCATCAACGGCTCTCCCACGATCGACATCACGCAGAAGCCCTTGGTCGCCGCCAGGCTGGTGTCGCGCGATCGGAAGTCGGTGGTTGCGGGAGCCTCGAATGATTTCAAGCTGCCCGAATCCGGGGCGAGTCTGACCAGCCATGGATGGAAACTCCGATCCGCCGACCAGGCCGAGAGTTCGTAGGATTCGAGTTTCCCAGCGAGCCCTCCAAACCACAGATCCCCATTGGCTTCATCCCGCGCCAATCCGTTGAGGGAGATCACCGTGGAGCTGCCCTTCGGCCCCGTGAACAGCGCCACCCGTCGGGTGGCCTCGACCTCCTTTTTGAAACGGATCTCCGGAATCCATTGCTTCTCTCCAAAGAAGCCCACATCCGGGGCAAGGCCGGGCGCTGACTCAATGCCGCTGCGAAGAAGACCAAGCTCCTTTTCGGGAAGACTCACCGTGCGGTGGACGAGGTCCAGAAGTCCTCGGGGATCGACCACCTCGCGATACGAGTTGGCCCAAAGTTGATCGCGACTCACCAGATCCCCCACTCCCTCGAAGCGTCGATTGTTGGATTTGGGAAAGGCCTTGATGAAATTTCCCAACCAGTCCTTCGATCCGGCCGCGAGAGCCTGCCGTCTGCTGCGCCACGAGAAATAGAGATCATGAGCCGTGAGGAACTCGGGGACGACCTTGGGAGCGATCACCAGTTCGGGGAGAAATGCATCCGGACTGGAGGGCAGAGCAGACGGTGCCTTCAACCTCATCGGCAACCAGCGGTTGAGTTCCTCTGGACGAAGAAATTGCGGTGGCAGGTTCTTTCCTTCTGCCGACAATTTCACGCGCCTCGAAATCCACTCCCGGATCGCGGCCGCACGCCCCCGATCATGAGAGAGCATCACCTTGATCTCGCTGGCCCAAATGCCGTCGAAGGGCCGGTTGCTCTTTTCGAGAAGCTGCAGGAACTTTCCGGCAAGGATGAAGCGCGGGCCGTTGTTGCGTTGTCTGGAATATCGGCCCGATAGCAGATCGCCATAACTGGATGCAAAGCCCGGCGCCTCCACTTTCGATTCGGCCAACAACCGCTCCATCCAACCGCTCAGCCTTGCTTGAAACGAGGGGATCCTGCTGAGGTCCACTTCCTTCAGCCAGAGCACCAGGGCGCGGAATGCACCGGACTCGTTCTCGGAGCCCGAAAGCAGGGTGAACAGCCGCTCTTCCACCCGATCCAGTGTGCCATCCAGATCACGAATCGCCATCGACTCTTCGGCGGACAATTCAAGTTCCGGAAGGCTCAACCGATAGGTCACCAAACGTTGGAGCGCCACCCAGGCCCCGAAATAGGCATATCTTTCCTGAGGATTCGTCGCGTTTCCCTTGTCCCCCTTCAAAATCTCAGGCGCCTCGATCAACGACCGCTCCAGCAGGCTGGCCAGGTCCTGGAACTGGGAGATCTTCGACAACATCCTCAAGCCCATCATCGGCTGGCTGGATTCCGGATAAAGAAAGGTCTTCTTCGCCGGATCCCACGACGCATTCGGAAGACTGAGTGTCTTGGTGCGAATCCTCATTGGAATCAGCTCCTTCGCGCTGCCTCTCAACAGATAGGCCGCGTCCACGGCCTGGACGGCTTCGGCAAAACGATCCGATTGCATCAGCCATTCGGCTTCCTTGATGATCTGCGATGCCTCCCGCTGGGCCGATTCCGTCGAGGGAGAAGCCGACGACGATAGCACCCCGCTGGCCTTGATGAACTTCTGCCAAACCTCGTGCGCGAGTGCTCCCGGATCCGCAGCTTCGGAAGAAACATCCAGGGATTTTCCCGACTGCAAATCGACTGCGCGAAGTTCAATGCGGAATCGATTGTTCTGGAGCGACTCGACACCGCCTTGAAGCGACCACGCCGAAGACCACATCGAATCCTGACCCGCCAGCGTCTTTTCCTCGATCAACGGCTGCATTTGATCGCGCTCGATCGAAACCGCTCCGGGCGTGGAATCAATCTCCTCGCGAAGTCCAAGGCGCACCAGCGATGACAAGGACGACGACGGCCCGGCTCCTGGCCGTCCCGCGATCTCAAGCACGCTGATCGCGGCGATCCGGCCTCCGTTCGATTCGAAGCGTTCACGAGCCGAAACCACCTCGGCCGCGATGTCATCCGTGAAGCTCTTGGGATCAAACTTGTCCGCCGGGACCCGGAAGCGACGCAGTGACAATCCCGTCCTCACATCGACCACCTCGATCCTCAGCCAGGCTGCTCCGCTTCCCGCAGACTTGCTGACCAGAAGCAAGGTGTCCGCAGCCAGACGGTCGCCCATCGCACCGAAGTCCTTCCCTCCTCCTTCCCATGGAGAGGAAAAGCTTTTCTCCTGAAGCGCGGCGCTGACCAACTCACGGTCCACCACCGTCCAGCCCGGCAACGTGGAAAGCAATGAGGAGAGCGAAGTGCCTGCATTCTCCGCTCCCGGAGATGAAAGCACTGCGATCACCACTGGATCTTTCGGAGCCTTCAAGGCAGGCTTCGGCGAACGGCGGGGAATCATGACCGGCTCGACTGTCGGCGGCAGAGCATCCGGATCCTCAAACCCTTTTGGAATGCCTGCTTCGGACCTGAACGGCGGTCCGAGACTCACCTTGACGAACTCCAGCACCTCCTTGCTCCCGCTGTTCTGGGCATATCGCAGAAGGAAACTGCGGTAAGGAGCCGACAGGGTCGAAGCAAGCGGCATGAACTGCTTCACCCGCTTCAGGTTTCCCTGCCTGGCCGCCGCAGTCAGGCCATCCCATGGCTCCACTTCCAGCATCGATGGATCGAGTTGGAAGCGACGACGCACCCAAGTCGCGCCCCTAGCCACCAAGGCATCCACCAGCGGATCGCACAACTCGCCGCCCTCGATGGCCGCAATCACGGCGGGAGTCAGCGGCTCGACATTGGAAAGGTTGCTGGGTGCCTCGATCCTGCAGCCGCGATCAATGAGGAACCGGGCCATCTCGAAGTTCCGGTTGACGATGGCATCGTGGATGCCGCCGAAATAGGCATTCGTTGAGGGCACACCCCGATAAACCGAGGTGGTCCCTGACCATTCATACACCTGGTCCAGATTGAGATCCGGCTTGCGCGCCAACATCAGCTTCAACACATCGACCGAACCCGCCACCATGGCGACAGCGGCCGGATGGACGCGCGAGTTCGCGACAACCACTCCGTCGCTGAAGGTCACTGTTTTGCCGTCAACCTTGTTGGTGGACACACCATCGCCCGCTTTCTCGGCGTCAGAGTCCGGAATCTCCGCCCCGGCATCGAGCAACAGCTTCACCAAGGCCACGTCGTTGTTCAAGGTCGCGGCTGTTAGAGGCGATGAGCTCTGCCCGGCGACATCCGGCTTGCCTCCTTTTCCGAGCAGCGACTTCACCCAGCCCTGATGTCCCGCCACCGCCGCATAGTAGAGCGGACTCAGCAGCTCCGCATCCAGGCCATTGATGTCCTTGCCTTGATTCAGGAGCCTTTCCACCGCGGCCGAATCCTCCAAGCGGATGGCTCGCGTCAGATCGGTTGCATGCAATTTCCCGAACGGGAACAAGGCACACGATAGCAGAACGATGGCCCGCTGGGTCAGCATGGTCAGGGAGGGAAATGAAATCCGAGAACTCACTTCGACGAAGCCAGCCAGGCATCCGCGACCAGAGTCGATGCCTGCAGGCCCGCCTTCTGAAGTGCTCCCTTGCAGCCGACCGCTTCAGCAAGATCCACATTCCCGGTCACCACCCGATCGGTCTTGAGGACCTTGCCGTCGGCACCCTTCACGGTGAACTCCAGTCGCGCCCGGCTGAACCAGAGGTTGCCGTGCCGGGCACCGGTTTCCGCGAAGGCCTCTCCCTTCACGGTCACTTCGGCTTCCTGCTCGGATTCGACAATCGACCATCCAACCGTCTGAAGGAGACGGCACAGCTCGTTCCGCACCGCTGGGTCGGGTGCGGGTGCGCGAAGGATTTCCTCTTTCACGAACACATAAACCTTGGGGCCCTTGCCGTCCTTCATCTTCGCCTTGAGCGATTCGAGCTGGCGATCTTCGAGCGATTTCGACCCACGGAGATCCGCCTGCTTCTCCTTCAAAAGCTTCGCAACCTGCGCCGACAAGGATTTCACCGCCTCGTCCATCTTGCCACCACGTTCATAGTTGGAGGTCGCGCCAAAGACCCGTCCGGTCGATGAGGAAATGACCTTGGCGACGAGGTGGACACGACCATCGACCGCGAATGCACGACCGGACACCAGCGCCTCGGCTCCTGTCAATTGCCCGACCTTGGCCGCCTGCCCGGGAGTTACGGAATCGCTCAGCGTCAGCTCCTGCTCACCGATGACTTCCTTGAGTTCGGCGCGCTCCACCAGGGGCGAATCCGAATCCGTGGTGAGGCCGACCTGCAACAACGCCGAAACGGACGCGCCCGTTCCAGCCAGTTCCTCAGACCCATCCTTGAAATCAAGGACCGCAGCACTCAGGGGCGGCGGAGTCTCCTCTGCCATCAGCTGAGTGAATGTGGAAATGAAAAGGCTACAGGTGATCGGGAACCATCGTGCAATCATCGGATCAAGGTTGGGTTGGTGTTTCGCAAAGCAATGAGATCAATCGGAGTCGGCCTTCATCGGTGGACAGGACACGGCCGGAAATCCAGGTCCTCGGGACTCTCACCCGCCATCCGCCTGAGGAACTTCCCTGGAACCACAGAACATCTTCCAGATCTTTGGAAAACACCAGCGTCCGGGAAACTGATCCGCCCTCGGAACCCTGCCGGAACATCAAACTGGCCGCCTGGTCTCCACCGGCTGCGCCCTTTACGATCCTGAGACCAAGGGAAACCAATGCGGCCGATTCCTCGGCAGTCAGGCCTGACGATTCAAGCTTTCCCGAAGACAGGATCTTCAAT
The DNA here is from genome assembly GCA_027485995.1 of Verrucomicrobiaceae bacterium. GTDB lineage: Bacteria > Verrucomicrobiota > Verrucomicrobiia > Verrucomicrobiales > Akkermansiaceae > Luteolibacter. The sequence continues at coordinate 5,995 of JAIXPW010000215.1, forward strand.
GAGTCGAGATACTGCTTCTCATCCCGGGCCTCGATGTCGATCACGACCGGCTTCGGCAGATTCAGACGCACCTCGTAATGAACCGTCCCCTTGCTCGGCGGAACTGGCCAGCTCCACTCGATCCGCTTCGATTTTCCATCGATCGTCAGGGATTGTGTATCCAACACAATCCGCCGCGCTCCGGTGAGGCGGGAGATTTCCAATGCAAGCGGCTTTCCGGCGGAGACAGCGTCTTCCCCCAGTTCCCAATCCACCTTGAGCGGACGGCCACTGAAGGTCAGCACATGAGTACGGATGACCTCGCCGGCTTGCTCCACCCGTCCACGTTCGGTATCGAGATGAACCGTGGTCTCGGCTCTCAGGATCGACGCCGCCCCGATCAAGGCGGCCATCCAAAGCCCCATCCAAAGCCCCATCCAGCTCCTGTCGATTCCTGAGCGAAAGTGTTCCATGTCCCAATGGTGATTCGAAGAACTACGATGTCATGGATAGCCAGCTTCGGTGGAATCACCAGACAAATGCTTCAGAAATCCATCGACTCCATTCATGGGATCGAGCCCCTTCGATGACGACCCCTCTCCCAGCAGATCCATGTCGGAAAGGCGCATGATCGTCCGGGAGCCAGACTCTCCGGACTCCATTCACGACCCTTCAAGATCTTGAAGCAGGGGAATTCCATTCGATGCCTGCTTCAGATCATCTCCCTCCATCTCATCCAATGAGTGAAACTGGAAACTCCCGACGGTGGCCTTCGCCAAAAGCCTTGTTGGTGCCAAACAGAAGAAGCACTGCCGGATCGCCGGTTCATCCGAACAACTGGCCTGATATCCGGCAGAGCGACATTTCGAAAGGTCAGCGATCGCTCGGAGTCGCCTCATAGACCAACACCTCGAACGGCTGGAGGTTGACGGTCAGCATGACGTTCCGATTCAGCTTGCCCTGCATTGACTGCACCTCGCGCTGCTTGAACGGGCTGGAAAGCGTAAAGGATTTCACCGCATCCGCCGGAAGCTCGAAGGCCTTGTCGAGGCTGAAGGAAAAGGTCTGCTCCTTTTCCGAAGGATTGCGCAGCGTGATGATCCCCTTCTTCGGCGACCACGACGCCCAGCCATAGACCTCCAGTTTCCGCGGACTGCCGCCGATCCAATGGGTGTCAACGAGCGTGTCGGCATTGGCACGGGCCCATTTGGCACACTGGGCGAGTTCGTCCCAGTTCTCCGGCGAAAGGAGATCATGAGAGATATACATTTCCTGGAGTTGCGTCCCAGTGCCGAAGTAGCTGCGAACTTCATGCGTGAAGGCCCCGGAAGGATCGCTGTTCAGGTCGTGTGCCTTGCGGGCATAGATGATGCCGTGGAGCATCAGCGAGTTGATCGGATAGAGCGGCCCGCCCTTGACGATGCGCTCGTGGGTGTCGCCATCTCGATAAGTGATCCATTGCTCGCGCTTCGGCCCGACTCCGGCGAACTCGTGGTCGTCGCCGCCACGCCAGATGCTGTCGCAGATCGGCAGCCAGAATGGCGAGGGCCAGGTGCCGGTGGTGAGGTTCACGAAGAGGTCCGGCTTCACCTCACGCAGGTCGCCGATGAGGGAAATCGCAGCCTCGAAATCGCTGCCGAACTTGCTGCCTGGAACCACGGAGTTGATATTTCCCGTACCATCGAGCTTGAACTGGTTGATGCCGTAGTCCTGCACCATCTTGGTGCAGGCGGTATGGAAACTCTCATAATACTTCGGTCCGGACAGCGCGAAGAGCTGGTCATATTCGGGGTTGGGCTTCGCGTTTGGATCATCAGGAGTCTTCGCGGTTTCATAGCCAGCAGCCTCGCCGCTCTTGCGACGCTCAATACGAGGTTTGCCGTAGCCACCCCAGGGAGACAGCCAGACACCCGGACCCGCGCCGACCTTGCGTGCGGCCTCCTTCACCGGCGTGAAGCCATTCGGAAAGCCCTTGTGGAAGACCCACTGGCCTCCTTTCGAAGTGTCATCCCAGCCATCGTCGAAGAGAAACGAATCCATCGTCACGCCACGCTTTTCGCCGAGTTGCTTCGCGAAACCCTCGATCACACCGAGGCAGTCCTTTTCATCGTAAGGCGTGAAGTAGCCGATGTCATACCACGAGTTGTAATGCAGGAATGGCCGATAGGCATGGGCCCGCTCGCGCTCGATGTAGTAGAGCACACCGCGACGCAACTGACCGTCGGGCACCACGCCCTGAACGCTGCTCACGGAGAACTTTTTTCCCTCCTGGATCGGCAAGGCCCGCTCCAGCCAGGCCTTCGCGCGATGGCGGATCGCCGGCACCTGCGGATCAGGAATGTGGTCGGAGGAAAGTTTCCCCTCCTCCGCGTCAGGGTCGGGCACGAGCTTGTAGGTCTCGACCTGCGAGAGCGACATTGGGTGCTCGAAGCCGGTGAAGAACGAACCATCGACGATCGGCGAACCCGCGACCTGGCCGATGATGTCGGCACCGGGCAAGGGCTGATCGACGAGGATGATCTTGGCAATGTCGGCACCACCAAGCCCTGCGTAAATCTTGATCTGCTGGCGGACATAGTTGCTGCCATCGCGCAAGATCGCCGACCACCCGACTCCGAGATTTCTATCCTCGGTGACGAGCATTACAGACACTTCTTGACCGGCGAAATGACCGGCGAGCCCCACTGATTTTGGATCAGCCTCGATGGACTTGAGATTCCAACCCTCCACCTTAAACGCTGAGGCCCGCACAGTGTGCCCATCACGGAATTCCAAAGTGAACACCTCACCCGGCAGCGGGATCGCTTGATTGGAGAGCTTGTTGACCAGCGCGGTCGGCTTAAGCCCATCCTTCCAAGTCCATCCGGCAGAAATCGCGTCGTTCGAAAGCTCGATCGCGTGATCTCCCTTCACGGCCTTTACCGCCCCGGGCTCCTTGCCTGGGAACACAAGCGGCGCGATGTCGGCGGCAGGCTTTGCTTCATCTGCCTTGGTTGCACCCGCAAACGAAAGCACCAAGGAAACGAGACAAACGGAGGTCTTCGGGAGATTGAACGCACTCATGCAGATGGATTGAGGGCAGCATGTGCCTGGCACCCTGAAAGGCGAGAAGCAATCCCGCAGCCGTCAAAATTCATGGTGGCCAATCCCGATAAGGCTCCCTCGCCAGCTTCGCGTTGAAATACCTCGGATCGTCGGAAACCTCCGCGCCGATCCACGGCGGTAGCTCGACTTCCTCCTCCTCCGAGTCCAGCTCCACTTCGGCGACGACCAGTCCGTCGTTGTCGCCGTGAAACACATCGACCTCCCACAGATGCCCGGCATGGGTGATCTTGTGGCGCGTTTTATCCACCACTGAACCCGTGCAGAATTCCATCAACTGCCGCGCCTCTTCCACCGGGATTTCATATTCAAACTCCGCCCGACTGATCCCTTTTCCCCGGCTCTTGATCGTCAGCCAGGCCGCATTTTCCGCCACCCGCACGCGCACGGTGCGATCCGGATCGAAACTGAGATAGCCTTGGGACAAACGGACGCCGGCATGACCTGCGAGCACGGAAAGATCGCGGACCAGAAACTTGCGCTCGATTTCAATGCCCATGGGTCAGGGCTCCTTGGAATCGGAAGCGGGCTTCTCCTTGCCCTTGAAATCGGTGATTTCATTCCAGTTCACCGACCCATGATCCAATCGCTGGACCTCGCTGGCATAGACCGCATCCTCGTTCTTGGGATCGAGGCTTGCGGCCAGCTCGATGAAGATCCGAGACAGTTGCACGTTCTCGGCACCGGATTGCTTTTCCAACAACTGGCCTCGCGAAAGCAGCAGCCTGGCGAGCGACTGCGGACTGTATTCGCTTTCCGCCGCCTCAGGCAGCACGCCCTTGCCGAGCTGGAAGGTCACCACCAGCGCCTTCTTGTTGCGCGGCGAAAGATGCAGCGCCAGGGCCAGCACCCGACGCGCCTCATCGAGCGAGGCGGGCGAGGCCTTGGCCGTGAGGACGCGGTTCGTCGCGTAGATGGCGAGGTTCGTGGAGTAATCGTTCCGCTCGCTGTCGAGCATGCCGAGATCGTTGGTGAACATCCCGTTGCCGACCTTGGGTGGCGTCCACGTGAAGACCTTTGCCGGTTCCTCCGCACTTGCCACCATCGCAGTCAGGACGAGACCGGTGCCTGCTTGCCATACGGGATTCATTGACGCCAAGGTCGAAAGGACCTCCCCTTTTGGCAAGTGGCAAATCCCGACAATCTCACACCGAAAGCCGCCTTGCGGGTTGCGATGCGAAACCGGCTCCGCGAGTCCCCGATGGATTCCCAGGCCATCGTCGCCTCTGTTGAGGCATGGCTTTCCACCCATCCGGAAATCACGACCCTCGCGATCTTCGCCGCCCTGCCCGGCGAGCCGGATCTCTTGCCACTGGTGAAACTCCATCCCGAACGCCGCTGGGTGCTGCCGCGAGTCGAGGGTGATGCACTGACCTTTCACCCGGTGACCGACCCGGAAAACGACCTTCATGTCGGAGCCTTCCACATCCGCGAACCCCACGCCTACTCAGCACAGGTTCCCGTCACGGAAATCGATCTCTTCCTCTGCCCCGGCCTCGCCTTCGACCTCCAGGGCAACCGCCTCGGTCGCGGACGCGGATTCTACGATCGCATGCTCGAACAAGCCCGACCCGAAGCCCTCAAGCTCGGCGTCTGCTTCCCCTTCCAGATCGTTGCCGACACCTTCTCCGAGCCGCACGACATTCGCATGGACGGGCTGATCACGCCCAGTCCGGCACCTTGAGCTGGAACTCCGGGATCCGCGCGAAGACCCACTCGCCGCCTGCTGTTTCGCCGAAAAACGCGCCTTCCACCCGAGCTCCGTCGCGGGTGACGTGGTAGCTGTTGTAGGAGAAATCCTTGCCGGGCTCGATCAGCGGCGATTGCCCGATCACCCCCTCGCCCTCGACGACGGTGACCTCGCCGTTGTTCTCGCGGACCACCCATTTCCGACCCCGGATTGTCACGGTCTCGTTCGTGGTGTTGCGGATGGAAATGAAATACACGAAGGGATGCGGCTTGTCCTCCGGAGCATCGAGGCTCGGCATGTAGATCACGTCATCGACCTTCACGTTGAGGCCGTCGAGTTCTCGAATGGTTGCCGCCATGGGAAGAGCACTCTCCGCGATCCAATGCATCCTGCCAAGCCGGAAAGAGTGGGAAACTGCGCACCCTCATTTTGGATTTCCAACCACGAATGGACACGAATGAACACAAATAGGATCAAAGGATTCCTGCTGTTCGTTGGACTTGCACATTTTCGAGATATTCGTGTCCATTCGTGTGCATTCGTGGTTCCCCCCCTAGAAATGAAGCCGACTTGGAGGGGAAACCCACTTGCACGACCGCGCATTTCCCGGAAGCCTTTGGACATGAGTTCCCCGCCCGCTGTTACCCTGACCATCGCCGGCTCGGATTGCTCCGCCGGTGCGGGCCTCCAGGCGGATCTGAAAAGCTTCCAGCACTTTCACGTCCACGGACTCACCGCCGTGACCTGCGTGGTCTCGGAAACCGCCAACGTCGTCCAGGCCATCCACGCCGTGCCGCCGCAAATCGTGGCCGACCAGGTCGCGCTGCTGCTCGATTCCTTCCCCATCGCCGCCATCAAGACCGGCATGCTGTTCTCCGCCCCGCACATCGAGGCCATCCTCGCGGTGCTTGAGAAACACCCCGGCATCCCACTCGTCGTCGATCCGGTGATGATCGCCTCCACCGGCGACTCCCTCCTCGAACCCGAAGCCGTCGCCGCAATCCGCGACCGGCTCCTCCCGCTCGCCACCCTGGTCACCCCAAACCTTCCCGAGGCCGAGGTTCTTTCCGGCGAAACCATCCGCTCGCTCTGCGATCTCGAACGAGTCGCCACCCTTCTCCGCGACCGCTTCGGCTGCGCCTTCCTCGTCAAGGGCGGTCACCTCAATGGACCCGACTGCATCGACGTCCTCGCCGATGCCTCCGGCCTGCATCACTTCACCGACGCCCGCATCCCCCGCCCCGGCTCCCACGGCACCGGTTGCACCTTTTCCGCCGCCATCGCCGCCAACCTCGCCCTCGGACTGTCGCTCCTCGAAGCCATCGCCGCCGCAAAACACTATCTAACAGCCACCCTCGCCAGGTCATACTCCTTCACAAAGCCCGGCCACCAGATCCACGCCCTCAACCAAGGCACCACCCTCTGAACTTTCAGGTTTAGAATTTAGAATTTATGATTTAGAATTTTCTTCCTCATGCGCACCGCAGTCTACGCCGGCTCCTTCGATCCACCGACCAACGGCCATCTCTGGATGATCGAGCGCGGACTGGAAATGTTCGACAAGCTGATCGTCGCGATCGGCAACAACCCGTCGAAGCACTACTCCTTTTCCGTCGAGAAACGCATCGCCTTGCTGCGCGCCTCGGTGCCGTCCTGCGAGCGGCTGACCATCGCTCATTTCGACAACCGCTACCTCGTCGACTACGCCATGACGATGGGTGCCGAGTCGATCCTCCGCGGCATCCGTTCGCCGGACGACTACGAATACGAACGGGTGATGCGCCACATCAACGCCGACATGGCCCCGACCATCACCACGGTCTTCCTGATGCCGCCGCGCGAGATGGCCGAGGTTTCCTCCAGCATGGTGAAAAGCCTCATCGGCCCCGAGGGCTGGGAGGACATTGTTAGACGCTACGTGCCGATTCCTGTGTTCGATGCCCTTTCCCACGACACCAAGTAACATGCCACGCATTTTCCGCATCCTTCTCTGGATCGGCGTTTCCCTGTTAGGGGTCGCCGCCGTTTCCGTCGCCGCCTTCCAACGCGGCGAACCGGTCAACGCCCTCTGGCTCGTGGTAGCTGGCGTGTGCAGCTTCGCCGTCGCCTACCGTTTCTACTCCGCCTGGCTCTGCGCGAAGGTGCTGACCATCGACGACCGCCGCGCCCCGGCCGCCGTGACTTGCAGCGACGGGAAAGACTTCGTGCCGACGCCGAAATGGGTCGTCTTCGGCCACCACTTCGCCGCCATCGCCGGTCCAGGCCCGCTTGTGGGCCCGGTGCTCGCCGCCCAGTTCGGCTACCTCCCCGGCATGCTCTGGATCCTTGTCGGAGCCACCCTCGGCGGCGGCGTCCATGATGCCGTCATCCTCTTCGCCTCGATGCGCCGCAACGGCAAATCCCTCGGCCAGATGCTGAAGGAGGAGATGAATCCCGTCATCGGCTTGATCGCCATGATCAGCCTGCTCGCGATCATGACGATCCTCCTCGCCGTGCTCGGCCTCGTCGTCGTGAAAGCTCTCGCCGAAAGCCCCTGGGGCCTCTTCACCATCGCCGCCACCATCCCGCTGGCCTTCGTGATGGGCATCATGATCAAGAGCGGCAAGGTCAGCGTCACCGCCGCCTCGATCTTCGGGGTCTTCGGGCTGCTCGCCGCCGTGGTCGGAGGAAAATACCTTCCGCCCTCCTGGTCCAAGGCCCTCACCTTGGAATCAACCCAGCTCGCTTGGGCGATCATGATCTACGGCTTCACGGCCAGCGTCCTGCCGGTCTGGATGCTCCTCGCCCCGCGCGATTACCTCAGCACCTTCATGAAGCTGGGCACGGTGGCCATCCTCGGAATCTTCATCGTCATCCTTCACCCGCCGCTGCACATGCCGGCCCTCACCCCCTTCGTCCACGGCGGTGGTTTCGTCGTGCCTGGCCCGGTGTTTCCCTTCGTCTGCATCACCATCGCCTGCGGAGCCATCAGCGGCTTCCATGCCCTCATTTCCTCCGGCACCACTCCGAAACTCCTCGCGCGGGAAAAGGACATCCGCCTCGTCGGCTACGGCTCGATGGTCGTGGAAATGCTGGTTTCCCTCATGGCCATCATCGCCGCCTGCGCCCTCCAGCCCGGAGAGTATTTCGCGATCAATTCCCCGATCAATCCCAACAACGCCCCGGTCGTCGCCGCGCAGATCGCGAAGATCAACGCCCTCGGCCCCGAGTATGCAGTGACCCTCCCGCAGATGGAGCAGATGGCGAAGGACCTCGGCGAACCCCACATCATCGGCAAGACCGGCGGCGCCCCGACCTTCGCCGTCGGCATGGCCCACATGTTCGCCCAGGTCATCCCCGGGAAAACCGCGCTCTCGCTGTGGTATCACTTCGCCATCATGTTCGAGGCGCTCTTCATCCTCACCACCCTCGATGCCGGCACTCGCGTCGGTCGATTCATCCTGCAGGATCTGTTAGGAAACATCTCTCCGAAACTCGGAAACACCCAGTCCACCCTCGGCAACGTCCTCGCCACCGGCCTGCTCGTCGCCGCCTGGGGCTTCTTCCTCTATCAGGGAGCCATCGACCCCGCGGGCATTGCAAAAAGTTTGTGGCCCATCTTCGGCATCTCCAACCAGCTACTCGCCGTCATCGCCTTCTGCCTTGGCACCGTCCTCCTCATCAAGATGGGCAAGGCCCGCTACTGCTTGGTCACCGCCGTGCCGATGCTCTTCCTCACCGTCGTGACCTTCTCGGCCGGTTACCTGAAACTCTTTTCCGCAGGCGCTGACGGTTTCTTCCCGGAAATCGCCAAGCAGCAGGCCCTCATCGCCACCGGCATTACCGGCCCAGCCCTGAAGGCCGCCCAGACCTCCCTCTTCAACGCCCGCATTGACATCGCCGTCACCCTCACCTTCCTCACCTTCGTCGGCATCATTGTCCTCGGCACCGCGCGCGAATGCTGGCTGCTGCTCAGCAAGCGCAGGACCATCACACTGCGGGAAAGCGCCTACGTGGCCCTGGAGTAACGATACTCCTGTCATGTCTTCCGGAGTTACGACACTCTTGTCGCAATTTCATCGTCCACTCTAACTTGGGGACAAGAGTGTCCCCACTCCACAACGGGCCCGCAAAGCAATTCCAGCCCTCCGCCAGCACAAACTAGAAGGCAAACAGGACGATGAATTTTCAAGCATTCACCATCTTCATGGACTGAGTTGGGGGGACGTTTGATGTGCGCCCACCGGCGCGGTTGAAGGGATGCTGAAATGTAATCGAGGTGCTCATACCGGTCGGAGCGCCTTGGCTTGCTCGCCTTCTGGGTCTTCGCTGATAAGGGTATGAGTCATTGAATTCGTGGTCGTCTTGGGTCATACATGCCAAAGCCGGGATGATTCCAAAATTCGTGCAGGCCAATGCGCTCGTATAGTTCGATTTCAGTCCGGTAGAAAGGGTAAAACTGGCTGAGATGGATCCGATAGTCCGGTAGTTCTACGCTGGCATACTCAGGATCCAGAATTGACTGCGCGAAGATCAAAAACGCATCCATCTCAGTGTCGTCCATTAGTGGGCCGTCCACTGTGAAAACATCACCATAGCTAAATCGCTTCTTGAGGGCGAAGTAGGCTGTCAGATTGGCCGCGACCCTTGGCCAACTCAGGTTGGATGACTCAATGGAAATCACCATCTCAGGACGGCTGTGCGTCCAAATGGGATTGGCGACCAAACTCAAGCCATAGGTGACTCCAGTAATCATCCCCGGTTCAGGGCAGTCTTCATAGACAAACACAGAAATCGGAGGGCCGCCATCAACGCCATCCTCCATGAATATCCGACTCTCTTCACCAAACGTGGTGCTAAGGTATTCCGAGTAAAGCTCTGCATCGCTCTTGGGCATAGAATTGGATGAGATGCGTTTTTTGGCGAATCGTTGATCTGGTTTTGAAGGACTCTGAGAGAAAATCAGGTATCTGGCGAGGCGTTTTCCCGGATGGAGGGTTGCAGACGACATCCCGACTTCGCTGGAGCAGCATTTGCTGGCCCTGCTGCGACTTGTCATGCACTTCGCGACAAGAATTTCGCGACTCCCGGTTGGAGATCGACCCGCTTGCGTCGAGAACGGTCAGGCACGACGCCAGTCATTCGAATTGTCCGTTCCTTGATCCTACTCTAGTTCTTGAGGCCCTAGCGCCGCCAACTGACCGAAGATGAAGATCCTCACACGGAAGAAGCTGAAGTTCATTGGCGGCGTGACCCTCGCGCTGCTTGGAAGCCTGGCGATCTACCTCCCCAACATCGGAGCTGCCCTGATCCTTTATCCAATCCGCCGACCGGTTTCAGTCGCCCCGCCCGTCGGCTGTCGCGAGGTGACGTTTCAAGGCGAGGGAGTGATCCTGAAAGGCTGGCAAGGACACGCCGACGGCTCACCGAAGGCGACACTCATCTATCTCCACGGCGTCTCGGACAACCGCGCGAGTGCCGGCGGATTTCTCGATCATTTCCGGCGACGGGGATTCGATGTCGTGGCCTATGACAGCCGTGCTCACGGTGAATCCGGTGGAGAGGCCGCCACCTTCGGATGTTTTGAAAAGAAGGATCTCCGCCACGTTCTCGATACCTTGAGACCTGGTCCGGTCATCTTGGTCGGCAGTTCGCTGGGGGCCGCTGTGGCCCTGCAAACCGCCGCCCTCGATCCAAGGATCACCGCCGTCGTCGCTGCGGAGTCCTTCAGCGATTTGAGAACCGTTGTGACCGAACGTGCTCCCTTCTTTTTCGCAGCCGGGGCGATCGAGAAGTCCATCCAACTCGCCGAACAAAAGGGCAATTTTCAAATCGATACCATCAGCCCCGCTATGGCGGCCCGGCAGATCAAGGTGCCCGTGTTGCTGATTCATGGAGCAGAAGACAAGGACACTCCGCCCGAACATTCACGACGCATCCTCGACGCCTTGGCGGGCCCGAAACGCATGATCCTCGTTCCCGGTGCCGGTCACAACCAATCCCTCAGCGGCAGCGCCTGGCAGGACATTGAAGCCTGGATCGACGAAATGATTCCGTAGCCGACCCATCCTTCGTCATTCGGATTTCGTCATTCAATATCCCCTCTCATTTCTCGTGCTGATACGCGGGCTTCGAGACATGGTCGCGGTAGATTTCTCCGGCCGGGGTGAGCGAACCGTCTTTGCGCTGGAGCATGCGGCAGTCCTCGACCCAGTTGTAGAGGGCGTAGCGTTCGACGTAGGGGAGCTTGTCGAGCATCTCGATCATCTTCTCGATGGCGCGTGATTGTTCCTTTTCATTCGGGTCCTTTCCGGCAGTCCAGTTGGCCCCGTTGTTCCACTCGGTGATCCAGATCGGTCGGCGGGTGCGCTTGTGGATGTCTTCGAGAAAGGCCTCCATCTGGGCCGCTGCAAGCCGGCCGTCGCCGGGATCGGCCACGGCGCGGTAGTAGTGGACGGCGACGAAATCGACTCGGAGCTTGGCGGCATCGGCCTTGGCCATGAACTCGTAAAGCCAGCCGAGCCCGCCATCGGAGACGGCGGGTGAGCCGAGTCGCAGGCCGGTTTTCAACAGGCCGGGCCAGCCCTGGATGGCCTGATCGACGCTGAGGTTCGACTGGTCCTTGTGGTCCGGCTCATTGAAGCCCAACAAGTGGACGCTGCCCTTTTCCTTCCAGTCCTGATTGAGCCCCGGCCAATTGGCGTTCTGTTTGATCGGCACATACTCGATGTCCGGCGTGGTGCGGGCACCGATGTTCCAATCATAGAACCAGCCGACATTGAGCTTCTGCCAGATGCCCCCGGCGATGCCCTTCTTCACCGTCCAGCGCCAGGGGAAGATGCGCAGGAAGCGGACATTGCCATCGAGTTCCGGCGGCAGGGATTTCACTTCGACGTCCTCGTCCTGGGCGACGTAGTTGCGGCTGATGCCGGTGCCATCGGCTTTCGACGCGATCGTGGCCATGTAGCCGTGTTTGAGTCGAAAGGAGCGGATGGTCTCCGGCAAGGGAGCGCGCTTGGGATCGCCGTGGGGCAGGTGGCACTTCAGGTTCTGGGAGGGGCCGGAAAGAGCTTTTTCTGAAAAGACCGACATCGCCGGATAGGACGGGCCGTGAGGAATGACAAGGGTGCCTTTCTCATAGGGCACGACGCGGATGTTTCCATCGACGACCGCCTTTTCGTAGTAAACGAGAATCCGCTGCAGATGATCGGAGACGACCTTGGACGGAGCGATGCCTTCGATGTAGAGCCAGGCATCCGGGGAATCGAAATTGAAGGCGCTGGTCGGGAGGGTATCGGCCTGCACCCGCAGGGGCTGCTTGCCGGTCAGGATGACCTTGCGTGTGATCTTGGAGGGGTCGAGCGTCTCATCGGCAAGCGCGAGTGAACCCAGCAGGGTGCAGGCGGCGAGGAGGGTTCGGAGTGCCATGGTCATAGGCCTGACAACCTGAGCCTGTGAGGATCTTCCTGCCAGCCGAAGATTCCGGCATTTTCGGCAAGGAGCCTCTCGGAAATCTGAGAGGAGGAGTGGTGGCCCGAGACGGATTTGAACCGCCGACACCACAATTTTCAATCGCGTGCTCTACCAACTGAGCTATCGGGCCATTCCCTTCCTTGCGGCGGGGCCGGGATTAACGATGGCGGTTCGGGTTTTGACAACCCGAAAATTGAGAAAATCTTCAGCCTCCCCTGCGATGACGAATTCACCGTGAAATCCACCGGGTTCATGCACTGGAGTTCATGGCCAGTGGGATCCTTCGCGAACCGAATCATCGAACCGCCAAGACGCCAAGTGCGCCAAGTTGATTTCTGATTTGCGGTCATGAGACCTCACCATGCATCCCCAGTTCGATCTGCCGTCCTCTTCCTTTTGGCGAACTTGGCGTCTTGGCGGTGAAACAGTCTCTTCGCCGCAGTTCAAGCCACGAATTTGCCTGGTGGCAGATGGTCCCTGAAATCCTGCTCTTGATTCCGGATTCCCGATTCTGAACTCTCCCGGCCATGTCACGCAGCCACCGCATCACCGTTCTCGCCGGAGACGGCATCGGACCCGAAGTCATGAACGAGGCGCTCCGCGTCCTCGACGCCGTCGAAGCCAAGTGCGGCTTCACCGTTTCCCGCACCTCGCATCTCGTGGGGGGCGCGGCGATCGATGCCACCGGGCATCCGCTGCCACCGGAGACCATCAGCGCCTGTGAGCAGGCCGACGGCATCCTGTTTGGTTCCGTGGGTGGACCGAAGTGGGAATCCCTGCCACCGGACATCCAGCCGGAACGCGGCGCGCTGCTGCCGATCCGCAAGCACTTCGGGCTCTTCGCCAACCTCCGTCCGGGTGTCTGCCTGCCTTCTCTGACCCACGCCTCTCCGGTCAAACAGGAACTCATCGCCGATGGCTTCAACGTCCTCTGCGTCCGCGAGCTGACCGGCGGTGTCTATTTCGGCAAGCCGAAGGGCCGCGAGGAGCGGAATGGTGAGCCGGTCGCCTTCGACACGATGATCTATCAGAAGAGCGAGATCGAGCGCATCGCCCGCGTGGCCTTCACCGCTGCGATGGGTCGCAAGAAGCAGCTGCTTTCCGTGGACAAGGCCAACGTGCTCGCCACCTCCGTGCTGTGGCGCGAGACCATGGTGGAAATCGCGAAGGAGTTCCCGGAAGTCCAGCTCTCCCACATGTATGTCGACAACGCCGCGATGCAGCTCATCAAGCGCCCCGGCTCCTTCGACGTGCTGGTGACCGAGAACCTTTTCGGCGACATCCTTTCCGATGAAATGGCGATGATCTCCGGCTCGCTCGGCATGCTGCCCTCGGCCTCGCTGGGCCAACAGGGGGAAAACGGCCTCTACTTCGGACTCTACGAGCCGTCCGGTGGTTCGGCCCCGGACATCGCCGGCCAGGGCATCGCCAACCCGATCGCGCAGATTCTCTCGCTCGCGATGCTGTTGCGTTTCTCGCTGGGTGAAAACGAAGCCGCCGAGGTGGTGGAGGCCGCCGTGGCCGCCGCGATCAACGATGGTTATCGTACGGGCGACATCGCCACCGGTGCCGTCGGAGAAATCCGCGTGGGCACCACCGGCATGGCCGACGCAGTGCTGGCGCGGCTGTGAGTCCTTTCAGGCTGGGGGCCCGGTCAGGTGCCGGGCCTCCAGACGAGAGGCCATTCGCGAACCCTCAACGTCTCGATCACGCCCGACATCGACCCCAAGTCACCGCGTGATCCTTGAATGAAGCTTCAATGCTTCCTGCATTCCAGGCGCTGGTCCATTTCAATCGCCGGATTCTCCTCACGTGACTCGCCCACGATGACCGCCGGCACACCTGCCACGGTGGTATGGGCAGGCACGTCGTTCAGCACCACGCTGCCCGCGCCGACCTTCGCTCCGGTGCCGATTTCCACACGTCCGAGGATCTTCGCTCCCGCGCCTAACAGAACCCCGGACCGCACGATCGGATGGCGGTCGCCGCTTTCCTTGCCGGTGCCACCGAGAGTGACCTCGTGGAGGATCGAGACGTCATTTTCGATGATGGCGGTTTCCCCGACCACGAACGACGTCGCGTGGTCGAGCAGGATGCCGCAGCCGATTCTTGCCGCCGGGTGGATGTCGACCGCGAAAGCCTCGCTGACGATGCTCTGGAAGTACGAGGCCAGCCAGCGGCGGTCGTCGTTCCAGAGCCGGTGGGCGACGCGGTAGGTTGTTAGAGCGAGAAAGCCCTTGTAAAACAGCAGCGGCTCCAGCGGGGAAAAGCAGGCGGGGTCGCGCTCGAAGATCGCCAGCAGGTCGCGTCCGGCATTGTGGACAAGGGCCGGATTTTTCTCAAAGACCTCGTCAAACAGCGGCTCCATCCTCGCGCGGGGCATGTCTTCCCGGGCCAGGCGTCGGGCCAGGCGGGCGGCGAGTGAGGTGCCAAGGCCGTCGCGTGAAAGCACGACATCATCGAGCAGGGGCTTCAAGGAGGGTTCATCCTCGGCGACCTGCAAGGCGGCAGCGCGGATGTCCGACCAGAGTTTACCGGGATCAATCGTGCTGCCCGAGCACAACCCGCCTGCCTTCGTGCTCGCCGCGGGGGCGGTCTTGTGTTCCGAATCGTTCATGAAGATTTCCCAGAAGCTGGAGTATGCCTGCCGCGCCCTGGCCCAGTTGGCCCGCCGCGACGACGGGCGGAGTCTTACACGCCTTGAGGAGCTCGCGCAACGGGAAGCCGCATCCGCGAACTTTCTGGTGCAGATCCTCAATGATCTCAGGCGTGCGGGACTGGTGGACAGCCGTCGCGGCTCGAATGGCGGCTATCTGCTGGCCCGGCCCGCGAAGTCGATCACGCTCCAACAGATCGTGCTGGCGGTGGATCCGGCGCTGATCCAGTTCTCGGTCTCCAGCGATGGGGAATCCGGCACGGCCGTGCGGGCGGCGTGGAAGACGGTGGCGGATGCGTTGGAGCAGCAGATGCAGGCGATCACGCTCGATGTACTGGCCCAGCAGAACAGCTCGCCGATGTTCTACATTTGACCCGGAGTGGATATAGTCAGGAAATCCGGAACATTTGGCTGGATTGGAATTCTGAAATTACGTATGAGGAAAGGGTCCCGCTTCCCTTCCCACTCCCATGCCCGGCAACGCCGAACACACCCACCACATCCGCGTTCGTTCCACCCAGTTGGAAATGACACCCGGAGGAACCTCCGTCGGGGACGACTACGACGGAAAGCTCAAGGCCGCTGAGGCCCAGCTCGAGCAGCTCAAGCAGAAACGAGAGGAGCTGGAGCGCAAGAAGCAGGAACTCGAGGAGCTCAACTCCCGCAAGCTCGACTTCATGACCTCCCAGGTCGAACTGACCGAGAAACTTTCCTCGGCGGTCACGCGGATCGACCGTGAGCTTTTCGAGATGCGCCAGGAGATGGATGACCTAGAACAATGCCGCGTCTGCTTCGCGTCCCATCTCGACAAGCTCGGGAAATACAATCCCGAAGCCTGGACCAAGGAACAGCTTTCCACCCATCTCGATCGTGCCATGACGACCGCCGACCTCGCGGCGGATGAGTACGAACAGGCCGCAGCCCATTTCGACGGCATGCGCAGTGGTGCGATCTTCGGACGCAGCAAAGGCAAACGCACCGGTCCCGCGGGAGCAGCCGTCGGCGAGTTCGCGACTCAGTTTCGGAACGGTCTTGCCTTCAACCTCCCGGTCCTCGTCCTCGGCGGCGCAGCACTTGTGGTTTACATCCTGAAATGATCGCCATGTCCCGGTCCGACTCCAACTTGGATCCCGAGCTCCTGGCCCTCTCGGAAGAGCAGGCGAGGCTGGAAGCCAGCATCGCGGCCAGCATGGCCGAACCGGAACGGATCAAGCGCCAACTCGAAGAGGAGCGCGCCACCTTGCCGCCGACCGATGATTTTCGGGAGCGCGAGCGTCAGCGGGAATTCGAGGAGCGCGCGACCCGTGGCAAGGTCCGCAACGAGCACAAGAGCCAACGGCGCAGCCTGCTGCTGATGGTCCTGCTTGCCCTTGCCAGCGCCTGCCTGATCGCCTGGGGCATCAAGCTGATGGGCCACTGAATTGTTCAGGCCCCGAAGCGCGAGAGGTCGATCCGGCCCGACTGAATCTCGACGCCCTCGGATTTCAACAGGCGGGTCTTCTTCACCATTTCCGGCCCCTCGGTTTCGCCGTTGAAGCCACCCAGCGAGCCGTCCGCACGCACGACCCGATGGCAGGGCACCTCGGGCGCGAAGGGATTCCTTGCCAAGGCTGAGCCCACCGAACGAGCCGTGCCGCGCCCCGCCAGTTTCGCCACCGCCCCATAGGTCGAGACCCGACCTTTCGGAATCCTCCGCACGACCTGATAGACCAGCGTTTCGAACTCAGTCGGTGATCGATCGGGTTTCATGCAACTCAGGCCTTTCCCTTGGCCAGCCTTTCCTTGAGCTTCGGCCACTGCTCGCGACTGACGATGTAACCCACGCAGCCGACCGAACCGCAGAGACAGGGATGATCCTCGTAGCAGTCCACATCGAAGCCATAGTCAAAGGTCAGCTCCTCTCCCTCCATGATATCACGCAATGAATAGATGAAGATCTTCCGACCTTCCACGAAGGCCTCGCAGTTCGGGTTGCACGAATGGTTGATCAGCCGCGCGGTGTTCCAGGGCACGTTGCCATCAATATCCCATGTCTTGGAGAGGGTGAAGATGTAAACGGCCGCGTCGCCGGTCTTGAGTGACTTCGCATGCTGGGCATTGGCGCGCCGATCACTCTCCTTCTTGTCCACCAGCTCGCCGACATACTCGATGATCTTGGTCTTCTTCGGAATCCGGGCCGTTGCATAGACCCCGCGGCCATGGATCTCCGATCCCCTCACCTCGCAGAGTTTGCTCTGGGCTCGATTCCAGAGCGCGACGAGCTTCTTGTGCAGTTGTGCCTCTTCTTCCTGTTTCTTCGATCGCTTCGCCATGACTTGCAGTTCGGATTCTCTTCAGCGCTCGGCTCCTGACTTGATCTCACGGCCACCGATGACAGGCAGCTTCAGGTCCTCTGGCAGATTGGAAAACAGGCTGCGGAGATCCGCCACCTTCAGGCCGGACCCATCGATGAAGGTCCACTCGTTCTTTCCCTTTTCCGATATCGCCACCTGGAAGCCGGTTAGTTCGATCTCGCGAACCGGTTCGTTCTGCATCGTCACCTTGACTCGGGTCACGGTCGGGAAAATCAGCATCCATTTTGTGAATGCGTCGATTTGAACCGATCTTCCATTTGCGGTGACGGTCTTCCTGCCGAGAGACACCTCGCGAACGATCGGCTGGCCCTGTTGTTTGAATGAAAGGATACTCATGCCGTTCCTCTGCATGTCGTTGGCTTTGTTAGCCAGCTGGGCATTGAGCTTCTCGATGCCCCCCACCCGCTCGGCCATGCGCTTCTTCCAGGCTGGATACATCCGGTCGATCGCAACCTCATATTTTCCAAGAACCACCTGGGCTCCGAGGCTCTCCACCGCCGCTCGTGCCGAGGCGATCACCTCGGGAGAAGGTGTTTCCGCAGCGGGAGTGTCATACTCGGGTCCGGCCGGTGCCGCTGGAGCCACCGGAGCAGCAGGCTGTACCTGTGCGACAAGGGTCGACCCCATTGCCAACACCACGAAACACGGGCTCAAGATCAGGAATCGCGACGTTATCACAAAGCAATCGATGGCCCGCGAAGCCCCGTCCGTCAAGCGCTCCTGAAATCCGCTTGGTTTTCCCGGCGTGAGTCCGTAAAGATCCCTCCCCCATGGCGAAGCAGGCACTCGGAAAGGGACTTGGAGCCCTCATCAAGAAACAGGCAGGTAGCACCCCGGCTCCTCAGGAAACTCCTGTGGACGAGTCGAAACGCGTCCGCGATGTGCCGATCGATCAGGTCGTCCCCTCTCCTCTCCAGCCTCGAACCGTCTTCGTCGATTCGCCGCTTGATGACCTGATGGAGTCGATCCGCCAGCATGGCATCATCCAGCCGCTGATTGTCCGACTCGTTGAAGGAAAGCTCGAACTCATCGCCGGTGAACGCCGCTGGCGTGCCTCGAAGAAACTCGGCCTCGCCACCGTGCCGGTCATCGAGCGCGAGGCGTCCGACCGCGATGTGTTGGAGATGGCCCTCATCGAGAACCTTCAGCGCGAGGATCTCAACCCGATGGAAGAAGCCGCCGGCTATGTTCGCCTTGCCCGCGAGTTCACGATGAAGCAGGAGGACATCGCCGTCCGAGTCGGCAAGTCTCGCGCCAGCGTCGCCAACGCCATGCGCCTCCTCGACCTGCATCCGGACATCCAGATGCTCGTCGCCCAGGCCCTGCTCTCCGTCGGCCATGCCAAGGCCCTGCTTTCGATCAAGGATCGCGATGCCCAGCTTCTCGCCTCCGATCAGGTGGTGCGGAAAAAACTCACCGTCCGCGCCACCGAGAAGCTCGCCCAGAGTTTCCTCAATGATCCGGCTGGCGCATCCGCGGAGTCGAAGAAACCCGGCAGCACTCCGGCCGATTCCTCGCGCGAGACCGACACCCACATCCGTGCGATCGAGAACCGTCTGCGCGAACTCTTCGCCACCCACGTCTCGATCCAGCACAGTGCCAAGAAGGGCAAGATCGAGCTCGAGTATTACGGCAACGACGACCTCCAGCGGATCCTCGAGCTGTTAGGCGCCGACGAAGCTTGAGGCCGTATTGCTGGAGCATCTCTGCTCCAGCCCGTTTTGGGAGCTTCCAGGTCCGAGTCTTCCCTGGTCGAAATCTCAGCGATTTATCGTTGAGGCGCAGGAACAGGCACCAGCTCGGAATTGAACGGATTCCCGTCCAGGATCATCGGCTCAACCCCGTTCTTGATGGCCTCCTCGGCTCCAACGGCGGGCCGCACGATGATCGCGGGTCCAAGGGTCATCTTCCCTTCAGGATCATCGCCACAGATTTTCCGGAGCACCGGCAATTCAGTGACCCCATCCACATCCATGTGTTTCTGACGGGAATCAAACATCCTCACCTCGATCAGCTTCCCATCCGATTTCCGATAACCGAACGAGACCCTGAAGAGTTCCTGACGCGCCCCATCATAAAGCTTGGCACCCAGCGGATTTCCCCTCTCATCCAAGCGGAAGACGCTGATGAACTCCAACAGTCCGGCGGCGGTAAAAGACTTTCTGGTAAGGGACCGACCATCCGCTGACTTGAGATGGACCGCGCGTCCGCCATTTCCCAAAGTCATCACCCTGACATTTGGTCCATTCTGCTGATTGAAATCCTCATCGGACTGTAGAACCCGGGAAGGTCGAACCAGGACCTGCTTTTCATGGTCTTGAATCACCTCCGCAGGCTCCGGCAAAACCTTCGACGTCCCCTCCAGCTTCTTCACCAATCCCACGAACTCCGCGCGATCCTCCGTCACATCGTTCGCGAGTCCGGGAGTGGCCAGGGCGATGACTTTCTCCCAGCCGAAATCCCGCACCTCCTCCATGCTGCGGAGCTTCATGCCGAAGAGCGCAACCGCCGTGGCGAACTGGAACTCGGGCTCGGTCTTGTCGAGGGCCTGCACCTCGCCTGTTAGAGGAAACTCGATCTTGCGGCTCTCGTCGCCGTCGGGGTGCTTGTAGCGCAGCTTGACGGTCAGCCATTCCGCTGATGCGACGGGCTTCTCTGTCGCCGCCTGGTATTTCAAGGCATCCGTTCCCACTCCTTCACCGGGGGCGCTGAGTTCGTAGAATGCGGTGACCGTGTGGCCCGCACCGATGTCTCCGGCGTCGACCTTGTCGTTGTTGAAATCCTCGTTCTTGAGCACGCGGTTGGCATAGCCGATCAAGCGATAGCCGCCGACCTTCGCCGGGTTGAACTCGACCTGGATCTTCACGTCCTTCGCGATCGTCACCAGCGTACCGCTGAGGTTCTGGAGAAAGACCTTCCGGCCCTCGCGATCCGAGTCGATGTAGAAGTAGTTGCCGTTTCCATCGTGGGTGATGGCGTCCATCATCGCATCGTTGAGATTGCCTGTGCCGAAGCCGACAACGGTTAGATAAACACCGCCCTTTGCTCGGTCTTTCACCAGTTCCACCAGCGAAGACTGCCCAGTGACACCGACATTGAAATCGCCATCGGTCGCGAGAATCACGCGGTTCACCCCCCCTTCGATCTTCTGCTGCATGGCAAGTTCATAGGCGCGCTTGATTCCGGCACCGCCGTTGGTCGAGCCACCGGCTTCCAGTTTTCCAAGCGCCTTCAGGACCGTCGCTTTTCCCGCCGCATCGAGCCGGGTGGATGGCAGCGCAACGCCTTCCGTGCCAGCATAGACCACGATGGCGACGCGATCCCGCTCATCGAGTTCCTCGACCATGGTGGCCATCGACTGTTTCAAGAGCGGAAGTTTATCTGGACTCTGCATCGATCCGGAAACATCGACGAGAAACACCAGGTTCGAAGCCGGGCGCTTGTCCTTTTCGATCTCGCGACCCTTGATCGCCACCCGCACGAGCTGGTGCGATGGATTCCAAGGACAGGTGGCAAGGGTTGCACCCACCGCGAAGGGGCCGTCTCCCTTGGGCTGATCGTATTTGTAATTGAAGGCATTGATCAACTCCTCGATGCGCACGGCGTCCTTCGGCACCTCACGGCCTTCCACGATCATGCGGCGGACATTGCTGTACGAGGCGGTGTCGACGTCGATGGAGAAGGTCGAAAGCGGGTCGCTGTTAGGGGATTTCCATGGCTGGTCGATGAAGGTTCCGTAACGGTCGTTGGAGATGGAATCGGGGGCTTTCTCACCGGGAATGACGAAACCGCCACCCCCGAAGGGATCTTTGCCAGCGATGTCTTTCTTCATTGCATCGCGAGCTGCACCTGATCCTCCCAAACCATTTCCTCTGCCGCTGCTAGCCATTGAATCTCCACTTGCTTTGAAGAGGCGACCCACTGCCGGGAGCGCCTCCTTGGCCGGAGCGGCTCCCGACTGCCCGCCGGCCTGGGCAAGAACCGGGGGCTCGGAGAGACTGGACAGGTCAGCCGGGGCCTCAGTATCGGGCTCGATCGGCTTTGGCAATTCCACCCCCGCACGAGTCTTTCCTTCATTCGCCGCCACCGCTTCAGCCTCGTTTCGGAACAGGCTTTCGGTTCCACTGGGAATGATGCCCTTCGTCCTGACGATCGTCGTCATCTTCTTGCTCTTCTCTGCAACGATGTCCTCCTGCTCGCGGATCGACTCGCGGAGCTTGCTTGCATCTTCTGCCGACAAGCCTGGCCTGTTGCTTTCCGAGAGCATGGCGAGCGCCCGGTCAGGCGTCCGGTTTTGCAGGTGGATGAAAAACGTGGTCCCTGCAGCCAGACCGATCCCGGCTGCGATGGCGAAACGTCCATAGCGGCGTGGCACGGGGCGTTTCACCGCTTTCGGAGAACCTGCATCCACGGCGGCTTCGAGTTGTTTGAGAAAGGCCACGTCGGGGCCGTGGGCCTGCTCGCGGAGCAGTTCGTCGAGCAGCTTGTCTTCGGGAGAGTTGGGGAAATGAGAGTTCATGGTCGTGAAAAAAGTTGAAGTTCAGTTGGAGGATTCGATGCACTGGCGCAGCGCGGCGCGTGCACGTTCGAGTCGTTTGCGAAAGGTCGCGGCAGGGATCGCAAGCGAGGCCGCGGCACCATCGCCATCGCGGTCCTCGTCGTAGTAGGCATGCACCGCCTGTGATAGGGACTCGGGAAGTTTCGAGCGGCAAATCGCCAATCGATCCAACAGACCGGCCTCGCCATCGCTGGCACTCCAAGCTCTAACAGCATCCTCCAGGCTCCCCAGCTCGGCATCGCTCAACGGCACCTCGCGGCGATGCTTGCGGCAGTCCTCCCGCCACTTGTTGCGGACGACCCCCCGCAGCCAGGAGCCGAAGTCGCGGGTGACATCGAATTTCCCAATCGTCTGCCAGGCGGCGACGAAAGCGTCCTGAACCAGCTCACGAGCACGTTCCGGATGACCGGCCAGAACCCGCGCATAGGCGAGCAGCGGCTGATGATGATCACGGATCAGTTCGGAAAATCGGGAGCGGTCCATGTCAGGGGGTGATGGGTAGAGGGCGAGTGCGTTCATGGCCTTTTCACCTTCTATTGATCCGAAGATGCCCGGATGTGACATCGGGATGAAACTTTTTTCGTGACTCTCCCGGGGTGGCGGGTTGCCGAAGTCCCAAAACCTTTCCAAACTGAACCCATGCTCCTCTCCGAAGCAGGGTGTGAACTTCATCAAACCAGCATCGCCTCATCCGCACGCCAAAGACTAAGGGAGGACCTGTTTCAACCAGGTAAGGCCGGAGCCCGCTGCCTGTTGGATCATCCGCAGGTGCAAGAGGTGGTGGAACAACTCAGATATGAGCTGACGACAAAGGGGCATTTGCCCCCGGGTTCGGTGGCGATCCAGGCGATCGCCTTCGACAAGACTGCGGAGACCAACTGGAAGGTCACCTGGCATCAGGACCTGATGTTTCCATTCGCAAAACCCGTCACCTCGCCGGGCTTCGAGCTTTCCTCGATGAAGGACGGAATCGCCTTCGCCCGCCCTCCAAAGCGAATCCTTGAAGCCCTGCTAGCCGTGCGTCTTCATCTCGATGACTGTGATGAGAAAAACGGGCCCTTGAGGATTTCCCCCGGCACGCATTTGTCGGGAATCATTCCGGTCGCGGATGTTCCGGAACTTGTCAGATCTCATGGTCAGAAGGTTTGCCTGGCTGACGAGGGCATCGCCCTTTTGATGAGGCCCCTCCTCCTCCACGCTTCATCCAAGGCCATTGAGCCAGAGCATCGTCGAGTGCTGCATCTGGTTTTCGCTCCCGATGAACTAATGACAGAGGAATGGCATCGCAGGGTCTGATCACAGGCTTAAAGCTTCGCTGCCTGGATCTCCGGATGTCGTTACTGGTGTAGCCGCCCTGCACGGATCCTTCGCTTCCTGATCAAATCCCCATTCGCAGATCCCGCATGCTCCAGAGTATGCCGCTGGCGGAGGCTCCGATGCCCCTCATCTTCCGTGCGCCGTCCTTGCGCCTCTCGCTGAAGCGTTCACGTGAGGCGGTAAAGGCTTCGTTGACGAAGGCCTTGCTGCCGATGACCGCTCCATCGGTGAAGTAGCGGACCTTGCAACGAAGCATCGCTGCCATGTTCAACTCGGGCAGCACCGTGCCGTAGTCTTGTGGGGCGGCTTCCAGTTCGCCTTTGACCTTGGCTTTGAGCACCTGCTTCGCCGCTGTTAGATCCGCCTCGCCGCTTTTGCGCTGAAGCGCCAGACCCATCATCTGGCGATAAATTTTATCCGCGTCCTTCCACTTCTCAATCTCGAACCCGACTCCCCGATGGCTCAAACAAGCCCGCACTAGGCCTTCGCGTGCTTTCTTGCCGTTGCCTTTGCTTCCGCCGCCAATCGCTTCGCCCTAGCTGCTCCAGCGGTAGTCGGCGGGATCCATGACCATCCCCGCTCGAACAGGATTGAGGTCGATGTAAGCCGCCATCGTTCTTGCGGCGATCCCGCTTTCGACGATGACACTCTTGTACCGCTGTTCCCAAAGCGTGCCGCTGCGTTCGTGGACCCGATTGAACCAGCGGGTGAAGCGCTGCAGCAGCGTCTTCATGAACTCGCTGAGCGAGTGCATCCGATAGGCGTGACGAGCATGGATCTCAGCAGCCCACGACTCATTTCCAGCCTCCCGGGCCTGCTGGAGTTCAAGTGCCACCCCTGCCACGAAGGCTGAAGACTGGATGGCGGTGAGACGTTTCAGCAGCACCTCATCCGAGATTCCACCTTCCGGCATCGGCGGGACTTCCAGAAGGGTTCTTCCCGCGATTTAGTGGGTGGCCTCCGGTCGCAGGTCCAGGCGACCGCAGTAGAAGAGGATCCGGGTGCGATAGTTCGA
>JAIXPW010000240.1 GCA_027485995.1 Verrucomicrobiaceae bacterium
CTCCAGAAGGGCGACGTTCTCTTCATCGACGAAATCCACCGCCTGCACCCGGCCATCGAGGAATACCTCTACCCGGCCATGGAGGACTTCCGGCTCGACATCATCATCGACTCCGGCCCATCCGCACGCTCGATCCAGCTCAACCTGCCAAAGTTCACCCTCGTCGGCGCCACGACCCGCTCCGGCAACCTGACCGCGCCGCTGCGCTCGCGCTTCGGCCTCGTCAACCGGCTCGACTACTACAGCATCGACGACCTCGCCCTCATCATCGAGCGCTCAGCCGGGCTGCTCGACATCGAGATCGACCGCGAGGGCTCCCGTGAAATCGGCTCCCGCGCCCGTGGCACGCCGCGCGTGGCGAATGCCCTGCTGCGCTGGGTGCGCGACTACGCCCAGGTGAAGGGCAACGGCGTCATCTCCGGCCCGGTGGCCGATGCCGCGCTGACCATGATCGAGATCGACTCCGATGGCCTGGATGAAATGGACAAGCGCCTGCTGGAAGCGATCATCTACAAGTTCAACGGCGGCCCGGTCGGCCTCAACTCCGTGGCCGTTGCCTGCGGCGAGGATCCAGCGACGGTTGAGGAAGTCCACGAGCCTTTCCTGATCATGCAGGGCTTTCTCCAACGCACACCCCGAGGACGTCTGGCCATGCCCGCCGCCTACGCGAAAATCGGCGCACCTCCGCCACCGCCGCGGCCCGAGGAACCGCAGGGCAGCCTTTTCTAACAGCATCATGTCCGAGCATCATCACCATCATCCGACGCCGCAGATCGTGAGCGTTCAGGACATGATCGACCGCTGCCGCGAGGTCGGCCTGCGCCGGACCAAGGCACTGGAGGAACTCCTTTCGACCCTGCTGGAAAGCGCGCGGCCGATGACGCTTTCCGAACTCGCCAGCTCCGAACGCCTGACCACCCAGTGCGACAAGGCCACCGTCTTCCGCCTGCTCCAGCGTCTAACAGAAAAGGGCTTCGTCCGCCGTCTTGGCCTGCACGAACGTGCTGCGTATTTCACGCTGCTGATTCCGGGACGCCATCAGGATTACCTCATCTGCACCGAGTGCGGCAGCATCGAACCGGTGAAAGCTCCCTGCCCGGTGCATGAACTGGAGGAGGAGATCCGGGTGAAGACAGGATTCCGGAATCTCTACCACGAGCTCGAATTCTTCGGGACCTGTCCTAAGTGTGCGTGATCCCGTGGCAGCGCTTTTCAAGTGCAATGCCAGCATGATTTGGCTTGGCGCCGGGAAAGCACCGCCACGATTACTCCATGCTCAGCCGATCCGGCGACCTTCATCCCCGACGGCCCACTGCATTCAGGAACTCCTCGTGAGTGAGGCATGCGGACGGATCACGGTCCATTTCCTCGGAACGACGGAGTGCCTCAGCCACTCCCCCGTCTTCTTCGATCAGTACCCCGGGCAGAGAATCAAGCAGATCGGCAGCGAGCCTTGCCCGGTCGGATTCCGGAAGCTGGAACACCAGATTTTCGATTTCTGCGAGCGTGACCATGCCAAGCAGCATGGTGCGGATTCATCCTTGAATCAAGATGCTTTGTCGCCTCCGCCAGCCAAGGTCAGAACAGGGCAACTCTCCTTCGGGTGACTCAGGAGCCAGGCGCCCAAAAGACCAATCACTGGCGACGAGCTATTCCACCGCCAGTCGCCCCGCCCTTCGCCTCAGATGTCTGTCACCCGGAAGGTTGAGGCAGGCCGGATTCTTCACGTCTAACAGATCGAGTGAGCGCTCTAACAGCTCCCGGCTGAGATCGCGGATGCCATGATCGCTGAGGTAGTTCGCAATGGCGGCTCGCTGGAGGGCGGGCGGCAGTTCCTTGAGCGCCGGAAGATGAAGTCGGCCTTGTGGATCGAGGACCCTGGCCTGATCGAGGGCCCAACGGGTGATCGCTTCTTGATCGTCGCTGGAGTCGATGGCGCGGCAGAGCGAGGGGACGATGTCGCGCCCTGAAATGTCCGCCAGCAGGGGCAGGGCTTCATTGCGGAGTCGATTGCGGGCGGTGAAGTTCTCCGCATTGCTGGCATCTTCCCGCCAGGTCAGGCCGCGTGACATGAGGAACTCGCGAAGGTCATGGCGACGCAGGCCGAGAAGGGGGCGGATGAGTTCGAGTTTCTTTCCTTCAGCGACGATCGGCTGAACCTCGCGCATGGCCCTCGCGCCATGTGAGCCACGCAGCAGGTTCCAGAGCATTGTCTCCGCCTGATCGTCGGCGTGATGGGCCAGCAGGATGCGCGGGCAGCGGTGAAGTCGGGCGCAGTGGGCGAAAAAGCGATGTCTGGCCTCGCGGCCTGCTGTTTCCAGCGAGATGCCTTTATCTTTGGCCACAGATGCGACGTTTTCATGACCGATCTCGCAGACGAGCTGATGTGACTTGGCGAGCGAGGCCACGAATCTGGCGTCGCCCGTCGAGTGTTTGCCGCGCAGGCCGTGGTCGAGATGGCAGACGACGAGGTTGGAGAAACCGGCTTCGATGAGAAGATGCAACAGAGCCACGGAATCCGCGCCACCGGACACGGCCACGAGGTGGCGTCGGGTCTTCGAGGTGTGGAGCAGCCAGGGCGCGTGCATGGGGGAGGAAAGCACGAAATTCGAAATCGCAAATTCGAAACGAACACCCCTTCAAGGGAGGAACTGCGGGCGGAAGCGGGTCCGAAGCGCCGCCTTCGGGGGCAAAGGCTATCCAGTTCCAGAGCGGCGACAATCACTTCGGGGCATCTCCGGGATTGCGCGAGCAGGTCCGAAGACCGAAAAAATGCCGCCACTCCCACAGGATTGGCTTTGCCAGATCATGGATGGGGGAGGCGTTGCGACAGCGGGAAGCCGCGCAACAGATTCGAGCTATCCTGAGCTTCAAAGAACGCATTCACACGATCGCGGCCTCAGGGAGAGATCGCCGGCACATCGTCCTTGCGGCTGAGCTGGCGGAAGCTTTTCCAGCGATGAAACGTGAGGAGATTGGCGTCGTGATAACTGTGCGCCCCGCCCCCTTCGTCGTCCCAGGCAACCCGACAGGCGGCGATGAGGTCTTCTCCATCGAACTGCCAGTCGAGGTATTGAAACCCGTGCTTCTCCGCATCGGGGTGGCTGAGCAGGATGCAGCGGACCTCCCAGTCACGAAGGTTTTTCGAATGAACGAGCGCCACCGTGTTTCGAATCCGGTCAGGCCTGATCTTTTCAGGGAGGACGGCACCGGCTGGGACGATGGTGGCCAGCGACCAGTAGCCGTCGCCCTTGGGATCCTTCCGCACGGAGAACTTTTTCGCGCCGCCGGGGAAGTCGATGAAGTCCTGTTCGGGGTCGAAGATGATCGTGGCGGGACCGGTCATGCGGACGATGGCGGCTTTCTCCGGGAGCTTTGAATTGTCGACCCTCAGGAGATTGATCAAGTGCCCGTCTGGAGTGACCACGGCATTCCCTTCCAGCCACGCGCTGAAATCTCCGCCGAGCCATGAGGGATCGCGGGCGAGGGGATTGGAGATGGTCCAGCTCGCGGCGTTCAGCGGATCGGCGTCGAGCGGCATCGACATCAGGTGCGCCCGGTAACGTTCACCCCACTTGGTGCCGTTCATCGCGTCCTCGACCGCGCGCCAGAGCCGACCGTCATGCTCCACCATTGGCACCGGCGCGGTGTGCCATTCGCCCTCGGCGAGCAGGCCATGAGCGGCGTCCGTGGGTTCCGTCCAATGTTCACCTCCGTCAGTCGAGCGTCGGATGACGAGTCGGCCATGCTGCTTGTCGGTTCCCATCGCGTGGACCGCGCCGCGAAACACGAAGAGGTTCTGCCAGAAGAATCCATTCAACTCGGCAATCTGCTTCCAAGAGGCCCCTTGATCCTGGGATCGGAAGATGCGACCGACGGCAGTGCCCCGCTCATTGCTCTTCGGGCCGAAAAGATCGTGCGAGGCGAGGTAATCTCCGTTCGGCAGGATGCAGATCGAGGGCGAGCCGATGTAGAGTTGGCTGGAAGCCGCGCTGTGGGTGATCGTTACACCGGGAGGCGCGGCGATGGCGGTCGAGGAAAGGCACAGGAGGGCCAGAAATTGGAGCAGGCGCATCAGCCTGAGAGAACGCGGATCGGGGCGAGCCTTTGTCAGGCCTTTCGCCATGAGCCCGGGTGGTGCTGGGAATTGCAGAACGGCGTGCCGCTCTCCTCGACGAGGTCGAGACAGTCGATCCCGTTGATCTTCCGGTCGGGGAAGATCTCTCGGATCATCCCGAGCGCGCGATCATCGTTGGCGTGTTGATGGAAGGTTGGGACCAGCTCTCCGCCATTCACGATGAGGAAATTGAAGTACGACGTAGGTAGTAGAGGCAGGCACCGTTCGGGCACCTCACAGGCCTCACGAAGCGCAATCGCCACGAGTTTAATCCTGCGTCCGTTTGGCTGGAGGGAGTCTTCTCAGCGTCGTGAGATTTTCCGCGAGTACGGCATGGCTCGGAGAGGAAAAGCAGATCGAGCGAGGCCACGAATCTGGCTACGTCGAGAAGATGCTACAGGGACACTGAATCCGCGCCACCTGACACGGCCACGAGGTGGCGACGTGTCTTCAAGATGTGCAGGAGCCGTGGCAGATGCATGGGGGAGGAAAGTACGAAATTCGAAATCGGAAATTCGAAAGGAAGACCCCTTCAAGGGAGGAACTGCGGGCGGAAGAGTGTCCGAAGCAGTACCGTAGGGGCAAGGGCTACCCAGGGCCAGGGCGGCGAGAATCACTTCCCGGGGGGGGGATCACAGGCACTGCGTGAGGCAGGTCCGACGACCGGGAAGTGAAAACTCGTTCCTTGGTGTCGCTTGGTGTTGGGGGGAGGTGTCGCCGGGTGAAGCACCCTGCAACGACTTCAAGTTAACACGATTTCCAAGGAACGCAGCTACGTGATCGCGGTGCCATTCGGTGATGGGATCTATCCTTGCCTGCGAGCCTTCATACAGCTTCATCTTGTGGCCAGTGATGAATTCGAATCCCTATGCCACGCCGGAGTCCGATGTTGTGGGCACTCCTCAAAGAAAGGATTTCCCCGAACTCACGACGAAGGAACTCCGCAAGTTCTGGAACCATTCGAGTTCGATCCGCGCGCTGGTGTTCCTGTTCTTTTTTGTAGGCGTGGCAGGAATCCTCGTAACTTGGGTCTTGATGGCCGGAAAGCAGTTTCTTGGGGCCTATTTTTCACTGTGCTTGACGGTGATTGTGTTCATTTCCGGGGTCGGATTGATGAAGCGTAGCGAGTGGGGGAGGAGTCTCAGCATGGTCCTTTGCGTGCTGGCCCTGATTGCCTTTCCGCTCGGAACGATCATCGGCATCCTCTCCCTGATGGCGCTGGGCTGCGGGAAACTGTTCGGTCCCGAGCGATTCGTGCACCGTGAGCTGGATGAGGAGATGAAGTATCGGAAAAGGAACCGGGTTGAGTGAGGAGGCGGGTTGAAGAGGCGAGTGTGGCAGCGGTTCACTCATGCTGTTGCGTGGACTGCCCAGGCTCGGTCGATTCGAACTCCAAGTCGCCCTCCGCTTTCAATTGCCCGTCCTTGGTGAGGACGATCACTCCCTCCTTCTTCGAGATTCTGCCAGGGATGTTCTCCCCCGTCACTTCAGCCGGCCCAACCAGCAGGACCTCGTCGCCCTCGCCCGGGCGCATTGCACTGGCGGAGAAGATCATTCCCAGGTGGTTCTGAAACTTCACCGGACCCTCGCTGCCTGACTCGGTGATCGCGCCTTCCAGCACGGTGACCTTTTTTCCGAGCAGGATCGGTCGGTTCTTCAGGGCCGGACGAGGTGGAGCGGATCGTGGAGTGGAGTTTTCGTTGCTCGAAGAACCCGCAGAAGGGGCGGTTTCCGAGTTCGGCTCCTTTCGATTGTCCCCGGCCTTGCGGGAATCGTCGTGTCTGGCCATCGTGCCGACCAGCCAACAGGCTACCGCCATTAGCAAGCATCCAAGCGTGAGGAAAACCTTCTTCATTTCCGGGTGATGGCATCCGTCCGTGGCAGGTCGATGGCTTTGTGGAACGCAGCCCTTCGCCGCTCAAGCCAGCGCCTTGGTGATGAGCTTGGCAGGCTCCACGCCGACGAGCTTCTGATCGAGGCCACGATACGGAAAGGTGAGGCGGTTGTGGTCGATGCCGAGTTGGTTGAGCATCGTCGCATTGAGGTCGCGGATGTGGTGCGGGTCCTGGGTGATGTTCCAACAGAAGTCATCGGTCTCGCCGACAGAGGTTCCGCCTTTCACGCCTGCGCCGGCCATCCAGATCGAGAAGCAGCGGCCATGGTGGTCGCGTCCGGCGACGGGGGAACCGAGGGCACCTTGCGAGTAAACGGTTCGACCAAATTCACCTCCCCAGATGACGAGGGTGTCCTCCAACAAACCGCGCTGTTTCAGGTCGGTGATGAGGGCGGCAGAGGGCTGGTCGGTGTCGCGACACTGGTTTGGAAGCTGCTTGGTGATCGCGATGTGCTGGTCCCAGCCGCGATGGAAGAGCTGGATGAAACGCACACCACGCTCGGCGAGGCGGCGGGCGAGAAGACAGTTGGCGGCGTAGGTGCCGGGCTTGCGGGATTCCGGGCCGTAGAGGTCGAAGGTGGCGGCCGACTCGTCGGAGAGGTCGGTTAGTTCGGGCACGGAGGCCTGCATGCGGAAGGCCATTTCATAGGCATGGATGCGGGCGAGGGTTTCAGGGTCACCGACGTCATCGGCGAAGCGTTGGTTGAGCTTTTCCAGGTCATCGAGCTGGGCGCGGCGTTGCTCGCGGCTGACGCCGTCGGGATTGTCGAGATAGAGCACGGGATCGGCTCCGGCGCGGAGGATCACGCCCTGGTGCTGCGATGGCAGGAAGCCCGCGCCCCAGAGGCGGGAGAAGATCGGCTGGTCGGGATTCTTTCCGGTGCCTTGGGAAATGAGGACCATGTAGGCCGGGAGGTTGGCATTGTCGGTGCCGAGACCATAGCTGACCCAGGCACCTGCCGAGGCATTGCCGAGCTGCATCGAGCCGGTGTTGATCAGCGTGATGGCGGGGTCGTGATTGATCGCCTCGGTGTGCATCGAGCGGACCACGCAGATGTCGCCGGCGATCTTCTGGGTGTAGGGAAGCAGGTCGGAGATCCACACGCCGGAGGGACCGCAGGGCTTGCCGGGGGCGATGGGCTGGACAACGGGAAAGTTCGACTGCCCGGCGGTCATGCCGGTGACGCGCTGATCGCCGCGGACCGAGGGAGGCAGGTTGCTGCCATGGAGCTTGGTGAGCACGTCCTTGCCATCGAAGAGATCGACATGGGAAGGCCCGCCGGATTGGAAGAGGTAGATGACCCGCTTGGCCTTCGGAGCGATGGTGCGGAAGGCGGCCATGTTCTCCTCGTTCGGCTGTTCGCCCCGGGCGAGCTTCGCCAGCGAGGGAAGCAGCATTGAGGAAAGCGCGACATGCCCGAGACCATTGGCGGTCTTTCCAAGGAAAGCGCGGCGGGAGTAGGTGAAGGGGTTCATCGGGAAGAAGTGAATGGTGAGTGGTGATTGGTAAGTGGTGTGGAAGAACCACGATTCACGACTTACCATTTACGATTTACTACCTCCGCGTCAGCGCCTCGGAGAGGTTGAAGAGAGTGGAGGTGATCTGGGTCCAGGCGGCGAGTTCGCGGGCGGAGGCGACCGGCTTTGGAGCAACCTCGCCTATGCCTAGGAGTTCGAGCGCGGAGGCTTCGTCGGACTGGTAGCGCTGGCGCTCGCGCTTCAGGGCGGATTCCAGGGTGCTGAGTTCGGAATCGGTTGGCGGGCGGGACGTGACCTTCAGGAATCCGGCGGAAAGACGATCGCGATCGTTGGGATACGAGGTTCCTAGTAGTTTCTCGGCGAGGGCGCGCGAGGCCTCGACGAACTGCGGGTCATTGAGGGTGACGAGGGCCTGGAGCGGGGTGTTGGTGGGCAGGCGGCCGATGGAGCAGATTTCCCGGTTCGGGGCATCGAAGGTCGAGAGGTTGGTCGGCGGGAGGGTGCGCTTCCAGTAGGTGTAGAGCGAGCGACGGTGGAGCTTCTCGCCGTGATCCTGGACAAAAGTCTGCGAGGTGGCGGGGCTGGAGCCGTAGTGGGAAACCTGGCGCCAGAGGTCGCCTGGCTGGTAGGGTCTCACGCTGGGACCACCGAGCCGCTCGACGAGCAGGCCGGAGGTCGCGAGGGCTTGGTCGCGGATCTGTTCGGCGCTCAGACGGAAGCGCGGACCACGGGCGAGGAGTTCGTTGCGAGGATCCTTGGCGAGGAGGGCCGGCGGGGTGTTGGACGACTGGCGGTAGGTGCGGGAGGTGAGGATGAGCTTGATCAGGCGTTTCCGATCCCAGCCATTTTCGCGGAAGTCCACGGCGAGCCAGTCGAGTAATTCGGGATGCGACGGCCATTGTCCCTGCGAGCCGAGGTCGGCCGAGGAGCCGGAAAGCCCGCGACCGAAGAAGTGTTCCCAGAGCCGGTTGACGGCGACGCGGCTGGTGAGCGGGTGGTCCGCGCGGGTCAGCCAGCGGGCGAGGTCGAGACGATTGGCGGGACGGTCCTTGAAACTGCCGGTGGCCTTGTCGAAGGCGGGATCGTCGGAAAGCGGAGGCAGGACGGCGGGGCTGCCGGGAGTGACTTCCTCCATCGGTGAGGAATACACGCCGCGGTTCAGGATATGGGTCACGCGCGGCTTTGGCGCGGTGTTCATCACCAGCACGGGATGCTTTTCGGTGAGCATCGACAGGCGTTCGGTTAGATTCTCGATCTGGCTGCGGAGCGTCGCCTTTTCCGGAGCGATCTGATGATAGTAGTCGCGGAGCTGTGTGGCCTGCTCGGGTGTACGCGTGGCGGGATCGGCGGCGAGCAGGTCAGTGATGACGGCGGGGTTGGGAGAGCCGTCATCATTGCCTGAGAGCGCGAAGATCTGGAAGCGGGCGGGCGAGGTGCCTTGGCCGTAGTTGAAGAGGATCTCGGTGGTGAGGTAGGGCGTGGCGCTCGGCTGGATGGGTGTGGCGAAGGTCAGCGTGAGATGCTGTGACGTCGTGCTGCCGGTTGGCGGAGCCCAGCCGACAAGGGGGTCGGTGTTGAGCACGTTGCGGACCTCGAAGCCCGGCTGCTCCCCGCTGGCGCTGAGTCGGGCGATGGGCAGGATGGCGTTGAGATCGACATTTCCGGCAGGGAAGGTGGACACCGAGGTGGTGATCGAGCCGAGGTGGAAGTTTCCCTCCAGCCCCTTGGCGCTGCCGAAGCCGAGTTTGCCATTAGAGCGGTCGCTAGGAGAAAACACCACGCGGATGCCGCGGATCGGTGGCCCGCTGACTGGGAGCTTGGTGAGGAGGTTGTAAGCCGCGAAATCCCCGCCGGCGATCGTGACGGACTGGTCCGGCTGGATCTTGATGCGGTCGGGGCTGCCGTTCGGCGAAGTGGCCGCCATCACCTCAAGCGGCGTGAGCGTCAGGCCTTTGCCACGCTCGGCAAGATCGGCGCGCTGGTCGGCTTCCCATTTGGCCTGAGCCTCCGGGATCGGAGCGGAAAAGGCCTGCTTAGCCGCTTCCAGTTCGCGGCGGACGCTTTCCGCCTCGGCGGGATTTGCGAGACAGGAAGCGGCGTTGATCGCGGGGGCGGCATTGACGCCGCGGTCCCCTGCGAGGCCGGCATCGCCGAGCGTGTTGAAGAAGGCGAAGAAACGGTAGTAGTCGCGCTGGCTCAGCGGATCATACTTGTGATCGTGGCACTGGGCGCAGGCCATGGTGAGTCCCATGAAGGTCTCCGAGGTCGTCTTGACGCGATCCGCGACGTAGTTGGTGAGGTTTTCCTCGGGAATGGTGCCGCCCTCGTGGGTGATGGCGTGGTTTCGGCTGAAACCGGTTGCGACGATCTGTTGTTCGGTGGCGTTCGGCAGGAGATCGCCGGCGAGCTGTTCGGTGAGGAACTGGTCGTAGGGCTGGTTGTCGTTGAAGGACTTGATCACCCAATCGCGCCAGATCCATTGATGACGACCGCCGTCGATCGAGTAGCCGTTGGTGTCGGCGTAGCGTGAGGCGTCCAGCCAGCTGACGGCGAAATTCTCACCGAAACGGGGAGAGGCCAGCAAGCGGTCGATCAGCGACTCGTAGGCATTCGGCGAAGGGTCTTCGATGAAGGCCTTCACCTCTTCCGGAGAGGGCGGCAGGCCGGTGAGATCGAATGAGGCACGACGGATCAGGGTCGGGCGATCCGCTTCTGGGGAAAAGCTCAGGTCTTCCGACTTCAGCTTTGCGGCGATGAAGCGGTCGATCGGGTTCGGTGAAGCGTCCGCCACCTCTGGCAGCGGGGCTTTTTTCGGGGTTTGAAAGGCCCAGTGGCCCTCATAGACCGCGCCTTCCTTGATCCAGCGGGTCAGCTTCGCGGCGTCCTCGGCGGTGAACTTCATGTGTGCCTCGGGAGGAGGCATGATGTCGTCCGGGTCGGTGGTGGTGATGTGCTTCACGACCATCGACTCCTCGGGCTTTCCTGGAACGATGGCCGGCTTCCCCGACTCGCCGCCCTTGAGGGCCCGCTCGCGGAGGTCGAGGCGCAGTTCGCCTTTCACGGCGGCGGCGTCGGGTCCGTGGCAGGTGAAGCAGGTCTTCGAAAGGATCGGCCGGATGTCCCGGTTGAACGCCAGCGGCTCGGCGGCTCCGAGAGGGAGGGCGAGCGCGGTCGAGGCGACTAGGAAGCGTTTCATAAGAAATCAACGCCGTTTACGACGGCAAGCCTGTGGATGTTTCGAGGAAACGCGCCTCAAGCCCGCAGCAAATTCCACGCGGTGACGAGTGCCTTGAGGCCGGCCATTTCGATGGAGGGGTCGATGCCGCAGCCCCAGAGCAGACGGCCGTCGTCGTGCTGGAGTTGGACGTAGGCGGCGGCGTTGGCGTCGGATCCGCCACGGACGGCATGCGAACGATAGTCGGTGACCTTGAAGTCCTTGAGGCCGATGCTTTCCAGGGCGTGCACGAAGGAGTTGATCGGGCCGTTGCCGAGTCCGCTGATCTCCCGGGGCTGGCCTTCAAGTACGACGGTTGCCGTACATTTCACCATGCCTCGCTCCTCGGTGTGGTGGACGAGGTCGTAGTCCTGCACGGAGAGCGGGGCTTCGAGGTTCGCGAAGAAGCGCTGGAAGGCCTCGCGGATTTCCTCGGTGGTGAGTTCCCGACCAAGTTCATCGGCCAGATCATAGATCCGCTTTCCGACCTGCGGGTGCATCGTCTTCGGAAGTTCCAGACCGTGCTCGCGCTCCAGGATGTAGGCGATGCCGCCCTTTCCGGACTGGGAGTTGATGCGGATGATCGCTTCGTAGGGTCGGC
Source organism: Verrucomicrobiaceae bacterium (assembly GCA_027485995.1). Taxonomy (GTDB): domain Bacteria; phylum Verrucomicrobiota; class Verrucomicrobiia; order Verrucomicrobiales; family Akkermansiaceae; genus Luteolibacter. Next base: position 11,306 of record JAIXPW010000240.1, read on the forward strand.
CGATGTCCTGCGGGTCGATGGTCAGATACGGCACGCCCCAGGGGATCTGCGGATCGGCCTTGAGCTCCTTTTCCCGACGGTCGAGACCCTTCTTGATGGCGTCCTGGTGGGAGCCGGAGAAGGCGGTGAAGACCAGCTCGCCCGCATAGGGCTGGCGCTCCGGCACGACCATGCGGGTGACCTTTTCATAGACGTTGCGGATGCTGGTGAGGTCGGAAAAATCCAGGCCGGTTTCGACGCCATGGCTGTTCAGGTTCAGGGCGACCGTGACGATGTCGAGGTTGCCGGTGCGCTCACCGTTTCCAAAGAGGGTGCCTTCGACGCGATCGGCTCCTGCCATCAGGCCCAGCTCGGTGGCGGCGACCCCGGTGCCGCGGTCGTTGTGGGTGTGGAGGGAAATGATGACCGAGTCGCGACGGTCGATGTGGCGGCCCATCCACTCGATCATGTCGGCGTGGATGTTCGGCGTGGTCCACTGGACGGTGTCCGGCAGGTTGATGATCATCTTTTTCTCCGGAGTCGGCTGCCAGACGCC
>JAIXPW010000168.1 GCA_027485995.1 Verrucomicrobiaceae bacterium
TCCTTCCGGAAATGCTTCCAGCTCTCCACCCACGCCGGCCGCGTCAAGCACATCGCCCCCGCCGACTACCGCGAAGGCTCCCACCTCTGGCTCCTCCTCAAGGAAATGGTCACCGAAACCGCCGACCGGATCCTTCGACTCAGAGTCGAGGAGAGAGACAATGCAACTGTCGCGGCTCCGAAGTTCTGAGTTTCCGCGAGCTTGTCAGACAAGCTTTCCGCCTTAGACTGCGGGCAGTGTCAAAAGGTCATGACCACCCTCACCAAATCATCGCCCCTTGGCACGCTTGGCCTCCCGGTTGGCGACCATCTCGTGCGGTTCCATGTCGAGGCTGAGGTCATTTCATTTGAAATTGCAGCATCCACTCCCCTGCCGCAGCAGCAGCCGGATCAGAAAAAAATCCCCACGGGATTCGTGAGCCTATGGGGCAGCAAGATCACAAAAGAAGAAGCCACCGATGACGCCTGGCTCGCCCATATCAACGACAAGCACCTTCGTTGATCATGCGGTTGCTGCTTGATGCGAACATCCTGCTGGACTGCCTGGTCGTTGAAAAATCCAGTTGCTCTCAAGAGTGTTCTCACGACTCCAGAGCATCCAGACCCGCGAGGTCCTTGGGCCGAGTGCTCGCCTTCTTGTTCACGATGAGCTCATCCAATGCGATCACTAGAATGGAGACCCCACTCTCCACCAAGGCTTCGCAACGCGCAGTCCCTTGACCGCAAGTTCTGACTTTTCATTTTCCGTGAAGTTGGCGAACTTTTCGGAATGGGTTCGATGTGGTTTCAACGCTCTCAAATTTACCGCCGAGCAAGGCTTGTCCTGATTTCGAGCCTGCTCTTCTCGCTCCATCTTTCCCCCGCCTCCGCGTGCCTGTGGGACGGTGACACGCTTGCAGCGGAGAAAGCACGCTTGGCCAAGGCTGTCGATATCATCGCCGGGAACTTCCCGCGCCATTCCCGCGAGTTTCATCAATGGCGCATCACTGAAACGAAGAAGCTGTTGGAGAAGACTCCAACCGCATTGCCTCTTTACGACGATCTCGCCGTCTCTCAGCACAAACTAGGCGATCACACAGGAGCGATCGAGACCATGAAGGCCAAGCAGAAGCTCCAGCCTGGGGTCTACGAAACCTACTCGAACATGGGAACATTCCTGATCTATACGGGCGACCTCCCCAAGGCACTTGAGTTCATCAACAAGGCGCTTGCCATCAACCCCAACGCCCACTTCGGCCGTGAGAAGTATCAGAAATGGCTCGTCGAATGGGTGATCGCAGGAAAGCCCGACTTGAATGATCGGCCTGGCTTGACCAAGCAAGGCTACCCGGCAACTGGTTATGCCGCCTTTGTCCTCTCAAAGCAAACCTCACCGACTGGAGAAGCCATGTCGAACGACCTGCGCCGTGAAGCCATCAAGGGAGTTGTCGGGATGATGCGCTTTGCCGACTTCGACAACCCTCTTTTGCAGGAAGCCCTCGGCGACCTTCTCTGCACAGGGCAAGTCGATAGGGTTTCTGCCCACCTCGCCAGCCTCACCTATCTGCACGCCTCCCAAAAAGCCAGCGATCCAGACGAACAGGCGCGGCTTGCCAAGAAGTTTACGGCGGCGAGATCCACCTTCCCCGATGGAATGAGTCCAGAGACACTCATTCTAGAACTGAAGGAATGACTCTCCAAAAGCGAGAAACTTGCCGCTCAAGTCCGCGAAGATGAAATCGAGTGGATCAGCAAGGGAAAAAACGCTTCAGAAAAAAAAAAAAAAAAGTATCTTCCTGCTGAAGCCCCCGCTGAACGAGCTGCGCTGAACCCAGCGAACTGATTGTATGAAACTCTGTCTCAACACCTCGTCGCTGGGTGATCTTGGCCTTTTTTAAGGAGTCCAACTGTCTCCATGAGCCCGCCACGACGCCACATACTCGGAAGTCTGCTCATCCAAGGTGCCGGTCGAAAACGCGCTCCGGTCGAGTTTGACGGAAATGCCCTCACCGGTCTCGGAAGGTGACTTGGTGACCATGGGTGAAGATTACCGTTTGTTCGCGAGGTATCGATCTGGTTTTGAGACACCGCCACCGTCGCCGCGCCGAAATTCTAACCCTTGGGAGGAAAACGAAGAACCACGAAAGTCACGAAAAGCCTGAAAGAAGAAGCTAGGGTTACGATCTTCGCACTCACCTGATGAATGAGTCCAACGCAATCCGGAACTCCCTGGCTTTCGTGATGTTTCGTGGTTTGTATTTCAGGATTCAGGCTAACCGGGCCAATCGCGCTTTGGCACGAAGGGCTTCTCGCTTGGCGGCGTGATCTTGCCATCAATCACTCCATCCTCCGCGTCGATCCTTGCCACGCGTTCCTTCAGTTCATCCCGGCTGACCACGCCTTTTTCATCCAGCAGCGTGACAAGGGATTCGATGATGAGGGCGGATTGCGCCAGTTGGTTTTCCAGCTTTTCCACCCGATCATCGGTCTTCGTTTTGAGTCGGCTCACCTGCCGCATTCGAAGCCGTTCCGCCGTCTCCGCCGCCCGCTGGCTCATCGCCTCCCGTTGGCTGTTCTCGGCAAGGGTTCGAAGGTGCACAGCCTGTGCCTGTTCCGGAAAGACGAAGTCAAATAAGCTCATGATTGTTGTGTTGTATCTCTTCCTGCACCGGTCTCAATTCCAATGATCCAGTGAGTTTCCACTCCATGAGAACTCAATGGAGCCCGACCCGGCCCTGTTACGCATTGGCAAAGCTGGATTCGCTGCGCAATCTCCGCCCCTTCGACGTCTGAGAAAACAAGGTCTGGATCAAGGCTTCTCAACCTCTACCTTCATGAAGCCAGCTGGAGATGATCCGGGGCCGTTCATTTGAAAGCCAGAACGCACGGTAATGGTTTCCGTCCCATCGCCCCGGTCCTGTGGCAGGCCGACCAGACGCTGGCTGATGGGAACTTCGTTCCAAGCGACTAAGCCCGCGGACTCCCAAACCCGATAGATCAGATCCGTATTCTGACGGCGATTGAAGGTGATTGTCAGGAAGTCACCCGCCACGCCCATCGCTTTTCCAATCACTGGGCTGGATCCCAGGTCGGCCACTTGCGGATTTCCACCGAGGGCATACTCCAGAAAATTGGAAAGACCGTCCTGATCTTCATCCGCAGATGCGTCGGCCACGAGGTGGTTCAACGCATGAGAGATCTCCCAAGAGTCAGGCATTCCGTCGAGATCCGTATCTGTTTCTGACGAGCTGACCATGAGGGAACCCGAAACCGAAGTAACGGGCTCACTCAGCGACAAATTCACCACGCCCGTATCGTCACAGGTCTCGTGATTGGAAATCGCAAGAGGAGTGACTGTTCCGACCTTCGCTCCTGGATTCACCCTGAATTTGACCGAGCCCAGACAGCCGTTCCCAGAGGCAAGCGCCGTGGCGCGGGTCCAGATCAAGGTCACAACTCCTCCCTCGGCAAAAGAGGTCGGCTGGAATTGGGATCCGATCCCGGTGCCGGTCTCAAAGCTGACGTAGTCGAGAATCTGCGGATCATAATTCAGCTGAATCTGGATCGAGGCGCATGCGGCTGCATTGTCGAGCGTCACGGGAAAAAGAACCTCGCTGCCCGGAGCCGCCGTCATCGAAGGCACGGAAAAGCTCCGCCCGGCAGCAAGAGAACCAAGGAGGAGCCCCGAAATGAGGATCAATGAGATTACCTGTTTCATGGTTCGAGTCCTGAGATGATGCGGGTGATGCCGACCATGTCCTTGTGATCAAGTTTGCCATCGCCATTCGTGTCGCCTGCGGAGAGCTGCTCTGCGCTTGGCGTGGGCGCATCACGACGGAAGAGACCGGAGAGAAAGCCGAGGTCATCCAGGGTCACCAACCCATCTCCGTTCACGTCTCCTTTTCCATAGGCCCCCACCTTCACCACGTTCGGCGAGTAAGTTTGGAGGGGCACTGCCTCCACCCGGACGGTTCCGCCCTGGAGGGTCACCGGAACTGAGGAGCCCGAAGTGTCATGAACCACCGCAGACAAAAGGCCGAGTTGATAGGTGGTTCCCACCGCTGCATTCGAATCAATCAGGAATGTCAGCGTGAAGAGCTTGCCTTGGCCAACTCCCAAGCTCCCTCCCGTGCCTTGAATCCGCAGCTCACCTGCCGCAGTCGATTCGTTCGATGTGAAGGTGAGATCATTGGCCAATCCACTGGGCTGCACGGTAGGCGTCCTTGGAAACCCCGGAGGAAAGGTTTGTCCTTCAGGCACCTGATAGGACTGGTAGGCTGGAATGAGCCCTGCTGGATACTGAATTCGCAGATCCATGCCTTGCCCGGACAGCCCAACCGAGTTGTCGATGGAAAGGAAAACCCGGACAAACGATCCCGCGAATCCAGCCGTGTTCTGAAGTCCAAGGACCGCACGCCTGACCTGGGCGGAAACCATTGCGGAAGGTGGGCTCTCCAACAAGGTCGGGACCGTATTGCCCGCGAAGATCGCCTCGGTCAAAGCCGTGACCCGGTATCCATGAACCGGAGCAGGTTGCAGATCCTGATCGAGGTAGCGGGGAACGTCCACGGCGGCTGAATTGATTCGTTGGATGGATGCTCCGGAATCAACTGATCGATAAACCTGGTAGCCTTTGATCCTCGACTGCCAGTCGGGGTTCCATTGCAGGAGAACCGAATCCGCCCCCGAGGCAGTTGTCAGTCCTGTGGGCCGTCCCACCTTGGGATCCCTCAGGGCGAAAAGCGCGCCATTCGCACTACCGCCAACCAGATCGATGTCGCCATCCCCTTCAAGATCACCTGCAGCGATCTTCGGCCAGGAGGCAAAGCCCACACCGCTGCCTCCCCACACCTTGCTCCTCAGAATGAATGAGCCGTCTGCCTGGCTGTGAAACTCCCAGATCCTTCCTTCACCATCCGCAGCCAGCACATCATTCCTGCCATCCAGAGTGATGTCACCAATCGCCAATGAAGATAGACCCAAGACTTCAACGCCATTCATTCCAATGGCCGCCACTTGATCATAAGGCGTAGCCGGATTCCCCGTGTGAGGGTAAAACTCGATGATCCCAGCTTCCGAGGCCAGCAGCAGATCGACACGACCGTCCCCGTTCAAGTCGCCGACTGCCGGAAAAACTCCAGTAGCTGAATGGCCAAAAACACTCGCCCCAGCACCATTGCCGCTGCCAGCGAAGGTAGCACCTGAAGGAATCAGGTGCACTTGCCCCAGCGCATCCGAAAGAACCAGATCACCCCGTCCATCCAGGTTCCAGTCCCCTGATGCGAGCTGCGGGCGGCTGATTCCCATACAAAGCGCGGACAGCCCCGAGAAATTCGAGGTGCGCTCGACCAGATTCATCGCGTACTTCGATCCGATGTTTTCATACACCTTCACCGCACCGCTTGAGGCGACGAAGACATCAAGATCCCCGTCACCATCCCAGTCACAAAGCGCGGGAGATGACTCCGATCCAAAATCCATGCCAGTTGGGGCGGAAGAGGATGCGGTTTCCGTGAAGACCTCGGTCAACACTCCATCCACAAGCAGGTTCCTCAACCTCTCAAAGGGCTGAAGATTCACTCCAACGGTTCCTCCGCTGCGGCGCCTGGAGATGCCGCCTTCCGAAAACTGGTTTACCTGAAGCGGGCTGAGTCCGGCAAACTCCTCGCGACGAAGATCCAATCCATCTCCATCCGCATCCGAGGTTCCCAACGAGGAAAGGCCTCCGAAATAGACCCACTCGAACCAGTCGGAAACCCCGTCGGAATCACTGTCCGCGCTTGATGAAATGAACCGGGCGGTCGCCACCAAGCCATCCTCGGCGACAAAGACTGCTCGTCCTGTGGATTCCCCTGACGGAGACGTCTGACGGAGCCCACCAATCTCCCAACCCACGAACACAAAGCCACCGTTCTGCCTGCCCCACAGGTCATCGGTTGTAACCTCGGTCCCCGCCGCCACGGTCATGACCTCGTTGATCAATCCAGGAGGATTGCTGTCGAGCGTGCAGGAAACGTAGGTGATCGGCGCAACTGTCAGCTGAATGCCGCGCCGACGAGAAACCCCGCCCTCGACCAAAAGATTCGCGACACCGGGAGACTGCGAGCGGTCAAATTCGCGCCTCAAATCAAAGCCGTCAGCATCCGAATCCGAAGCGGCGGTTTGCGTCAGAGTCCCGAAGTGAAACATCTCATACCAGTCCAGGATTCCGTCGGTATCGGTATCGGCCGTCGCACTCACATAACGAGCCTCGGCGGTAACGTTCCCAGTGATCGTGATCTGCACGGGCTGGAGAAGGAGCGGTGAATCGATCCTCTGCCCATTCACAAACCAACCCGTGAATGCATAGCCCGAACTCGAAGCAGGAGCGATCGAAAGATCGACGATCTGGCCTTCCAGAACCGTTCGACTGCCGCTGACGAGACCTGTCGGACTGCTTGTTTCGGTGAGGGTGAAATCAGTCGGTGCCACGACCGTGAGCTTCACCCCCCTTCGTCGGCTCACTCCGCCTTCCGGCAGATCATTCTTGGCCACCGGACTCCAGCCTCGGAGCCTTTCAATCGCCATCGAAATCCCGTCGGCATCCGTATCGCTGGCAGGCGTCTGGACGAGCGAGTTGTAACATTGGATCTCATACCAGTCTGCCATGCCGTCCGCATCGCTGTCCTGCGAGGTCGGCAGGTAAAAGGCCACGGCCGACGTTGGCTCCAGAATCGTGAAAGAGGCGGGGTTCAGAAAACGACCCGAAGCATCCGCCTGGCGCACCCCATTGATTGTCCAGTAAACCAGACTCTGGCTGATGCTGGAAACAAAGGTCTGGGGAGCCGATCGTGTGGTGACAGTTGTGCCAGTTTCGAGGTTGGCCGTCGAGGAGAACACCCCGGCAGGGCTCGAGGATTCCGAGTAGGAAACCACCGCCGCGTTGGCCACCTGAAGGCAAAGTCCAGCCAACGCCACCTGAAATGGCGCGAGACGGAATCGACGGATGGAGAGGATGAAACTCATGAGCGGCAGTTGCCCGATGGATGAATCAAGCTTCAAGGGCGGACGATGGTGTTCGCGCTGCTGGAGCTGAATCCGTAGTTGCCGGCTTGAAGGACCGAAAGTTCCGGTGTCGTGATCGCACGGACCCCGAGTCGACCGAACAGAAATGCCCGTCCCTGCGCGGTGGTCGCGATTCCACTCGCCAGAGTCTGACCGTTGAAAGCTCCACCCACCCCCTTGATCTCGCCATTGACCAGGCTGATGGCAGAATCTCCCTTTGCAATGAGCCAGAACCAAAGGGAGAGAAGGTCGGAATCCTCCACCGGCTTGGCACTCGCAGTGAACGAGGCGACGGCTCCACTTGTAGGTGCCGTGATCCAATGGATTCCTAGCAGATCCCTCTGATCCTTCGCGAGCACCTCGATCTGGATGTCACCGAAGGTACTCGACCAGTCAGCCGCCGCATTCCAGGTCAAACGCTTCACGGTATTGGTCGCCTGCCCGGGGCCAACATGGGTCGATGTATTCTCAACCAAGGTCGCGATTCTGAGAACCTCCGAGAGAGTTTCTCCTCCATTTTGAAATCCGAGAACCGCGACATCGGCAGTGGCACTATCCGGATCCACGACCTTGTAGTCGATATCGAGCAAGGTCGATGCAGATCGCTGGGCCACCTTGATGACATTGGGCTGTGGCAGCACATTGCGGACCAGTGGATTGTCGGTGGAGGCGTAACGGCGCTCAGAACACCAGACTTCAGCCCCTGCAATCGCCCAGTAGTCACCGGTCGTAGTGAACGCTCCGCCTAAACGGGTGCCTGAACCTCCAGGAAATCCAGTCGGCCTCGAAACACTGCCAACTTGAGCGGGTGAAAGATCAAAAATAGGCATACTGCCGTTTCCGATACTTGAATTTGAAAACGACAGAAGGCCATCACGACTCAGGGAAAAGCGCTCGTTCGTGATGATGTAGTTGCTTGAGCCAACCCCATATCCGAAAGCCCGGAGGTAAACACCCGACGAGGTGAATACCTGGAGCCTCTGACGAGAACTTGGAGAATCCACAATCACCACCTGACCGTTCAGAGCCACGATTCCAAAGGCCGCATTGATTTGACCCGTCAAGGTGCCTCCACTTCCCCACTTCCGCTTGAAAGTGCCTTGGGAATCAAACACCTGCACGCGGTTGTTGCCATCATCCAACACGAAAACCTCATCATTGTCGTCGATCGCCAAATGAGCGTGCTGATTTGTTAGAGTCGAACCAGTCAGGGTGGTAGCCGTGAACTGCCCGTCGCCGTTTCCGGCACTGCCCACACTCCACCGCAGCACGCCTGAGGAATCGAACGATTTCAGCGAGGACTGGTCGCGATCAAACACGTAAAGATTTCCAGCCGAGTCGCAGGCCATTCCAGTGATGTCTCCAAATGTTGCCGTGAATGCGGAGACGTAGGCACCAGCCGCAGTAAACTTCTGGATTCCTGTGGTCTTGAATCTGCTGGAAACCGTGGTGGTGATCCCGACATAGACCGAGTCTGCACTCACGGCGATTCCCTTCTTCTGAACCGCATCCGGGACTTCAAGCCGCTTGCCGTAATAGCTCCAGGAATCCTGCGGCATGGGAGCGGCTAGGGATTCGCCAGAAAAGATTGCAGCGAATGCCAAACAAACACCAAGAAATCCGCTAACCGAACCGATCTTCATTTGTTAAAACCATCTACTTGCTCGTCCAAAAGGTCGATCAAAATATCAACTCCCATCCCTGTTGACCTTTCTGAGCGATTCGGAATCCCACCAAGTTTCCGTTTCCAAATGGCCTCACCGCCCCGGTCGGCCACCAAAGACCCGAGGGTCCCAGCCAGCTTTTGATTTGGCCTCGTGAATCAATTCACACTTCCTCTATTCCGCATTGGCAGCGCGGGTTTCACCGCCTAGCCTCCGCCCCTTCGATGTCTGAGAAAACCAAGTTCCACTTCACCGGGATCTGCGGGACCGCCATGGGCGCGGTCGCGGCCGCCATGAAACAGCGCGGCTTCACCGTGACCGGGTCCGATGCCAA
>JAIXPW010000024.1 GCA_027485995.1 Verrucomicrobiaceae bacterium
ACCGGCCACGAGGGGAGCACCGATTTGGACGGAATCCCCTTCGCCGACGAGAAGAACGTCGAATGAGAGTTCCGAATCGACTTCGGCGTCGAGTTTTTCGACGTCGATTGTGTCGCCTTGTTGCACGCGGTATTGTTTACCGCCTGTTTTGATCACTGCGTAGGCCATGTCCGTAGGAAGAGAGGGTTGCCGCCTTTTCGGGCGGGCGGAGAGAACAGCATGGGGGGGCGCAAGCGACAAGAAATTTTTTTAGAATCGACGTTCGCCGATGATTCGGCTTTCCGGAGTAAATGAATCGGGAGCGAGCGGCCACGAACGATGAGATGGAGGCTTTGGGTCAATCGGCTGGAAGACGTGCCGATGGAGGCGCGGTGTTCGCCCTCGTCGGGGATCTAGGAGCGGGGAAGACCCATTGGACGAAGGGCTTGGCACTTGGACTTGGCTACAGTGGGCAAGTGACGAGTCCGACCTTTGCACTCGCTCAGGAGTATCGGGGTGGTCGACTTCCTGTTTTTCACTTCGACTTCTACCGAATCGAAAGTGCGGAGGAGCTGTTGGCCATGGGCTGGGATGAGTATCTCGATCAAGGCGGAGTGATCGTTGCCGAATGGGCTGACAAGTTTCCCGAGGTGCTGCCAGCTCAAACGGTGTGGCTGGATTTCAAGGTGCTTCCAGACGGTTCGAGGGAAATCATCAGCCGGTGACCGTACGACCGACGCTTTGGAGAAGTCGGCTTCCGGTCTCATAGACGCTGTTCGCGGCTCCACAGGAAGTGGAGGCGACGGCGATGAGAATGACTGCAGTCTTGAGAACGAATCCGCGCATGGGTGGAGCATGGCGGGTCGGGACCGGCAGTCAAGCAACCCGGCTGTCGAGTTGAAAGACCTGACCGGAGGTGTACGGCATTTCCTCCTCAAGAAGGCGGATGAAGCGCGCCACCCGATCGGGCGTGTTGAAATTCCCCAGGACGTGGTCACGGCGGATCTCCTCAATCCGCGCCGTTGAGAGCTTGCGGGTCATCGGTGTTTCCATGAAGCCGGGCAGGACCGCGTTCACACGGATTCCGATGGGCCCGAACTCCTTGGCGAGAGCGTTTGAGAGTCCGATCAGTCCAGCCTTTGAAGCCGCATACGCGGTTTGTCCTTTCGGTGGATGGATGGCTGAGAAGCTCGAAATCAGAACGATGTGGCCTCGTTTCCTGCGCATCATGCCGTTGACCACGGCTTTCACACAGCGGGCGGGGCCATCAAGATTTGTGTCGATGACCTCGTTCCACAACAATTCGGAAAGCCCGACCAATGGCTCGTCGCGGGTGATCCCGGCGGCACAGATGAGCAGATCAATCTCTCGATGGAAGAGGTAGTCGGTGACGGACTTCTGATTGCGCACATCGAGCTCGTCCCGTCCGGGTGCTTCAACCGACCAACGGGCCTTGCTGAATTCCGAGGCGATCGCTTGGGCGAGTGCCCCCTTTCCACCGGTGATGACGACGTTTCCTCTCACGGTTGGATGTTTACCGGAGCGACGGATTGCCCACAACGGCCAAGCAATATGCGAACAACTTGGGGAAAGGGGCTGACAACAAATTGGTGCAGGGCGGGATCATTGTGTGATTCACGAGGCGAGCCGAGGCATGCCCATCTTTTGCCCAACGTGGAACACCCTTTGATGCTGTGAGGAACGCCCAAAACGAGGACTTATTCGCAGCATGATGATGAAGAATCCTTTGATTTGAAAAGAGATCTTCTTCAGAGCGGGAGCATCTGGAGCGGTTTATCGTCGCCAATCCGTTCGGTCCGAGAATGCCTGTCAGCCAGCAAAACGCCGTGGCCCTCATGGAGAGACACGGCGTTGCTTGAAAGGGCATGAGGGGGCTCCTGAGGCTCAAATCAGCATCAGGGCCGGCTGCTCGATGAGTTTCTTGATCTCGTTGAGGAAGGTGGCGGCGACGGCACCGTCGACCACGCGATGGTCGCAGGAGAGGCCGAGGTTCATCCGAAGGCCTGGGACGATCTGGCCGTTCTTGACGACTGGCTTTTCGATCGCCGCTCCCACAGAGAGGATGGCGGCTTGGGGTGGATTGACGATGGCATCAAAGGATTCGATTCCCCAGGCTCCCAGATTCGAGACGGTGATGGTGCCGCCGTCGAATTCATCGGGCTTGAGTTTGCGATCCTTGGCGCGGATGGCGAAGTCCTTGACCGCACGGGAGATCGTGAGGAGGGACCTGGTTTCAGCCTGCTTGATCACCGGGGTGACCAGGCCATCCTCTACGGCGATGGCAACAGACAGGCCGACGTGCTTGAAGTTGATCACGTGATCCCCGGCGAAGGAGGCGTTGACCGCGGGCACGGCTTGGCAGGCGTTGATCACAGCCTTCAGGATGAAATCGTTGACGCTGTACTTGTTGCCGTGGGTTTGCTCGGCCTGGTCGTTCACCTGCTTGCGAAGTGCCATCAGCGGAGCCGCGTCCACTTCGACGTGCAGGTAGAAGTGGGGGATTGTGGTCTTCGACGTGAGCAGTCGGGAAGCGATGATCTTTCGCATCGAGGACAGAGGAACGATCTGATCCTCTTCCTTGGCGACGGGCTGAATGGCAGCAGGAGCTGGAGCCGGTGTGGAGGCAGCGGAGACCTTGGCCTTCATGGCGGCCGCCAGTGCAGCGGCCGCTGTTGCCGCCGAGGAGGCCGGTGCTGGCGAGGATTTTGCTGCTGCGGCTGCATCGACATCGGATCGGACGATGCGGCCGGCTGGTCCGCTGCCAGCGATGCCGGTAAGGTTCACTCCGAGTTCTGATGCGACTTTTCTTGCGAGGGGAGAGGCCTTGATCCGTTCACCACTTGGCTCGCTTGCGACTGCTGTTGCGCTAGTGGTCGGTGTTGGCACTGGAACGGAGGCTTGGGCGGGTGCGCTTGGTGTGGCTGCGCTTGGAACTGCTGCAGGAGCGGATTCCGCATCATCTCCTCCGAGAACAGCCAGGGTGCCTCCCACGGGAGCCTTTTCCCCTTCCTGAATCAGAATCTGGGAAATGACACCTTCATCGAAGGCTTCCATCTCCATGGTTGCCTTGTCGGTTTCCACTTCGGCGATGATGTCGCCGATCTCGACTTGGTCGCCGACTTTCTTGTGCCATTTGATGAGGGTCCCCTCGGTCATGGTGTCCGAGAGCTTGGGCATTTCGATGTTCACTGGCATGGAGGATAGGGGAATGAAACCGGGGGGAGGATGGGAGAATGTGGTGGCATTTCCAGTTTTTTCGCGACTGGAGCAGCATCAAAAGAAAGCGGCGGAAGCTACCAAGCCACCGCCGCCATTTCGAGAAGGAATTGGGAAACCGTGATCAGGGAGCAAGCGGCTTCATCGTCGGGATCAGACCGATGTTCGGGCTGCCGACGCTGCCTTGGGCCGATGCCAGCTTCCGCACTCCATTGCCGGTGGTGCCGCAGCAATCGGTGTCAGGGCAGTAGAAGCGGGTGCATTTGCCACAGAAGACGATGCGCTTCACGGTCTTGTACTTGGGAACCTTGGTCGTGACGGTCTGGGTCAGGCCGCCCTTGGAGCCAGCGACAGGAACTTCCTGGGTGATGGTTTCAGATTGGCAAGTTTTGACTTTTTCCGTGCGGAATTGGGGTGCAGTCAGGCCGCTGAACATGGAACAGCATGAAGAGAAGCCGAGGGAGACGGCGACCAATGAAGCCAGCAAGAGGAGATTTTTCATGATTGGGAAGAGTGAGACTGTGTTCAGAAGAGGCAGCAACAGGAGGAAAGACCAGCGCATGCTGCGGCGAGGGTGATGAGAATCAGGAGTTTTTGCATGGAGGTGTGCAGGATAGGCGATGGATGGCGGGGTAGGTCAATCCGAAAGACGACCCGGTTCACTTGATTGTTAGAACTTTCTCCACAATCCGACTCGGGTTTGGGAGTTGCAGATGTTCGATGTGATGGGAGTAGATGGCCGGTGCGTCGAGGGTGCAGACCCGCTTGACTGGTGCGTCCAGGTAGTCGAAGGCGTGTTCCTGGATCAAGGTGGCCACCATGGCGGAAACACCGCCGAAGGGCTTAGACTCGTCCACAAGCACGACGCGATTGGTCTTCTTGACTGTCGCGAGGATGGCATCGACATCCAGTGGGCGGATCGAGCGGAGGTCGAGAACCTCAGCGGAGATGCCATGTTCGGCCTGAAGCGTTTCAGCAGCAGCAAGGGCGTGGATCACCGAGCGACCGTGGGCGATGAGAGAGATATCAGAACCCACGCGCTTGAGATCAGCCAGGCCAAGTGGCACGACGTGATCGCCTTCCGATGGGTCTGGGACCTCGCCTACGGTTCCGTAGAGAAGGGTGTTCTCCATCACGTAGACCGGGTCGTTGTCGCGGATGGCGGCTTTGATCAGCCCTTTGGCATCCGCAGGGGTCGCTGGAGCACAGACCTTCAATCCGGGAAAAGCCGCGAAAAGGCCTTCCGGAATGTGGGAGTGAGTGGCTCCGACCCCGGTGCCACCGTTGGCGGGTCCGCGCATCACGATCGGGCAGTTGATCAGACCGCCGGACATGTAGCGAACGCAGGCGGCGTTGTTGACCAACTGGTCGAAGGCGACCGAGTGAAAGGACCAGAACATCAGTTCCATCACGGGCCTGATTCCCAGCATGGAGGCTCCGATGCCCATGCCGATGAAACCGGCTTCCGAGATCGGTGTATCCACAATCCGCTTGTCGCCCCATTTCTTCCAGAGGCCTTCAGTGACCTTGTAGGCTCCGTTGTATTGGGCGACTTCCTCGCCCATCAGGACGACGTTGGGATCGCGGGCAAGTTCCTCGTCGAGTCCTTCACGGAGGGCTTCGCGGTAGGTGAGGGTGCGTGACATGAATGCGTGTGTCTGAAAGAGTTGAATTACTAGAATCCCCGTAGTTGAAGCTCAGTCGTTGAAGAAGTGGTGGCCGATCCTGGAGGCTGGAGTCTGGTTGTCGGTCTCCCAATAGACATCTGTCATGATGTCAGGAATGGTTGGAGCCGGAGATTCATCTGCGAAGCGGCAGGCAGCAGCCGCTTCCTCGGACGCTTCCTTGGCGATCTGGTCGGCTTGCTCGTCGGTGATGATTCCCTCCTCGATCAGGCGCTTCCGGAAGAGGGTGATCGGATCGTGGTTCTGCTTGTAGTTCTCGATTTCCTCCGGCGAGCGGTACTTCTTGGCGTTGGCGTCCGCGACGCTGTGGCCGTAGTAGCGGTAGGTGGAGATCTCGAGGATGGACGGGCGATGCTCCTTGCGGGCACGCTCCATGGCGATGTGGGTTTTGGCTCGCACTTCGTAGAGATCCGAACCATCGATCACATCCCATTCCATGTCGTAGGCTTCGGCGCGCTGGGCGAGGCAGCCGCGATAGGCGGAGGAGCGCTTCTGCGAGGTGCCCATCGAGTAACCGTTGTTTTCGATCACGTAAATGACCGGGAGGTCGAAGAGGGCGGCGAGGTTGAGGGACTCGTGGAAAGCACCCTGATTGACGGCTCCGTCGCCGAGGTAGCAGAGGCAGCAACCCTCGCGGCCGAGGTACTTCAATCCGTAGGCAAGCCCGAGACCGAGGGGGGTTTGCCCGCCGACGATGCCGTGACCACCCCAGTAGTTCTTGTCGGGTGCGAAGAAGTGCATGGAGCCGCCCTTGCCCTTCGAGCAACCGGTTTGCTTGCCGTACATTTCCGCCATGCAGCTGTTCATGTCCATCCCGACAGCCAGGGCGTGACCGTGGTCGCGATAGGCGGTGATGACGTGATCGTTTTCTCCGCAGAGGGAAATGGTGCCGGTGGCAACGGCTTCCTGGCCGATGTAGAGGTGGAGGAAGCCGTTCATCTTCCCGGCATTGTAATATTTCAACGCAGCCTGCTCGAAACGACGGATGCGGATCATCTGGCGCAGGAGGTCGATTTTGCGTTCCGGGGTTAGCTCGCGATTCACGGCAGAGCCAGCGAAATCGAGACGGGGCGAGTCAAGTTGGGCGGTCGACATGGTCGTTTCAGGCAGAATGCGGCGATCTTATGCTTGTGAGGGTGAATGCGTTGCAAGACTTATCTGGCAACGATCGGAGAGTGAACGGACTGGCCCGCTGGGAGTGCCTTGCGTGCCAAAACGAACAAAGACGTGAAAAGCAGATTTGCAGCCAAAAGATTGCGCAGGAACGGCCAGGTCGGTCCATTGGTGACGGGGCCAGTCCATTGCGCCTGGAGGAAACCTGTCAGATTTTTTGCGTAGAGTGGATCCACCACGAACGAGACCAGGTTGCACAGGAAGTAGAATGCAAAGGCGGACAAGGCGGCCGCGCCGAGAAGTTTACCCAAGGAATAGGAATTCCGGACCTGCCGGGCGATGAGTGCCGTGGCTCCCAATCCGAGTCCGATTTCCAGATGGTGCCAGCCTGTCACGGCATGGTTCTGTAGGAGACTCGTCAGGGGATCTGTCACCAGCCAGGCGGCCAGTGGAACCAACCATTTCTGGCTGCCATTGAGGAACACGATGCCGCAAAGAAGAATGGCCGGGAGAGGTTGGAAATTGGGGAGGGTTTCCGGCATGGCTGCCCCGAGAATACGGAATCCCACCAAGAGGAGAACCAGAAGGGCAGTAGGTAACCAACGCTGCATGGAAGGAGGTTGTAAGATCAGAGGGCGTCGTGCGAGGGGAAATTTTCGCAGCTGGAATCTGCCTGAGTTTCTCTTTAGGTTGGGTCCATGAATTGGGATCACCTTGTTGAACTGGCTTGGAAAACGCGGCTGAATGCTCACGCCCCCTACTCCCGATTCCAAGTCGGTGCGGCGCTGTTGGCTTCGGACGGACGAGTGTTCACCGGCTGCAATGTGGAGAATCTTTCCTATGGTCTGACGATGTGCGCGGAACGAGTGGCCATCGGGGCAGCGGTTGCGGCCGGGGTGACACGGTTCGAAGCGGTGGCGGTGGTGGCGGACACGGGGGTTCCGATTTCTCCCTGTGGAGCCTGCCGGCAGGTTTTGGCCGAGTTCGGAGTTCCGAGGGTCCTTCTTGCCAACCGGACGGAGCGGATGGAGTTCACGATGGAGGCGCTGCTGCCCAGGGCGTCGGCGGGCATTCTCGACCGTGCACTGTAGGGGTTGTTCCACGTGGAACATGATCAGGAGTGGAGCTTGTGATGGGGGATGGAGTGGTTTACATCCCTGACCGCTTCCATGTTCCGCTATCCAAAACGTTATGATGTCCTTGTCATTGGGGCCGGCCACGCCGGGATCGAGGCTGCCTTGGCGGCAGCTCGCCTGGGTTGTGAGGTGGCAGTCCTGACCCAGAATCTTGATACGGTTGGGCAAATGTCATGCAACCCGGCCATTGGTGGCTTGGCCAAGGGACACATGGTTCGCGAGATCGATGCCTTGGGTGGGGCCATGGGATTGAATACCGATGCAACGGCCATCCAGTGGCGGATGCTCAACGCCTCCAAAGGCCCCTCAGTTCGGGCCCCAAGGGCGCAGTGCGACAAGAAGGCTTACCAGTTCCGGATGAAATGGCTTCTTGAATCGACTCCGGGCATCGACCTTCATCAGGGGAATGTTGCGGAGCTCCTCGTCGATCAGGACGAGATCACGGGTGTCAGCACCTCCCTTGGGATGGAAATCCAGTCTCGCTCCGTGGTGCTTTCGGCAGGTACCTTCATGCGGGGGCTGATGCATGTCGGCTTGAGAAATGAGAAAGGTGGCAGGATGGGGGATGCGACCTCGACGGTCTCGGATTCCCTGAAGCATCTTGGATTTGAAGTGGAGCGATTCAAAACCGGCACGCCCTGTCGCCTGAACGGTCGATCACTTGATCTCACGAAGTGCGAGCGGCAGGACGGGGACGAGTCGGTTCCGAAATTCAGCTTTCTGGCTGACAGCTTGATCCGGAAGAAAGACGACCTCTTCACCCTGAATCCTTGGGGCGATCCGGAGTTCCACGTGGAACAAATGTCCTGTTGGATCACCTACACCACTCCGGAAACCCATGAAATCATCCGGGCCAATCTGGATCAGTCCCCGATGTATTGTGGGGTCATTGAGGGCATCGGCCCCCGATATTGCCCCTCGATTGAAGACAAGGTGGTTCGCTTCGCAGAGAAGGAGCGGCACCAGATCTTTCTGGAGCCTGAGGGACGCCACACCCGTGAGTATTACGTCAATGGGGTCTCCACTTCACTCCCGTACGAGGTTCAGCTTGAATTTCTCCGGACGATTCCTGGTCTCGAGCACTGTGAGATCCTCCGTCCGGGCTATGCGGTGGAGTATGACTACTGTCCACCCACCCAGCTGCATCCGACACTGGAAACGAAGCAGGTGGCAGGCCTCTATTTCGCAGGTCAGATCAATGGGACTTCGGGCTATGAGGAGGCGGCCGGTCAGGGGCTTTTGGCCGGGACGAACGCCGCCCTCAAGGTGCAGGGGAAGCCCGATTTCATTCTGCGTCGGGACGAGGCCTACCTCGGAGTCATGATCGACGACCTGGTCACCAAGGGCTGCACCGAGCCCTACCGCATGTTCACCTCCCGCGCGGAGTACCGGTTGCTCCTCAGGCAGGACAATGCTGATCTGCGCCTCACTCCTCGTGGGAAAGAGATCGGACTGGTGGCGGAGGAGAGAAGCCGACGGGTTCAGGAGAAGCAGTTGGCACTCGCAAAGGCCGACCGATTCATTCGCGGGACGACCCACGAGGGCATCAAGCTCGATCACTGGTTCCGGCGGAGCGAGACTGAGTGGCAGTCCCTGCCCGAGGAATTGCTCAAAGAGTTCCACGTGGAACTTTGGCCTCTGATTGAAACCGAGTTTCGCTACGAGGGTCACTTGCAACGCCAGCAGCTCCAGATCGACCGCATGGCTCGGCACGAGTCGAAAAGAATTCCTAGCGAGATTGACTACACCACCATTCGCGGCCTGAAGAAGGAGGCTCAGACCAAGCTGACCCAGATCAAGCCCGCCACCTTGGGGCAGGCAGGTCGGATTTCAGGAATCACTCCGGCCGATCTCGCCATCGTGTCGGTGTGGCTGGAGCGTCGCGATCGGGAGGTGGAGACTTCGAATGAGACCTGAAGCATTACCATGATCTCGAAACTGACCCACCGGAAATGCTGAGGTGCTGGAGTGGCAGCCTGGAGACGGACCAAGCAGGGTCAGGCCAACCGAATCTGGCTCCTTACCTTCGCCCCTCCTCACCGTTGACGAAATGCGATACGCTAAAGTTCACCGCTTGCTCGAACCAAGAGGTAAAATTCTCGGACCATACCCACGACTGGGGTCAGACTGAAAAACGACCTAGCTCCAGCGATCCAGCCATTCAGCCGGCAATCTGGCAGGTCTGCCCTCGGGCATTTGTACCAAGGCCAGCGACTGTCGTGCGGTGACCAGTAGGCAGTCGTCGCTCTCGCGATGCATTTCAAAGGCACACCAGAAGCGTGCCTTCGACAGGCTGTCCAGCCGACCCTTGATCCGAATCCAGTCTCCCAGCTTGGCGGGTCGCTTGTAATCGACTTCTGTTCTGGTGAGTACGGGAAACAGACGGGAAGTCGCCATTTCCAGAAGGTTCATGCCCATGGTGGAGGCGAGTCGGGTTCGGCAGGTTTCGATCATCCGAAGGTAGGCGAGATTGTGGACCACCCCGCCGCAGTCGGTGTCGAAGAACATGACTTCCTCTCTGGTTTCCAAAAAAGGCATCTCATCGGACATGTCGGGAGAAAAGGGCATTTTGACTCCAGAGTCCAGAGTCCAAGAGATTCGAATGTTGTCTTGAGAAAGTCCGCAAAACCGACGTAGAGTAACCCAAATGCAACGACTCTTGATTCGCGGGCTGTTCTGCTTCGTTCTGGCGATGCCTTTTGCTTCCGCCTCAGGTCCGTTCCTGCGACCGAGTGAGGGACCGGTTCCGTTCCGTCGTGATCGTTTGCCTTTGGACGTGGACACGATGACGGGTTTGTCCAGGCATATGTTGTTGATAGCCAAAACATTAGGATTGGAAAGCGCTGCCGCTCGACATGCCGCCGCCCAATCGCTTGCGTTGGCCATTGCACTCGACCCCGCCAATCGTGAGGCGCGCGAGCTTTTGATCGGGTTCTCGCAGGACCGCCCGTCTCCTGTTCCCGATGCGACCGAGATCGAATCCGCGAAGGCGAGGATCTGGCAGATCATTTCCTGGTTGGAGAACTCCGAGGCAGGAGTCGATGGTCAGGCTCTTGGCCTCTGTCTGAGCGACACGATGGCCAGTGCGGACCCGTCCCATCCCAAATCCGAGGCTCATCGAGGCAAGGGCGACTCCGGGGAATGGACTGGCTGGGTGCCGGCTTTGGCGTCCTACGAGGAGAAAGCGATCGCCAAGGTTCCTGATGAGCCCATGCCGGAGAAGCCTGTCGCCCCAACGGAGGTGCCAGAAGCAGGAATCGCGAGGTCGGCAGCAATGGTCTCGACCCCTCTTTGGACCTACGACAAGGATTCGGAGAAGCTCGTGATCAAGCCGATGGTGATTTCGATGAAGGCATGGATCGAGTCGGAAGAGAAGGGCCAGCATGGCTTTGGTGTCAGACTCGAAAACACCGAAGGCGGAGAATTCCTTCATCAGACCGGAAATGGAGTCGTCGAGGCCTTGAAGGGCTTCGGCGACCAGTTTCCGAAGGGTGGGGTGGTTTCCATGACAATCGGGAAGGGTGAGGACTACCTTGTTTCGAAAAACCGGCAGACCCTCTCTGCGGCCACCGCAGTTCTTGTTGACTCGGCGGTTTCCAATCGTGAACCCAAAGCCACGGTCATGGGGATTGTGCAGCCGGATGGTTCCTTGAAAATGCCGACCCGAGCCTGGGACAAGTTGCGCGCTCTTTCGAGTGGACCTGGTGGACGTTTGGTCCTGCCCAGGGAAGCCGAGGCTCTTCTCCCCTCCGTCCTTGCGATCGAGGACCCGGCCTTCTTCATGAAGTACGAAGTGGTCCTCGCCGACAACCTGAAGGAGTTGCTCGAATACTCGGCAAAGGCTGGTTCCGGAGAACTCGCGGACGCTTCGGTCAAGTTTGCGGAGATTCGTGACAAGATGGGCAGCAACGCGGTCACGCAATATGTCGCGAACCGCTATGTTCGACAACGTCTCGGTGAGATCGCCCAGGCCTGTCCGGACCACCTCTCCGCCCGCATGCTTTTCATCCAGGGTGGCGGTGAACGTCCAAGCCGCTTGCCCAAACAGATTCTTGCTTCTGAAATCCGGCGGGCCCTGGAGCCGATGACGGCCCTTCCGGCCGATTGGAACGACAATCTGGATGCCAACCTCATTGATGCAACCCACGAAAAATGTCGGGCCCTTCTCGATCCCTTGGAGCGCTACGTTGACATCCGGGATCGGGATTTTTACAGCCATGCGAAGGATCTCCTGACGACAGTCCGGACCCTGGGGCGGGTCAAACGCACTGCCCGGGACAGTTTTGACAATGGAAACACCAACCGCAAGGCCACCGAGGAGGCCTTTGGCATTGTAAGAACGAGTTATGCGAAACTGCGGGTGGAGCTCGCTGAGGCTGCAAATGACGATGAGCCCAAGGAGCCTCAGAAGGACGGACGCATCGATCGCTTTCCGGGCGGTCCCAGGCCACCGAAATAGCATCTGGAGATCGTTACCCCTCCAGAGTTGAGCCTGTTGCCAAGCCTTGGCACCCGGGTCGCTTCGCTTTGACCTTGCCAAGCGGCCTCCCCAACCTGCCACAGTGAGGCCGTTCACCCTACCCCATCATGAATCCAGGATTCCGTCGGTTGCTCGCCTTGCTTGCGGTGTTTGCGACAGCGTTTGCCGTGGTTTCCGTCTTGCGGAACTGGCGCTCCGGAGGTTCGTGGAAGGACCTTGTCGGGCGAAAAGCCCCTCAAGATGGAGCCTTCAGACCAGAGAAATTCACCCTTGCCGAAAATGCCCCGCTTGATCCAGGTGATGTGGAGCTCCTCTCCCGACTCAACGGCGAATACGCCCGCCTGATGAAGGCGGTGGTGCCATCGGTGGTGAGCATCGATACGGCGGGTGTCCGCACCGAGCGACTGATGGATGCCATGGGCCGTTCCCGAATCCGCAAGTACCCCACTCAGGAGCAGGGTTCCGGGGTGATCGTCAGCCAAGAAGGTCACATCGTCACGAATCATCATGTCATCGCCGGTCAGCAACAGATCCAGGTGACCCTTCACGATGGCAAGACCTATCCGGCCGTGTTGATTGGCGAGGACACCTTGCTGGACATCGCGGTCCTGAAGATCGAGGTCGGTGGAAGTGTCCAGCCCCTGAAGTTCGGTGATTCATCCACGGCGGAGGTCGGCCAGCTGGTCTTTGCCGTCGGGAACCCCTTCGGGCTCGGTGAAACCGTCACCCAGGGGATCATCTCCGCCAAGGAGCGGTCGCTTTCCGACAATCAACGCGACCTCTTTCAGACAGACGCTGCGATCAATCCCGGAAACTCCGGAGGCCCCCTCGTCAACCTGCGCGGAGAGATCATCGGCATCAATGCCGCCATCTACTCGCCGGATCGCGACAATCCAACCTTTCAAGGTGTGGGCTTCTCGATCCCGTCGAATGACGTCAAGGACGCGATTTCCCAAATCCTTGAGCGCGGTCGCCCGATCCGCGGAATCCTGGGAGTTCGGATGCACGATCTCGATTCAGCGATCCGCTCGGCCATCGGCTATCAGGATGGAAATGGTGCGGTGATTCTCGGAGTCACACCTGGTGAGCCGGCGGAGGCCGCAGGCCTGCAACCTTGGGATGTCATCCAGAGCTATAACAATGAACTGATCCGTGAGATGTCCCAGCTGATCACCCTGGTCCAGAGAACCCGCATCGGTCAGGAGGTCCCACTCGTGATCTGGCGGAAAGGTGAGATTCTGAATCTGAAGGCCGTCATTGCCGAAGGCGGGGCACCCAAACCCGCGACTGCTCCCAAAGCCATTCAAGGCAAAACCCGCGATCCGGAGGTCGTCCTGCAGTCGATTGGCATTGAGGTGCGGGATCTGACCGTCCAGGAACGCATGCGCGGGATTCGTGGTGTGGTGGTCACAAGGCTGACTCCCAACGCCCTCGCCGTGGACAAGGTCAAGCCGGGCGATCTGGTTTATGGGGTGAACGCGTCACTGATCGGCAGTGCCAGTGAGTTCTTCCTGCACCTCGCTGCATCCGCCGCCGTCCAGGCAACCTCGCTTCAGGTCTTTCGTGATGGACTCGAGCTGAAGGTGGATCTTCCGGCCCTGCCAAGATGGGAAGATGCTCCTGCGACTGGACGTTGATTGACGAAATAATCGACCGCCAGGCCGCGTTCATGGCAGGTTGCCGAAGCCCGGGCTTTCCGCTGGGCGGCTTTGCTGTAGCGTTCGACCGAGATGTCCGATTCAAGATCCAAGATTGCCTTCATCTGCCTGTTGGTCGCGCTGGTGATCTCAGGAGTGGTCGCCATCGTCCTGAAATGGAATCGTCCACCCGCGACGGTCGCGGCAACGAACGCCAACCCGTTACCGCTCCAGCCACCTGCGGCCAAGCCGATCATCCCCACCCTCGACAAAAGGCCGGCCGCAGGAGATCCCGAGACGCGAATGGATGACCTCGGGCTCGGAGTGGTCAACGTCGATCCCGCCTCGCTGGTGGCCAGGATCGGCAAGGCCCTGGAGGCAGGCGACCTCGATACCGCCACCAAATTGATCGGCAAGCAGGCTTTGGACGCCAGGTCAGAGGAACGACTGCGGGCTCTCGCAGGCATGAACGGACTGAAGCTCCGCCAGCCTCCAGTCCGGGAAGTCGGTGAGCTTGAACTGAATTCGCTAACCCGGTTCGCCCTCGAACTGGATGCTTCGGAGCCCGGACGCGACCGCATCTTTCTCGACCTGCGCCGCAAGGATGGAAAGTGGAGCGTCGAAAAACTGACCCTCCCCCCCGCGCCGGGTGAAGCCATCCCTCGGGCGGTGCTGGTGGACGCCCTGGGAATCTCGGACGCCTTCCTGCAGGCGGTGCTCCATCAGAACTTCGAGTTGGCCAAGGAATTCGCCGACCATGCAACAGTCTCCGATGCGAAGATCGCCGGACTTTGCATCCTGTTCGAAGAGGGAAACTACCGGCTGCGTCCGGAAAAACCCCTGCGGTCCTTGATGAACCGGCCCGAGGCGGCGGGCTTCCTCGCCAGGGTCGAAACGACCGACGGCACGGCGGCCGCTGAGTTCACGCTCATGCTCCGTCAGCCACCGGGTGGGGGAAACTGGAGGATTTCCGAAGTCAATCTCGACACGCTCCTGGCTGACTACGCCAAGCGCTTTGCCGGAGGTGACATCTATTTCAGCCCGCTGGTGAAGAATCCCAAAGGGGGCGACACCCTTGTGCTCTACTTCGACTTCGATCAGGACCAGCTCGGGGATCGCACCCGCCGCCAACTCGACATCGTGGCCCAGATCCTCAAGACCGATGTCGGCAAGAAACTCACCCTGAGCGGCCATACCGATTCGCTCGGTGAGGCCTCTTACAACGAGCGCCTGTCGCTGCGTCGTGCCGCGGTGGTGAAGGATTACCTCTCCAATGCAGGCGTCGCCAAATCCCAGATCGTCACCGAGGCCAGGGGAATGAGCGAACCACGCCGACCCAACATCACCGAATCCGGAGCCGACAATCCGGAGGGACGCCGCGTGAACCGCCGCACGGAGATTTATCTCGATTTCTAACACGATGGCAAATGGCATCCCATGGTTCAACTTTCGCCGAGATATCATTCCGATGATGCTCGTTGCCGGATTGATCTTTCTGTTTACGACTCGGTCGAAGCATTCCCGGCTCGACACCGCCCTCTTCCTGCAAGCCGACGGCTCCGCTGATCCGCGCTTCCATTTCATGAGCCCGTGGCAACTGGCCGCCACTCCCAGCGCGGTCCGGTTTGACTCTCCCATGGGCTCGGCCGACAGTGCCCTGGTTTACAATGCCCAGAAATTCTGGGAAATGAACGAGGCCCGCCATGGCCATCACACCGGTGATGACCTGAATGGCATCGGCGGGATGAACACCGATCTCGGAGACCCCGTGTTCGCCACGGCGGATGGGCTCGTGGTCCATGCAGGGCAGCCCTCGCCCGGCTGGGGAAATGTGGTCATCATCAGCCATCGCACCATGAAGGGCGAGATCCTCCAGTCGATGTATGCCCACCTGCTGGATTTCAAGGTCAAACCCGGTGACCTCGTCTCCCGCGGACAGAGAATCGGGTCCGTTGGAACCGCAAACGGATACTATCCGGCGCATCTCCATTTTGAAATGCGTGCCAGCGATGGTGTCGACCTCGGAGCGGGCTACGCGGCGAATCCCCTCAACCATCTCGATCCGATGAAGACGGTGACCGATCTCCGCAACGCATCACCGGATGCACTTTCGCCCGCACCGCTGGCAATGATCCTGAAGGAAAACTAGGTGCTGCCAGGGAATCCGCGGCAAGCCCGGACAAACTACCGTTGCTCCGATCAAGGCCTGGCGGGGTTCGCCTGCCGAACCTCCACGGCCCCTGACAGCGGCGGAAGCAAACAACCTCCGCGCTGGGGATGCAACCCCGATTTCCGCCTCAAATGATCAGCATGCAGTCGCCATAGCTGTAGAAGCGATACCGCTCCTCCACCGCCTTGGCATAGGCCTCCAACACCAGCTCCCTCCCGGCCAGGGCGCTCACCAGCATGATCAGCGTGCTTTCGGGCAGGTGGAAGTTCGTCAGCAGCCCACCCACCACTCCGAACTGATAGGGCGGATGAATGAAGATATCCGTTTCTCCCCGGTGATCCTTCTCTTCAATCCTCAATCGACAATCCTGATTCTTCAACTTCGCGAGGGCCTCCAGCACCCGGGTCACCGTCGTCCCCACGGCCACCACTCGACCAGCCGCATTGATGCGCTGCGCCGTGGCTTCGGAGAGAACATAGCGCTCGGAGTGCATGACATGTTCCTCCACCCGCTCCACCTGAACCGGTCGGAACGTTCCCACACCCACATGCAAGGTCAGGAAATCATGAGGCAGTCTCTCCAGCACCTCCGGCGTGAAATGCAGACCGGCCGTCGGAGCCGCGATCGCACCCTCCTCTTTGGCGAACACCGTTTGGTACCTCTCGCGATCCGCCGGCTCGTCGTCACGACCCATGTAGTGCGGCAGGGCGAGGTGGCCATGCTTGTCGAGATCCACCGGGGCCTCCCAGCGGATCAGCCGGTCACCATTCTCGAACACTTCTACGACAGTTCCAGTAGTTCCACCGACCACCACGCTGCGCCCGGGCTTCATCCTCTTTCCCGGCCGGACCAGGCAGCGCCAGTCGAGCGCGGTGAGACGATCCAGGCACAGCAGCTCGATCGACCCGTCGTCGGAAAACAACCGGGCCGGAATCACGCGGGTGTTGTTCAGAACCAGCAGATCATCGGGCCGCATGAAGGTCTCGAAGTCCCTGAAGCTGCGGTGCTCGATGACTCCCGTTTCCCGGTGAATCACCATCATCCGCGAGGCCGAGCGCTCTTCCAGCGGTCGGGACGCGATCAGTTCCGGCGGCAGGTGGTAGGAGAAATCCTTGGTCAGTAGTGCCATCGCCGTTCTCCCTAAACTCCTGCGAGCTCCTGCTCAAGTCCTTGTAATCTCTTTCCCCAAACCCTCACCCTCGTCCGCCGGCCGGTTCCGGCTCCCAGTTCGGTCGCCAACAGAAGCCGGGTGCCATGCCGCTCGACATCCCAGCAATCATTCTCTCCGGACGACCGCCAGCCCGCAGCGAGCAGATGCTTGAGGAAATCCGTCCGCGTCCTGCCGATCTCCGACCAGATCTCAAACTCGTGGACCGGCTCATCTTCAGCCCTGTGCCGCTGCGCTTGCGGAGTGGAGAAGAACGTACGCCGTCTTGCCCAGGATCTCACCCGCGGCTGCAACCGGATCAGAAGGCTCAGCAGCATCCTCGAACCAGTTGAGTCGAATCGCGGCTCGATCCCGCGCAAGGGCATCA
Organism: Verrucomicrobiaceae bacterium; assembly: GCA_027485995.1. Taxonomy (GTDB): domain Bacteria; phylum Verrucomicrobiota; class Verrucomicrobiia; order Verrucomicrobiales; family Akkermansiaceae; genus Luteolibacter. Next base: position 16,973 of record JAIXPW010000024.1, read on the forward strand.
TGCCGGAGACCACCGATTGATAGCCTGCCATGCCCATCGGACCATGATAGATCACCGAGCCTCCGGTCACACGCAGCGGTCCGCCATTGTAAACGAAGCCGTTCCAGATGGCGTCTCCATTCGGAGTGAAGCGTTGGGGATGCCTGTCTAACAGAAGCCGCTCCGCCTCTCCATAACCCCGTTGCTGGCGGAGGAAGCTTCTCAGCGACGGACGCCGCCAATGCCAGACGAAGGCTCCCGGCGCGAAGCCCAGCCGGAATCCCGCCGTGCGAAGTCGCCAGCAGAAATCGACATCATCGCCCGCCGTGTGGAAAATGGCATCGAACCCCCCAATCTCCTCGAAGGCCTTCCTCGTCACTGCGAGATTGCAGCCCGGCAGATGCTCGGCCTCCTCATCGTCCAGCATGACATGACTCGGAGCACCCGGCGCGGCAGACACGACGGCCTCCGCCAGGAAACGCGCCGGAGGAGGCAGGTTCGGTCCCCCGACGGCCTGGAAACGTCCATCTTCAAAAGCACGGCGCAGCCGGGTCACCCACTCGCGATCGGGTTCGCAATCATCATCAGTGAAGGCCAGAACCTCGCCGGTCGATGCAGCAGCCCCTGCGTTGCGGGCCACGCTCAAGCCCCCATGCGGCAGCCGGACCAGCTTCGCCCAGGGAAAACGCTCCGCGACAAGATCCGCCGTCCCATCGATCGAGCCATCATCGACGACGACCGTTTCGAACCAGGGATCGGTCATCCGGTTGACTGCGGCGAGACAAGAGCTGATGCGATCCACGCCGTTGCGGGTGCAGATGATGACGGAGAAGAGAACTCCGGGCTTCGATTCCCGAACCTCGCTTTCCGAAATGGCGGACAATGCAGGCTTTGGGTGTCCGGTCCGGTCAACGAGTCCGAAGTCCCAATCCAGCATCTCCGTTTCCCCGTTCTGCCACCGATCGCTCCAGGCGTAGATCGTCAAACCCGCAACCTCTTCCTCCCTTGCCGCGCGACCTGCCCAGACCAGCGCCGCCGCCTGAGCGGAAAGTCCGTTGCGCCGGGAATCCAGACCGAACTCGGAAATCATCACCGGCCGATCCCCCGCGATGTGGTGCAGGCGCCGCAGATAGCGACGAAATGCGGCCTCCTCCTCAAGATAAACATTGAAGGCCGTAAAGTCCGCATTCCCGGGCTCCAGATACTCGGTGCTCGGATAGTTGCCGTAGGCAAAAAGAAGATCGGGCGCGACGCTCCGACCGAGATCAATCAGCGATTCGATCGTTTCCCGAACCCTCACGGGGCCGATCCATCTCACCAGATCAGCAGGAATCTCGTTCCCCACATACACGCCGGCCAGGGCCCGATGCTCCTTGAGCGCCTTCAATGCCGAGACCAGCGAAACCCGCGCCCCGCTGAGATGAACAGGCTCACGCACGAAATCCATCCCACCCGCCCATTTCAAGCCACCAAAGACCCACAGTCCGTGATCCAGTGCCGCGTCGAGCAGGGCGATCGTCGGCATCTCGTACAGCCGGAGCGCTCGGAAGCCCGCCGCTACGATCCGTGAGAAATCCTCCCCGAACGACTCCGGCCAGCCCCCAGGAAAGGGACCATAGGTCACTGCCCGGAGATGGACACGATCCTCCCCGGCGCGGAAAAACTTTCCATCGGTCCGGAGGGCTTGCATCGGCGGAAAGGTAGGGTGGCGCAGGCCATCGGGGCAAACCTTCACTTTGCCAGAAAGCTCACGCGGAATCGTTTGATTCGCGGCTTTCCCGCGCCATAAACAGGCATGCGACAGGAACTGCTGCAAAATCCGGTATTCCACATGGCGGCCGCCCAGTTTGACCGCGTGGCCGACTTTCTTGATCTCAATGACGAGCTGCGCGAGCGCTGCAAATGGCCGAAACGCCTTATCAGCGTGACCGTTCCGGTGAAGCTCGACTCCGGCGAGGTGAAGGTCTTCTTCGCCCACCGCGTGCAGCACCATCTCACCCGTGGTCCGGTGAAAGGCGGACTGCGATACCATCCAGCGGTCGATCTCGGGGAGGTCGCCGCACTGGCCATGTGGATGAACTGGAAATGCGCGCTGATGGACCTGCCCTACGGCGGAGGAAAGGGCGGCATAGCCTGTGATCCGCGGAGCATGAGCAGCGGCGAACTCGAGCGGATGACCCGCCGCTTCACCATGGAGATCCTGCCATTCATCGGACCGGAGATCGACGTGATGGCCCCTGATATGGGAACCAACGAGCAGACCATGGCCTGGATGGTGGACACCTACTCGACCCATCAAGGCTACTTCGCGCCCTCCATCGTCACCGGAAAGCCACTCACCCTCCAGGGCTCCGCTGGACGCACCCAGGCCACCGGTCACGGCGTCGCCTTCCTCGCCTCCAGCGCCCTTCACAAGCAGAACCTTCCCGTCGAAGGAGCCACGGCGGTGGTTCAGGGATTTGGAAATGTCGGCTCCTACACCGCCAGCACCATGGCCAGTTATGGCATCAAGGTCTGCGGCATCTCAGATGTGAATGGCGCGATCTGGAATGACAACGGACTCAATATCTATCAGCTCAAGGAACATGTCGCGAAGACCGGCAGCATCATCGGCTTCAAGGACTCGGAAGCCATCGCGCCGGATGAGTTGCTCTGCCAGCCTTGTGATATCCTCGCCCCCGCCGCTCTGGACCGCGTGATCACCGGAGAGAATGCCGGGAAACTGCGCTGCAAGATCCTCGCCGAAGGTGCCAACGGCCCGACGACGCCCGAGGCCGATGCCATCCTTGACGCACGTGGCGATATCTTCGTCATTCCCGACATCCTCTGCAATGCAGGCGGCGTCACCGTCTCCTACTTCGAATGGGTGCAGAACCTCCAGCGCTTCCAATGGACCGAACGTGAGGTGCTCTCGAAGCTCGAAACCATGCTTCAGAAGACCTTCGAGAAAGTCCTCGCCTTTGCCACGAAACACGGCGTCTCCCAACGCGTCGCCGCCCAGTCCATCGCCATCAAGACCGTCGCCGACGCCAAGGCCCAACGCGGCCTGTTCCCCTGATCGTGGCGTTGCCTTTCAAGCGCCAGACCGAATCAGAATGTTATCATGGAAACCTCCCCCACGAATAAACTGTGTGTGATCGATGGGACTGTATCTGGCCTTCAGAGAACAACCGATGTGACGCGAGGCTCTGAAGACCGGCTCCACACAACGCACATCGCTATCTTTTCTCTCGCAAGCCATCGTGTCGAATTGCGCCTTCTTTGTCCACCACCTATTGCCAATGGTGATCGGGTTCGTGTAGCTGGTCGGTTTGGCAATGGAATCTTCAACGCTCTTGTTTGTCGAGACTTCGACACCGGCTGGATTTCGGAGGAAGTAAAAGGCTTACGCTTCTTCCAGCCTTATATTGAGATCCTGATCTCCTTTCTAGTATTCACCTTTTTCGCATTCTTTGGCGGGACGCTTCTCTCTCCCGTTCTCGGTGAGCGGGGGGTTGTCATCCTTGTGCCGATTGCTCTCCTGATTCCTTGCTGGTCGCTGGTGAAACTCCTTGTGAGGTCCCGTCGCATCACCCAGGCCAGACGGATGATTCTCGAGTGACTTCAAGATACTCACTTCACCATGAACCATCTCGTCTTCCATCTAACAGGGAAACCCACCGAGGTCCTTTCGCTTCAGACGTTTCACCTCCCTTCCTTGAACGAAGGCGAGGTCTGTCTCCGCCTGCTCGCCGCGCCGATCAATCCGGCGGATCTCAATACCATCGAAGGCACCTATGGCGTGAAACTCGCGCTGCCCGCCACCCCGGGCATCGAAGGGGTGGGGGAGGTGATTGAAAGCCGGGATCCTTCCTTCGCTCCTAGTGATCATGCCATCTTCCTGCGCCGTTCCTCGACCTGGGCCACGCATGCACAGGTCTCCGGCAGCACGCTCTTCAAGCTGCCGGTCGCCCTCGATCCGCTACAGGCCGCGATGCTGAAAGTGAACCCGGCCACCGCCTGGCGGCTTCTAACAGGATTTCAACAGCCCCGGCCCGGAGAGTGGATCGTCCAGAATGCGTCGAACTCCGGAGTTGGTCGTTGCGTGATCCAGCTCGCGAAGATCCTTGGCATTCGTACGATGAATCTCGTAAGACGTCCGGAGCTCGCTCAGGAACTGACCCATCTTGGTGCGGACCAGGTCCTCACCGACGACGACGAGGGGCTCTCACGGGCGAAGGAGATCCTCGGAACCGAACGCGCCCAGCTCGCCTTCAATGCCGTCGGTGGTGACAGCGCGCTGCGTCTGATGAACCTGCTCGACGAAGGTGGCATCCACATCACCTATGGCGCGATGGGCCGCCGACCCCTGACCGTTCCGAACGGCCTGCTCATTTTCAAGGACCTCCAGTTCAGAGGCCTCTGGGTCTCGCGCTGGATCGAGAATGCTCCGCCCGACGAGGTCGCTTCGGTCTATGGTTTCCTGGCGACGGAGGTGGCTGCCGGTCGACTGGTCCAGCCGGTGGACTCCGCGTTTGCGCTGCCGGATTTCACCAACGCCATCACGAGATCCATCGAGAATGGGCGAGATGGGAAGGTGTTGTTCGATCTCCGGAGCTAGCCCCTGGAGTGCGGAGACTTGTCGCCGCTTTCCGGCCGTGGCCACCTGTGGCGGGGAATCGAGCCGCATTCCCGTCGGCAAGCCTCCTCCACCCAAAGCGGTGACCAGTCTCCGCAATCCAGGGCTACTTCAACTGAAGGGAGAGACTACGAGCGAAGATCACTTCATCGCATCTCTGCACCAGGCCAGGGCCATCAGGGCATAACCGGTGCCGTAGGGCTGATGATAACTGTAGAGCGGATAGTCCCACCACGAGCCGTCCTTCTGTTGATGGCTGAGGATGATCGCAGCGAGGCGCTTGGCATAGGCCGCCTGCTTTTCCTTGGGCAGCATCTTCGCGGACTCGGTGAAGTAGTAGATGCCGTAATAATAGAAGTAGCCGGCGATCTGGAACGGGCCCTCATGGGGGACGGGGCGCTCGCGGGTCATGTCGAGAAAGCCCTGGCGATCGAGAAAGCGCTCGGCCCATTGATCGAGCACTTCGTCGGTGATCAGCTTTTCCCCGAACACCCGCAGGGCTGCATTGCAAGCCTGTGAGCGGGAAAGCGAGCCTGCCGGGCGGTTGATCGGAGAACGCGGGGCCATCACATGCTTGTCCGAATAGACGTAGGAGAAATCCGGTGTCCTCTGGCGACCCAGCATCGCCACCGCGTGGGCGACGAGCTTGTCATCGAGCTTCACGCCCATCACGCGGCGGGCCTCTTCCATCGCAAGAAGTACGGTGGCCGTCGTAAATGAGGTCGGCAGGCCGGAGGGCTTTTGCGTGGCGAGACCGTCGTAGATGTCGAGATAGCCCCAGCCACCATTGACGTCCTCGTAACGGTTGACCAGATCGACCTGCTCCTGCGCCAACCGGACCCACTCGGCCTTCTTGACGGGGTCGGTCTCCTGCAGCCAGAAACGGGTCATGGCGCGGAGCCCGTAGGCATGACCCCAGGCGTTGTAGGTGGTGGTCTGCTCGGCGCGGCGGAGCTTCGGCAGTTCGGAGGCCACCCACGCGGCGGCCTTGGCGAGCGAGGCCTGCACTTCCGGACGCGGATCCTTGCAATCGAGCATCCCGGAAATCGCGAGTCCGCTGGCACCGGCCTTGTAGGCGTGGTGGGCTCCGGGGATCGGGGCGTAGATGTTGAGGTCCTTGGTCAGCGTCGGGTTGCCCCAGGAACCGTTTGGATTCTGGAAGCCGACCAGGAAATCAATGCCTCGCTTGATCGAGGCGTCCACGCTGGCGGGCGTCACCTCGACCGGCTTCGGTTCCTCGAAGGCTTGTGCCGCGATCGCCAGGAGTCCGGAAATGATCAGGCAGCGGATCACGGCGTGATGATGACTTGTCCGGCCTCGAGACCGGAGAGGATTTCGACGAGCTCACCGGAAACGCGGCCGCGCTTCACCGCGTGCGGTCCGGTTTTTCCATCCGCCAGTTTCACCGTGACCGACCAGCCGTCCTTGGTGGCATGAAGGGCGGAGGCGGGGATGGAGAGGGCATTCGGATTTTCGTACGAGATCAATCGTACTTGGGCGTTGGACCCTGGAACCGGATTGGCGTTGGCCGGCCAGGTGGCGGTGAGGTCGATCCGATAGCGGCCGTCGGTTCCGGGAGTGGCGGCGATCTTTGCGACCTTGGCGGGGATCACCAGATCCTCGCGGCCCGGAGCAAGGGCGAACCCCGAGCAGTCCAGCGGCAGGGATGTGGCGGTGGCTTCATCCGCAAAAGCGGTCAGGATGAGTGGAGAGGCCGTCGGAATGAAGGTGGCGAAGGTCTTCTTCGCCGCGACCTGGCCGGAGGGAATGAGGGCCTTGACGGCTTCTCCGGTGGTCCATCTTCCCTCCTCGATCACGCCATGGTAAAACCACCCGTCGGCCGCAGCCTTGATGGGATCGACGAGCTTGCGATCCGCGCTCAGCTTGGCAAAGTCGTCCTTCTGTCGCTCCAGCCCGATCCGGGCGGAGGTGAGCTCGATTTCCTTCAGGCTGACCTGACGCGGCAGTTCGGTCTCGGCCTTGGCGAGGGCAAGGGCGCTGCTTTTGGCGGCCGAAATGAATTCCTCCGCTTCCCGGGGGATATCGGTTTCCAAGGTCCGCTTGTGATCCAGCTCCTCGGCCTTGAGGGCGAACTCGGCGGCGGATACGGAATCGTGCTGTCGCTTGAGGATGATTTCCTCGGTCTCTTCGGTGAGGTCGTCGGCCTTGTACATCTTCTCCAACTGCCTCAACTCCTCACGCTCTCCCTCAAGGGCATGCTGGTAGCGCTTGAGCGTCTCCTCGGCGCGCTGCTCCTTGATCTTGCGGCTGGTGGTGTTGAAATAGGCAAGGTCATCCGCCGCGTTGCGGGCGGCCCGCTTGGTGGCATCGAGCTTCAAGGGTAGGCTTTCCTTCAAGGACTTCAGTTCAACCTCCGCCTGACCCAGCGTGAGCGTGGCAGAGTCAAGTGCCCGCTTGCTGTCATCGAGTTTCCGGTCGATGGCTTCGGTGTCGAACTCAACCAGCAGCTCCCCGGCCTTCACGCGGCTGCCGTGCGGTGCGATCGACTTGATCTCGAAGCTCGGCAGGGTCTCCGCCTCAATGCGGAGGGGCGTCGAGGTGCTGGGAAGAGCGCCGGTGCTCAGGCTGCGTTCGATGACCAGGGGCCTGGTTTCAAGGGTGAGCTCGCCAGCCAGGCAAACGGGGGTCGCAAGAACGGGCAACAACAGAGCGGACGGGGAAAACAGGCGCATGGTGGCAGGAAGGTTCGGGTGGATAGCGGAGTCAGTCTTCGGCTTTGCCTTTTCTGGCGAGCCAGATGGGCTGGAAGCGGGGTTTTTTGGCGGAGGGGGAATCGGGAACGAGATGCTCGGCGACATTGAACCCTGCCCGCTCGAGGGTGCGGGTGAGGTTGACCCGCTGGCGCGGCGCAGTGATCGCGAGAACCCCTCCGGCCTGCAATGCTTCGAAAGCGGCGGTGAGCCAGCGGCGGTTCTCGACGACCGATTTTCCATCCGGTCCGATGGGTGCGGTATCGGTGTGGACGATGACAGCATGGAGCGTGCCCGAGTGGGCTGAGAGTCCACCAACCCCGACGTCCGGCTCATGCGAAACACGAGGATCGGTGCAAAAGGTTCCTTCAGGGAAAAATTTCCGCTGCCAGTCAACGAGCTCGGTCAGGGGTTCCGCGACGATCAGGTTGCCCTTCTTTTGAAGCAACGCTTCCGAAGCGCTGGCCAGAGCCTGGCCCAGCCCGAGTCCGGCAAACCAGATCTTCGGCTGGCGCACCGGGCGGAATGGGGCGCAAGCAAGGCGGGCGCACTCCTGCTCGGCGACTTTCGTGGATGGGCCGGCGATCTGCTGGCCGCGCACGACCAGTGAATGTCGGCCATCGTGCTCCTGAAGCTGGAGAGGGGAGCCGTCCGCGAGAAGGGTATCGGCGAGGGTGATGCGGGGTTTCATGGCGCTTGAAAGCTTGGTGTCTTCAAGGGGCGATAGTAAATGCAAGGCGCTGTGTCCAATGAATCGACTGATGGGGTATCTCCATCACCCGAGGTCCCGGTGTCATCCGCTCCGGGTCCCCAGCAGGTGCCGCCTGCGGCTGCACCAACGTCCGATAAGCACCTCGTTGCCGGAATGGTTGGGAAGGTCTTGGGAGGGATCGCTTGCGGTCTCTCGGCGATGCCGGTTTCAGTCGATCGAAGGCTGCAAGGGACCCGTCATCACACGAAATCGGCCGGGGAACTCGATCCTCTTTGCTGAAAGGGTCGTCAGCCTTGTCCTGACCCCACCACCTGCCTTGATCCCAAAAGAAGACCCCGGCCGTCAGGCCGGGGTCGTTCATTTGGGGTTTGTTTGATGGTCCTTGACTGGCCCCGGCTCACACCGGGGCCCGACCGCTTAGAGGGCGGCCTTGAGGGTGGACGAAGCCTTGAATCCAACCGTCTTGGAGGCGGCGATCTTCATGGACTCGCCGGTCTTCGGGTTGCGACCCTGACGGGCGGCGCGCTTCTTGACCTCGAAGGTGCCGAATCCGATGATCTGGACCTTCTTGTCCTTGCCTTTGATTCCCTTCACGAGGGCGGCGAGGACGGCTTCGAGGGACTCTTCAGCGGCACGCTTGGTGGCGTCTTTTCCGAGGGCGGACTGGATGGCTTCAACAAGTTCTGCTTTGTTCATGGCAAGGATGGTTGTGCGAATCCGGAAGATTGTTGGCAAGAGAAATCCTGACGAAAAATCCCTACGGGCGGCTTGACTTCCCGTGCAGTTGCCGTCTTGCGCAACCCGCACAATCCAGCGTTAGCAAGGGTTTGGGGCGGAAGGCGAGATCTGTTAGAGGCTGTTAGATCGCTGCGGCATTGACCGGAGGGCCCGCCGCGGAGACAAGGATGGATGCCGGAGAAAACTGGTGAGGAACTGTCCCGTGCGGTCTCCGCCGTGCTGGCGGCCGTCCGTGCGATGCCCGATGCGGTCACCATCACACCGGAACTCCAGCAGATCGTCAAGGCCTCGGAGCGCGGCTATTTCCTGCCCGATGAGGATGAGTCCGTGAGACTACGGTATCTCCAGTACTTGAGCGCGAGAGCGGCCTTATTGGAGATTCCTGCCATGCTTCTGGACGAGTCAGTCAGGGAGGATTGGCTCGATGAACTGCCGGCCTTCGTCACCGCCTTCGCCGCCGCCTGCGTGCTGATCAGGGCGACGAGCTTCGTGACCGAACTGGCGGTCGCGAACCCGGTCCTCTGGAAGAAGCTCGACGAGGAGGACCTGCGGGTGGGTCTGCCACGGAAAACCTTCACCCGTCTCTATCGCTCCTCGGCCTCGCCCGAGTCCCTGTCCCGCATCCGCGCGGCAGCGGAGTTCTATGACGAACATCAGGACCGGATCCTGAAACTCGCCGACGATCCGGAGATCGGTCCGGTCATCAGCCTCCTGGCCTCGGAGGCGGGTTCGATCGAACGGCGAAAGCGCGAGGCGGTCATGAGGCACCTCGTGTATCGATGGTTTTCATTTCAACGGCGTCACCGCTCGGCCTGGAGGCAGGTGATGTTCGGCCTGTTCGAAGCGGGAGGATCCGCGATCGCCGAGCTGAGGCAGCCGGGTATCAAGCCACCGGGCGCCCCGAAGCGGCTCACGCCCTCGCTGCGGGAGGAACTGCTCGCCTCGCTCCGACCCGGCGACGTGTGCGTGACCCGGCACGACGATGCCTTGAGCAACCTTTTTCTGCCGGGATTCTGGCCGCACGCGTCCTTGTATATGGGCGACATCGAGGAACGCAGGGCCCTGGGAGTCAGCTTGCCTGCGGAAAGGGAGGCCCGCTCCGGCGGACGGAATTGCTTTCTGGAATCCAAGAAGGACGGCGTCCGGTTTCGCCCGGCGGAGGAAACGCTCGCCGTGGATGCCTGCGTGGTGATCCGTCCGGATCTTGAGAAATCCGATCTGGCCCGGGCGATCGGACGTGCGATGGAGCACGAGGGGAAACTCTACGACTTTCTTTTCGACTTCCGGACCAGTGACCGCCTCGCCTGCACCGAGGTGATTTATCGGGGGTTCCATGGCATCGGTCCGGTTTCGTTCAAATTGAAGGAGGTCTCCGGAAGGAAATGCCTGCCTGCGGAGGAGCTGCTGGACCAGGCGCTGGCAGGTGGCTTCAGAGTCCACGCCATGGTCGGATTGGAGGGGAACCGGGTGCTTTTCGGGGAGGCTGCGGAAAGGACCTTTCGAGCCTCCCGATGAGGCCGCGCGATCCCCCACAAGCCACGCATTATCAAACCCTCTACGGAGCTTGTGAAATTTTTCACAAATAGGCCTTGCACCCCGGTCGGGGCCTCCTTTATGACCGCTGCGCCGTTTCCACGCGCGGCCATTTCGAATGCGCTTTCTCGCTCTTACCTCCACCACCTGGCTTGCCGCATCACTTGCCTCAAATGCGAGCGAAGCTGCTGGTCACCATGGCCTTCCGATGAATGCGCCCGTGGTCTTCGATCTCGGCTGGTTCAAAGTGACCAACTCCATGATCGCCATGTGGCTGGTTGCCGCAGTCGTGATCCTGATTGCCCAGCTTTCCGTTAGGAAGATCAGTCTGGTTCCAACTGGCCTGCAGAATCTCGTCGAGTTTGTGGTTGAGAGCCTTCAGGATTTCTTGGCTGGAATCCTCGGGGAAGACCTTGCGAAGCGCACATTCTGGTTCTTTGGGTCTGTCTTTCTTTTCATCCTCACCATGAATTGGATGGGACTGCTTCCCGGTGTGGGCACGATTGGCTGGCATACGACAGATTCCCACGGCCACGAAGGATGGTTGCCACTGATTCGCGGTGCCAATGCGGACCTCAACATGACGCTTGGCTTGGCCTGCATCTTCTTCGTCCTCTGGCTTGCATGGTCGATCAAATCGAACGGTGTCGGCGGATTTCTCAGTCACATCTTCCTTTATCAGGGAGAGGGCAAAGGCCCGATGAAGCTCCTGCTGCTCGTCATTTTCTTCCTTGTTGGCTTTCTTGAGGTCATCTCAATCATGATCAGGCCCGTCTCATTGACCTTCCGACTTTTTGGAAACGTTTACGCCGGAGAGTCTTTGCTGGAAATGATGGTGAACATGGGTGGAAAATTCGGATGGCTCACCGCGCTGCCATTCTATTTCCTAGAATTGATGGTGGGTGCCATCCAGGCGCTCGTTTTCATGCTCCTCACCGCAGTATTCACCGCCTTGATGTGCAAGCACGACGAAGAGCACGCTCATTGACAAACACTTTTGGGATCCGGACCGTGGCAAAGACTGCGGGGGCTCCCAAACCACTGAAAAACAACAACCGACTAAGACATGACAGGTAACATTGGTATTGCTGGCGCCGCCCTCGGAGCCACCCTCGCCCTCGGACTCATCGGCTACAAGGCCGCTGAAGCTGTTGGTCGCAACCCGGGTGCTTCCGGCAAAGTGCTGGTCCAGTCTCTTCTGAGCGCCGCTCTCGCCGAAGGAGCGCTCATCATCACGATCCTGATGGGCAAGTAAGTCCACTGCTGGAGAAGCGGGGGACCGCTTCTCCAGCTTCCCTCTTTTTCATCTACCCTCTCCAACTTCGTCTAACATGGAAATCACGACCATTCTCGCCAGTGCTGGTGTCCTTGAGGGCCTCAAGGAAACAGGAGCTACCATCAAAGAGCAGTTCGGATTGCAGGGTCAGTTGTTTTTTTCCCAGTCAATTGGTTTCCTGATCTTTGCTGGCGTTCTCTACAAGTTCGCCTTCGGACCGATCCAGGGCATGCTTGAGCAGCGCAAAGGCCGCATCGCCGAGGGCGAGGCCAACCTGATCAAGATCCAGAAGCAGCTGGCGGATTCCGAAAAGAACACCGCCGAGGCCATCGCCAAGGCCAACGAGGAAGCCCAGCGCCTGGTCAACGAAGCCAAGGAAAGCGCCGCCATCCTTTCCGAGCGCAAGGCCCAGGAAGCCATCGCCTCCGCCCAGCAGATCCTCGCCAAGGCCGAGGCTGCCGCCAAGGCCGAGCGCGATCTGATCAAGTCCGAGCTCAAGCGCGAGTTCGGTCGCCTGGTCACCGCCACCACCGCCCAGGTCACCGGCAAGGTGCTCAACACCGAAGACCAGAAGCGCATCAACGACGAGGCCCTTACCAAGGTTGAGGCCTGATTTTCCGACCCTTTCCTGACGCGCCATGAAGATCTCAAAGACCGCCGCCGCCGCCGCACGCCGCATTTTCCGGCTCTGCCAGACCGGCGGTCGCCTGGATGAGGCCAAGCTCTCCACCGCGGTCCGCCGGATCGTCGAGGCGAAGCCCCGCGACTACCGCGGCATCCTCCAGTCGCTCAAGCGTCTGACCCGGCTCGATGTCGAGCGTCGCGAGGTCGTGATCGAAAGCGCCACCGAACTCGATTCCGCCTCCCGCGACCGCGTCGCAGCCGGTCTTGCCGCCAAGTATGGCAACGACCTCTCCTTCTCCTACAAGGTCACTCCCGAACTCCTCGGCGGTCTCAAGGTCCGCGTCGGCAACGACGTCTGGGACGGTTCCGTTCAAGGTCGCATTGACCGCCTCGCCCAAGCCTTCTGATCCGGCCCCTCCGACCACGCTTCAATCTTCAAACTTCTAACTGAACACTCCCAAATGAGCAGCATCCTTCAGGAACTGGAACAGGAAATCGCCAACGTCGCGACCTCCGTCAACAAGAGCAATGTCGGCACCGTCCGCGAAGTCGGTGACGGCGTGGCGAAGGTGGAAGGCCTTTCCGACGTGATGCTCAACGAAATGATCGAGTTCCCCGGTGGGGTGACCGGCATCGCGCTGAACCTTGAAGAAGGTGAAGTCGGCGTCGTGCTTCTCGGCAACTACAACTTGATCCGCGAAGGCGACCAGTGTTCCACCACCGGCAAGCTCCTTTCGGTTCCTGTCGGTCGCGCCGTCCTCGGTCGCGTGGTCAACGCCCTCGGCGCCCCGATCGACGGCAAGGGCGACATCGCCGCCTCCGCCTACTACCCGATGGAGAAAATCGCTCCCGGCATCATCAAGCGGAAATCCGTTTCCGTCCCCGTCCAGACCGGCATCATGTCGATCGACGCGATGATCCCGATCGGCCGCGGCCAGCGTGAGCTCATCATCGGTGACCGCGCCACCGGCAAGACGACGATTGCCGTCGACACCATCATTTCCCAGGCTCAGCAGAACAAGGCCGCCGAACAGGGCAAGCTGCAGAACCACAAGCCGATGTATTGCATCTACGTCGCCATCGGCCAGAAGCTCTCCAACGTCGCCCGTATCCAGAAGACCCTCGAAGACGCGGGTGCCATGGAATACACGACCATCGTTTCCGCTTCCGCCTCGGACGCCGCCGCGATGCAGTTCCTTGCGCCGTACGCCGGCTGCGCCATCGCCGAGTTCCTCATGGACGAAGGCCAGGACTGCCTCATCGTGTTCGATGACCTTTCCAAGCACGCCGTCGCCTACCGCCAGGTGTCGCTGATCCTTCGCCGCCCCTCCGGTCGTGAAGCCTATCCGGGTGACGTGTTCTACCTCCACTCCCGGTTGCTCGAGCGTTCGGCCCGTCTTTCCGACTCGGCGGGTGGTGGCTCGCTCACCGCGCTCCCGGTCATCGAGACCCAGGCCGGCGACGTTTCCGCCTACATCCCGACCAACGTGATCTCGATCACCGACGGCCAGATCTACCTGGAAACCGACCTTTTCTACCAGGGCATCCGTCCCGCCATCTCGGTGGGTCTCTCGGTGTCCCGCGTGGGTTCCGCCGCCCAGACGAAGACGATCAAGTCCGTCGCCGGCACAACCAAGCTCGACCTCGCCCAGTTCCGCGAACTCCAGGCCTTCGC
>JAIXPW010000154.1 GCA_027485995.1 Verrucomicrobiaceae bacterium
AGCAGGAACTTGGCGTAGGTGTGCTTCTGCACCGGATCATCGCCACCGAGGATGCCGATGTAGGCGACCAGCACGCCGCCCGCGATGGTGGCCATGCCGCCGGTCATGACCGCGAAGAGCTCGCTGCGGGACATGCGCTCGAGATAGGGCTTGATCATCAGCGGCGACTCGGTCTGGCCGAGAAAGATTTCCGCGGCCGCCGCGAGCGACTCCGCGCCGGAGACCTTCATGAACTTCTGGGTCACCCACGCGAAGGCCGCGACCACCCGCTGGAGGATGCCGCAGTAATAAAGAACCGAGCACAACGCGGAGAAGAAGATGATCGTGGGCAGGACCATGAAGGCGAAGATGAAGCCGTTGTCCTTTCCAAACAGGGCCTCCATCGCCTTCTGATCCGTCAGTTTTCCAAACACGAACCCGGCTCCTTCCTTCGAGAAATCCGTGATCCAGACAAAGCCCGTCGCCAACGCGTCGAAGCCCTTGTCCGCGCCGGGCACCACGAGGAACAAGAGCGCGAGGATGATCTGGAACGTCACACCCCCAAGAACCAGCTTCCAATCAATCTTCCGACGGTTTTCCGAAAACAGAACGGCGATGCCTAACAAGCCGATGAGTCCGATGAGGGCGCGGAGGAAGTCCATGGGTTGAAGACCCTATCAGCACGGACCGGGCCGAAAATGGGAAGCACGAAATCCCGTTCCGAAAAGGAAGACGGTTTCGCGCACAGCAGAGGATGAAACTTCAATTCACGATTCCCTCTGCTGGAAGAAACCCTGCCGCCCGCCTAACAACTCAGATCACTTCCAACTGCGAGGCACCATGGCTCATGACAGCTGCTGGCGAAATGTGCTGATCAAACGTCACCAGGCATCCTTGGTTTTCCACGGCAAGTGCCAGCAGATAGAGGTCGGTGAGATGCTTTGAGGAAAGAATCGCACCATGATCAAAACGGCCTGGCTCCCGGATGGAAATGGAATCCGACCAGAACTCGTGATCGGAGGTGTCCGTGAACAAGGATAGCCTCTCAGCGAGATCCTTGACGTTGAACCGTGAAGTCTTGCTGTAATTCTGTGACGCCATGATGCGGAGCAATCCGTTTTCAGTCAACGGACAGGACGCCCAAGCACGCGGCTCCGAGGACCACCAGGCATGTGCCCGGTGGTGAAACGCATGATCCGGGTCCATCAGGGCGATCAGCACGTTGACGTCCAGCAATCGGCGCATCGCGGTCAAACTCCTTCTTCCTCCATGAGTCGCTGAATGTGTTCCGAGCTCACCACCTCGCCGCGTGAGGGGAGAAGAGGGATGCCGTTTCTCATGGGATAGGCCCCATTCGATTTGATCGAGTCCACGGCAACGCCATCCGCGTGAATCGCCCGACGAAAAAACTCGGAAAGGACTTTCCCAGCCGTCTTGCGCTCCTTGGCGGCAAGTTCCTTCGCCGCGAAGAGCACGTCGTCGTCGATGTCCAGGGTTGTTCTCATGGGGTTGATGCTATCGCATCTGATGCGAAGTGCAAGATTCCCATCTTAGCAACCGCAGTCTCTCAACGCCCCGCTTCCAGCCTCGGATCGCCGAGGTCCAGTCGGTAGAGAACTTGATTGTAATCGTGGCGCGGGATGGGCACCGGGTTTCCGGAGAAGGTCATGGTGAGGGTGCCTTCGAACCAGATCACGCGTCCATCATCGCTCACGAATTCCGGATGCTGGAGGGGATTGTAGAAGGTGTAGTGCTCGTGATTGGCGATGACGACGGACTTTCTCCAAGGCCCTGTCGGCGCAGGCGCTTCGGCGTAGCGGATCTGGCCGAGCTTGCCGGCATCGGTGAAGATGCTGATCCACTTTTTCCGCCAGGGATTCCAGGACAGCGAGCCGTTGTGGGCCTTGACGGGCTTGCCGGTGGCGGCATCGGTGAAGGCGATGTCACAGGTGACGGCTTGATAGGCACCGGTGTCTTTCCAGGCCTCGTAGCTGTCCTCCAGGCTGACCTGCGGCGTGGCTTGGCCGAAGTAGAGTTTCCCCTCATGACGAAAGGCGTGGCCCTCAGGATAGAGAGGTGTGCCGGGGGCGAAGGTGATGACTTTCCTGAACTCGTTCTTCTCGAAATCGAATTCACATAGCCCGCGTTCGTAGGCCTCCATCGACGGCTTCACCTTCGCATAGGTCGCCCCGAGGTGCTCCTTCCCGTCATGATCCTTCAAGGTGACAAGCCCGCCAAGCCACGTGGGGCCATCGCCCGGGAACCTGGCGACGCCTTTGACGAAACCATCCTCCGCCTTGAAGTAGTCGTAGTCGATCGGCCCCTCCGGCCTGCAACCGACATCGCCCGGCAACGGACTGAAAGCGGCGGTGGTGCTGAAGTTTCCGAGCTGATACGAGGGACGGTTGGTATCCCCCCACAGCCAGAACATTTTTCCCCGGATGATGGCAGTATCGACGGTGTCGCAGCCCAGCACCTGCGCGGCGAGGAGCGGATCTTTCCCCGGCATGGGCCGACCGAGCTTCGCTGCTTGGACGAATCGACCAGCTCCTGTTAGGCGCTGGATGCGCTCGGCAATGTTCAGCCGCGTGACCTCGATCGTGGCCTTGCCACCGGAAGTCGGGCGCAGCTTCACTCCGCGATACCCGAAGCCATCGGCCTTCAGTTCGTAGCCATGTCCGGAAACACTGAGCCACACCTCCTGATCCATCAGTCCGGGTTCATCGAAGGCGATCAGCCCCGCGTTGTCGGTGTAATCGCCGACATGGTGGACCGTTTCCACCCGGATCACCGGCACCGGCCTTTTCGTCGTGGCATCCACGACCTCGATCGCGAAGGGCTGCGCGACCGCCGGAACGATCAGGCCGAAGAGCAGCAAGGAAAGGCGCATGGGCCCATCCTACGCACGGAAGCCCCACCAGTTGCATCCTCTTCTGGCGGAAATTCAAGCGATGCCCTAGGCTGTCGCCATGAAACCCACTGCACGCCCGCCGATTGAGACGGAGGACCTCCACCAGTCCGACCCGAAAACGTGGGCGGTCGGCGCTCCGGCGGTGGTTTCCTCGCTCCAGCAGGTGTTTTCCAAAGCCGGCGTGTTCCGTGGCTCGAAGGCGCTCTTGAAGCTGAATCAGGCGGGTGGTTTCGATTGCCCGAGCTGCGCGTGGCCGGATCCCGATGGCGAGCGCTCGGTGGCCGAGTTCTGCGAGAACGGCGCGAAGGCCGTAGCCTCGGAGGCGATGAAGCGGACGATCGGCCGGGAATTTTTCGCCGCCCATTCGATCGAGGACCTGCTTTCCCGCAGCGATGCCTGGCACGACCTGCAAGGTCGGCTCGGCGAGCCGATGTTGTTGAAGGAAGGCGCGACGCATTACGAGCCGGTCAGTTGGGACGAGGCCTTCGCGATCGTGGCCGAGGAATTGAAAGCGCTCGCCAGCCCCGATGAGGCGGAGTTCTACACCTCGGGTCGCGCATCGAATGAGGCGGCCTTTCTCTATCAGCTCTTCGTCCGCGCCTTCGGCACCAACAACCTGCCCGACTGCTCGAACATGTGCCACGAGTCCAGCGGCGCGGCCTTGAAGGCCTCGGTCGGCGTCGGCAAGGGCACGGTCACCCTCGACGATTTCCTGGAAGCGGAAACCATCCTCTGTGTCGGCCAGAACCCCGGCACGAACCACCCGCGCATGCTCAGCACGCTGGCGGAGGCGGTGGGCAAGGGCGCGCAGCTCATCGCAATCAATCCGCTCAAGGAAGCAGGCCTGACTGGCTTCGCGCATCCTCAGCAGATCGGCGGGCTGCTTGGCTTCTCGACTCCGCTGGCCTCGACCTACCTGCAGGTCCGGGTGAACGGCGACTTCGCCTTGTTTCGCGGAATCGCGAAGGCCCTCGTGGCGCTGGGCGCGGTCGACGACGCCTTCATTGGCGAGCATGGAAATGACTACGAGAGTTATCGTAGTTTGTTGGAGGAAACAACCTGGCAGGAGATCGAGGAGCGCTCCAGCATCCCACGCGATCAGATCGAAGAAGTCGCCGCGACGATGGCTAGGGGCGAACGTCGCCTGATCACCTGCTGGGCGATGGGCCTCACGCAGCATCGCAATGCCGTCGCGACGATCCGTGAAATCGCCAACGTCCACCTGCTGCTCGGAGCTGTGGGTCGACCGGGTGCAGGCCTTTGCCCGGTGCGCGGCCACAGCAATGTCCAGGGCGACCGCACGATGGGGATTTGGGAAAAGATGCCGGATCGTTTCCTCGACGCCCTTTCCCACCAGGCCGGGATCCCGATCCCCCGCCATCACGGCCACGACACCGTCGCCGCGATCCAGGCCATGCACCGCAGCGAGTCCAAGGTCTTCTTCGCCCTAGGCGGAAACTTTGCTCAAGCCACGCCCGACACCGACTTCACCGCCGAGGCCCTGCGGAAATGCCGGCTCACCTGCCATGTTTCCACCAAACTCAACCGCAGCCATCTCGTTCACGGCAAGCGCGCCCTGATCATGCCCTGCCTCGGCCGCAGCGAAGTGGATGCCGGAGTGAATGGCCCACGCCTCGTGAGTTGTGAAAACTCGATGGGCGTGGTGCAGTCCTCGGAGGGCAAGTTGTCACCCGCTTCTCCTCATCTGCTCAGCGAGACCGACATCGTCGCACGGCTCGCCGAGGCGATCGTCGGAAACATCGGCCACATCCGCTGGCGCTGGCTGGCGGAGGACTACGATCGATTGCGCGAGTGGATCGAGGCCGTTGTGCCGGGTTTCGAGCACTACAACGAACGCCTCCGCAAGCCCGGCGGCTTCTACCTGCCGAACCCTGCCAAGCAGCGCCGCTGGGAAACCCTCACTGGCAAGGCCAACTTCTCCTCGGCCCCGCTCGAATCGTTCCAGGTCTCATCCGGCCGCTTCGTGCTCCAGACCCTGCGCAGCCACGACCAGTTCAACACCACCATTTACGGCATGGACGACCGCTATCGCGGCATCAGCCACGCCCGACGCATCGTCTTCGTAAACCCGGATGACCTCGCCGAACTCGGCATCAAACCCGGTGAAATGGTCGATCTCACCAGCCACTGGTCCGACGGCGAGCGAAAGGCCGAACGCTTCCAGGCCATCCCCTACGACATGCCTAGTAGAAGCGCCGCCGCCTATTTTCCCGAAGCCAACGCCCTCGTTCCCATCACCCACATCGCCGACATCAGCCACACCCCCGTGAGCAAGAGCATCGAGATCTCGATCACGAGGTCGGTTCCACTGGGCTAGCGATCACTCAGCCACCAATCATTTGGATGGAGCCTCGACAATGAGCACGCCCTTCATCACGCGCCAGTGGCCGGGGAAAGTGCAGAGATAGGGATAGTCTCCGGGCTCATTCGGGGAATCGAAGACGAGTTCGGCCTTGCCGTTTGGTGCGACCAGCGGGGTGGCATGCAGGACCTTTGGCGAGGCGGGAATGTAGCCCCTCTCCATGCCCTTCGGATCGGCGGCAAGCTTGTCAGCGAGGGCTCCGACCTCCTCCTCCGCGCCGCGCGCCAGCAGGACGAGGTTGTGCATCATGAGGTCCGGGTTGTCGAAAATGAGACGCACTTTTGTTCCGGCCTTCACGCGAAGTTCGCGCGGTGCGAACTGGATCTGATTCGGCACTGCCTGCACACGCAGCGCTTGGCCGAGGGCGACGTTGGTCTTTTCCCACTCAGCGGAAAGTGCGGCAAGTTGCGCGTCGTCGAGGGCGGATTGCGTGCCTTCAAGTTTGCCACCGATGGGATTGAAGAGATGGACGGCGGGCGGCGCGGCTTTGAGCTTGCGATACGTGATTTCGATGGTGTTCAGGCCGGGCTGCAACTCCAGCCTCGCCTGCTGTTCACTGCTCCAGTTGGAGTCGAAGGACAGCACTTGCACACCATTGAGAGATATGTCAAGGAACCCGTACTTCACTGCAAGGATCGCGGGCTGCGCGACATCGCTGCGGAGAAATGTGCGGTAGTTTCCGCTGCCTTTGTTTTCCCATTTTGCGAGGCGAGTCTCTGGCAGGACCTCGATCACTGGCACGCTGCTTCCAATACGAGGCTTGGTGCCGAGGGCGAGGTCGGCGAGCATTTGCTTCACGTTGGCGTTCTTCTCGCCGTCGAAGGAGCGGGTGAGCTTCTCGACCTGAGGCAGAGTCGGCCGCAGGTGGGCGATGGCATCCACGACCTCCATGCGCACGCGTGGGTGCTCGTCGGCGGCTGCGCGCTGGAGCAGCGGCATAAGCCCCGTTATCCGTGCCGCTTGCAGCCGCACGAGATGCACGGCAGCCGCGCGATGCAGCGGGGATTTCGAGGCGAGGAGCGTGGTGAGAAGGGCGGGCCGCGTTTCACCGAGGCCCTCACAGACGAAGAGCGACTCCAGCACGGCC
The DNA here is from genome assembly GCA_027485995.1 of Verrucomicrobiaceae bacterium. GTDB lineage: Bacteria > Verrucomicrobiota > Verrucomicrobiia > Verrucomicrobiales > Akkermansiaceae > Luteolibacter. The sequence goes on from JAIXPW010000154.1 coordinate 6,361, forward strand.
TGGTCATCACCTGCCTTCGTGGCCACCCACGCATCGACGGCGGCGAGCGCGGGCTTGCCAAGCTTGCGTAGTTCGATGCGTGCGTGGTGGCGCACGATGTCCTGCGGATGCGTGAGCAGCGCACAGAGTTCCGCCGGACTTGCGCCATCGATTTTCGGCCAGTCCTTCACGATGGGTTTGCCGTTGTAGGTCACGCGCCAGATGCGTCCCTTGGTGTGGTTCCAGCGGGCGTCGCGCATCGGATTCTGCGCGTGGCCGATGATCGCGCTGGAGAAGTCCGAGACATAAAGGGCTCCATCCATGCCGAAGTTCAGATCCACCGGACGGAACGCGGGATTCGGCGATGTCAGCAGGTTGAGCCGCCCGCTGCCGACGGCTGTTCCCTGGCTGAAGTCACATCTCGTCAGTGTCACGACATAGGGCCCAAGCAGGACACCGTTGGCGATGCCTTGCTGGTATTCGTCGGGAAAGTTAGGGCTGGAGATGCAAGCGGCTCCGCTACCTTTGCCATAGTCGAGCAACTTGCCATAGGCATACGGCTGGTAGATGCCAAGCGGCGTCCACGTAAGAGGCAACCCGTCGAGCACGTCGCCTCCACCATACATCTGAAAGACATTGCCGGTGCGGTCGAAAGTCACCCGCCACGGATTCGGCGTCAGGCTCTGCCACTCGGTCTCGATGCGCCCGGTGCGCAGGTCGTGGCGGTAGGTGGTGGAGTCATATCCACGATGCACGCCGAACGGTGTTTCGAACTGCGATCGATGAAACACGCCGTCTGAGAACCACACGCCGCCGACCGGGTCCGTGGCGATCATGCCACCGTGATGGGAATCGGTGACATCCAGCCCACGCAGCACCTCGGTCTTCGTGTCAGCGCGTCCGTCACCGTTTGTGTCGCGCATCAGCCAGTGGCGAGACTGTTCGCCGATGAGTGTCCCATTTTCGTTGAAGGCGATGCCATCCAGTGCGTCGAAGCCGCCCGCGAACGTCGTGCATTGGTCCGCCTTGCCGTCGTGATCGGTGTCTTCGAGCACGAGGATCTTGTCCTCTTGCGGCTGACCGGGGACGGTGTGAGGAAAACTCGGCATCGTCACCACCCAAAGTCGTCCACGGGCATCGAAGGCGATTTGCACCGGAGCGCGGAGTTCGGGGAACTGCTCCTCTGAGGCGAAAAGATTCAGTGTATAGCCCTCGGCGACCTGCATCTCGGCCTGCATCTCGGCGGGCGATTTCACCGTGCCGACTCCGCTTTTCGATCCGCCAGTTGTGACCGGCGGCAGCGGGGCAAGCGCGATGAAGGGAGCATCGGCAAATTTCGCACCTGGATTGCCTGCAATTTCATGCAGCAGCGCGTCGGCCTTTTCAATGCGTTGCAGGTAGAGCGGAATCTCCGCCGCCCGCTCCTGAGGCCGCTTGCGCTGGCCGTAGTAGAGGATGCCGTTCTTCGGGCGCACCACCTCCGCCACGTAGAAGGCGAGTTGAGAGGCAGCGGCGGCGACTTCCTTCACGCGGGCAGCGTCCACTTTCCCGGCCTCCTCGCCGGCGAGCGCCGTGGCGATGATGCGGGCCAGCGTGCGGTTTCCAGCCTCGTTGAGGTGAACACCGTTCGTCGTGAGCGGGCTCTGGCTCTGTGATGTGGGCGTGAAGAGATCCACAAACTGCGCCCCGCGCTTGTTCGCGGCTTCCTTGATCGCGTCGGAATAAAGCTTCACCACCGCCGTGCGCGTGGCATCCCCCTCGGTCGCGATGGGAGAGAGCAGCACGAACCTCGCGCCCGGATGTTGCCGCGCGAGCTGGGCCAGGTATCCCTCCAGCGCCACGCGAAACGCTGGTAGCCCTGCGGCTCCCGCGAAGGACTCATTGAGCCCGTAGCCCAGCACGACCACCTCCGCCGGCCATGCCGCGAGCAGTTCCTTCAGGTGCGCTGCGTAGCCCTCCGCGCGCAGGCGGTTTGCCACTTCATCACCGGTCCACGCGAGACTGCGGAAATGCAGGTTTTTTCCCGTCTGAGCAAGCTGCACCCGCGCCTCCATCTCCCCGTGCTCCAGCAGTTGCTCGACCATGGAGCCTCCGTAGAAAAGCACGGTTTCATCCTGCTGGAAGATGATCTCCGCCCGTGCCGCGAGGGCCAGAATGAGGGACGCGACGACGACTTTCATGATTTGAATTCAGGGTGATCCCCCTCAGGCAATCCGTCACGGGGACAAGCGCATACCTTCGTGAGGGGACATGACTTTCTTCATCCGCGATTTTGTCTCGACGCAGGTTGAATCGCCTCCCTATCTCCGCCCAACTCTAACAGCCCAGAGGGACCAGCGGGCAAGCTTTCCTCCGTGGGTGCGGGAAATGCTGATCGCCGGGCGGGGCTTTCGCTTGTTTGCCAAGGGGACACGGGGAAGCATGTCCGGGTGTTCAAGAAGGTGCAGTCCGCCTCAGACGAGGTTCCCGGAAGCGCCCGACGGATGAGCCGCCGGGAGCAATGGTTCCTCGTGCTCCTTTTTCTCGTCGGCGGGTGCTTCATGTCTGTGGCATTGATCCGCCTCGACTGGGTTCTGCATCAATCGAAGTCGTGGCCCGAGGTGGAAGGTCGGGTGGTTTCGGTGGAGCGCCGGGGTCATGACCGGGGGCTGACCTACACCTATCAATATACATACACGGCGGACGGAAAAACGGAGAGTTCCACCAACATCGAGCTGGGTCCGGATGCAGGGTATTACCCGCTGAAAGAGGGCGATAGGGTGCTGGTCCGGCATTCACCCGGCCCAAATCCCTACGCGTTCCTCTTTAAAACCGATCTCAAGACCCTCATGCTGTTCCACGTCATCGGCTATGGCTGGATGATAGCGGGCGGATTCGGGCTCTTCGCCCTCATGCGGCGAATTGAGAAATGATTCTGGTGCATTGCCGGGTAGATCGGAGGCTGCCACGCCGCTCACCACGGTCATACCAGAATCTGCCGATGCTCGTGAAGCGCGTTTACGGTTGGACCGCAAACGGGTTCCTCAAATCAAGCCCGACAATCTGTTTGAAGTCCTCTTCGTTGCGGGTGACCAACGGGATGTCGTATTCCAAGGCAGTCGCGGCGATGATCGCGTCGCCGAGCTTCATTTTCTTCTGCTGTCGAAGTTTGATCGCCTGCTCGATCACTCCCTCGTCCAGTGGATAAACGGGACTGGAGTTGGTGAAGTTGTGGATCGCTTGCTCTTCTTCAGGTGAAATCCTCGTGAAACCGAGTGCTTCGATCCGCGTTACACTCGCGATCGAGGCTTCCGGATGCTCGGTCCAGGAAGCAAGCCACTCTCCGCCCGGCTTGCACGCGTAGATGATGATGTTGGTGTCGAGGAGCATGACTTTAATCTCGTCCAGGCAACGGACGATCCTCCCGCATTTCACGTTGCCATGTCACTGGATCGTTGATTTCGCGATAAGGATCGAGCTTGCGGATTTCCTCCATCGCGACCTTGCGCCGGGCGATCATCTCTGGCGTGGCAGTAAGTTTCTGGCGCTTCGGTTTCTCATCCATTGATTCCACGGTCATCAAGACATGGGCTCGGCCCGGCCTCAGCCAAGTCGGCAGCGGCGATAGCAGCCTGACGCTGCCATCGACTCCGATTTCGATGTCAGTTTCCAACGTTCTCATGGTTGGATGGTAGCTGGTTTTCCGGAGAGGTAAAGGGTTGATCCCTGGCTCTGATCTGCTGCAGGTCGGACAAGCGGAAGATACGGATTCGCGCGCTGGACGACATCGATCACGGCGCGTCAGACCGCAGCCAAGGATGCTTCCCCAGAAACCAACCTCGCCCGCAGAGGCGAGCTTTCCCGCCGCCAGACTCTGTGGACCATCCACGCGGTGGCGAGGAGTGGGGCGAAGAGGTTCACGACCGGAATGACGAACAGCAGGGCCAGGGTGAGTCCACCGCGCAGCATTTCATTGCGATGGGCGCGATAGAGATCCTTCGCTTCCGAGAGCGGGACATGGCGCACGGCCACCACCTGGAAATACTCGCGCGAGAGCAGGAAGGAGTTGAGCGCGGCATAGACCACCACGTTCAGCACCGGGATGAAATAGAAGGGCAGGGCCAGCAGGTTCCAGCCGAGGCCACGCAGCAACACCCGCAAGGACGACTGGATCTGCTCGCGGATGGGAACCTTTCGCGGCACCGGAGTGGACGGGTAGTGGCGACGCTCGATGCGATCCGCCAAAGGCTCCAGGAACGCCCCGGCCACGGCGGTCACGAGGAGCGGAAAGGTGAACCAGCCGATCACCAGCACGAGGATCGATCCCACCCCGCCGAGCATCCATTCGTCCAAACGGGTTTTCGCCAGCCAACCGTGGTGCAGCCAGTCCAGCTTTCCGATGAGCCACCAGGCCAGCCAGGCGAATCCGAAGAAGATCAAGGCCGATCCCAAGAGCCCTAACAGCATGACTCCCCAGGCGAAGGGCTCGCGGAGCACTCCGAAGGCGAGGCCCAGATCGCCGATCTCGCGTTTCACGGTTCCGGTGGGGGATGGCATGGGGATGGATGGTATTCGGAAATGCGATCAAGGCAAAGCGCTTCCATTCAAACGTTCGGCACCTGAGTAAACATTGAAACCCGGAGGACGAAGGAAGGCGACGAGGGTTTGGTTGGATTGCTTCGCGAACTCGATCGCCAGCGACGAAGGCGCGGACACCGCCGCGACCATCGGGATGCCCGCTGCGAGGGCCTTCTGCATGACCTCGAAGGAGATGCGACCGGAGACGAGCAGGAAGGAATCTGTTAGATCGAACTCATCCAACAAGGCGCGACCGATGACCTTGTCCACGGCATTGTGCCGGCCTACATCCTCGTGGATCGCAAGCAGTTCGCCGCTGCGGCTGAAGAGTCCACAGCCATGTAGGCCGCCGGTGGAGTTGAAGGTGATCTGCTTCTCGCGCAACAGATCAGGAGCGGCGAGCATCACGCTGCGATCAAACGTCGGCCCGTCTTTCACGACCACCTGTTCTCCCATCACCGCGTCGATCGTGGCCTTTCCGCAAATGCCGCAAGAGGAGGCGCTGAAGAGATTCCGGGAAAGGCGGGTGACATCCCATTCGACCTCGTCTGTTAGAAAGACCAGCGCGTGGTTGGCTTCGATCACGAGCTTCCGGATCTCCGCCCTGAAACGAATGATGCCCTCGGTCTTCAGGAAGCCGGTCACCAGCACCTCGTCCTCGCCCGGCGTGCGCATCAGTACCGCGACCGGATGGCCGTCGATGGTGATCTGCAGTGGTTCCTCCACCGCGACGCGATCCAGCTTCGACTCGCCGCTGGCGGTGATGAGGCTCACGGATTGATCCATGTCCCATTCCGCGCACCGGAACTTGCCGCCGTCAAATGGAAGGCCATCATTCGCCTGTGCGGGTCCTCTGGTTTTTCATCGCCTTCGCCGTCCTGACGCTCCTCACCTGGGGCCTCTGGGGGGGAGGCTTTGACTCGAGATTCGGCTTCGATGGCACGGTGGCGTGGATGCAGTCGCAACCGCTCTGGGGCGGACTCGGCGGCGTGGGCCTGCTGATTGCGGACATCCTGATGCCTGTGCCGGGAACCGTGGTGATGTCGGCCCTCGGTTACGCCTACGGACCGCTGCTGGGTGGAGTTTTCGCCACCGCCGGCACGCTCGGAGCAGGGCTTGCGGGTTACGGGCTCGGACGGGTCCTCAACGAGAAGACGGCTCGACGTTTCCTCGGCGATACGGACTTTGAAAAGGGTCGAGCTCTATTCACCAAAGGCGGCGGCTGGATGGTCTCGCTTTCCCGGTCGCTGCCGATCCTGCCGGAAGCGGTGGCCGTGACCGCCGGGCTGGTGCGCATGCCCTTCGGACGCTTTTGCGTGTCGTTGGTCTGCGGTTGCGTCCCGCTGGGCTTCACCTTCGCCTGGATCGGAGCCAGCGGCCACGACACCCCCGGCATGGCGATCGCGCTCAGCATCCTCGTCCCCGCCTTGCTCTGGTTCGCGGCGAAGAGGCTGATGAAATGAGGGCGGATCGAACCGTTTCATTGCATAGCCATCCCTGATTGAACAAAGGGTGCCGAAAGAGTCCCTGACGATCCACGATGCGTTAGATGCCGGGTTTGATCCGCCGTTCATGGACGGGTCGGAGGACCCGGGGGCGCGTCAACGATCCCTTTTCGCTCCAGTGGAGTGACGTCGTCGCCACCGGCGCTGAAGTGACCAGGGTCCGAAGAGCATGGCCTTCACGCCAGGCCTCCTGGCAGAAGTCCGGCACCTCGACTTCTGCAAAGCGGGTCAAACGACATACCGCTTCTCGATCGCCGCCTGGCGTCGATCTTCGAAAGGAACGATGCCGGGGAATCGGATAAGACAAGGCATTCGGCGGTTGGATGGCCGGCAACCCCATCGCCAGGTGATTGCGCCCCATGATGAGCATGAAGCGCCGATCTCAAGCTTCCGGCGTAAACCCTGCGGGGGATCCATTGTAGACAAACGAGAATGCTCATCGAAGCCACTGCAGTGGTTTTGTGGCGCAATCATCATTTCAGGCAAGCTGGCGCTGCTTTCTGGTCGTCCAGCCCGGGCTCATGACTTCGAGCCGCTTGCGGCTGTTTCAAGAACCTCCTTCTGGGGCGCTTTGCCGACCTCGTGAGGTGAGTGGAGGATTTCAACTGTTCAACGAAACGCCACCAGTTCCAGTTTGAAGCCTCTGGAAAGCAGTGCGTAAGTGAGCACCGATAAAACCCTCAGCCTAATGAAAACCCAGATATACCGAGGCTTGGCGCTTGGCCTCTTCATGATCCGAGCCGCTTCGGCGCAAACCACCGTGAACTATTCCGACACCGCCGGAGAGGTCGCGGTGCCCGGCAGCCCCTTCCCCCACCTCGACATCACGTCGGTGGATGTGACCGTGAATGCGGCCGCGACCACGATCACCTTCAAGATCAACCTCGCTGGGGATCCTTCGACGACGACTTGGGGAAAGTACTGCGTCGCCCTTCGCTCGAATCCGATTGGAGGCGATGCCGCAGGAAACGGATGGAGCCGCCCGATCGCCTTTTCCTCCGCCATGACCCACTGGCTAGGAAGCTGGGTGGACAATGGGACGCCACCCGCCAACGGCCAGGTCTTCACCTACTCGGGCGCCAGTTGGTCCGGCGGGGCCTTTCAAACCGTGACCCGTGATTCCTCCTCGGTCAGCATCACGGTCCCTGTGGGCAGCTTGTCCCTGGATGCAGGGGAAACCTTCACCTTCGATGTTTACACCACAGCCGGCGGGGGCGGTGATGGGGCGGTGGACGCGCTTTCCGCAGCCACCTCCTCCATCAGCAACTGGGGCAGTTCGTTCACTACGACCGCACCTCTTTCCTTCACGATGCCGGGAACGCCTGGCATCCCGAGCACCTGGCTCAACACCTATTTCACCCCGACCGAGGTCGCCCAGCGCCCGGGTGGCCCTGCGGCCGACGGAGCCGATCCTGATGGCGACACCCTGACCAACCTCTTCGAATACCAGATCGGCACGAGCCCCAAGAAGAAGGACACCGACAACGACGGCCTGAACGACAACATCGAGACCGCCTCCGCGACCTACGTCAGCATCACCAATCCCGGCACCTCTCCGACCAACGCGGATACGGATGGCGATGGTTACAATGATGGTGAGGAAGCCGATGGCAGCGCGCTTGGTTACGAGTCGAATCCGCTTGTTTACAACTTCACCCAGGGCCTTGTGATCGCAGGCAGCTTCACCACTCCCGCATGGGACCCGACCGGAAATCTGACGGGTGTGTTTTTCACCGATCCGGTCGATCAGACCCTGACGGGCCAGTATCAATACACGCTGGATTTCAATTTCCGGAGCCCGTCCTCCTTTGCCCACAAGTTCACCAATGCCACGAACTGGTCCACTCCCGGTCACGTGAACTGGGGTTCCGGGCCCACCGCTGGCACTGCGGTCAGAAATGGTGGTGACATCAACCGCACGGCCAATGCCACCGGGTTCCATCGCTTCTTCTTCGATACCCGCACCGGAATCAACACCTTCGAGAGGACCGTTTACCCCAGTCAGTCGGCCTTCCTTAGCGCCTACAGCCTCGGTGCTGGTGGGGACTTCGATGGTGATGGTGTGACCAACGGCAACGAGTTCACCGCCAACACCGACCCCACCAATGCCGACAGCGATGCCGACGGAATCAATGATGCCGCAGACGCCCAGCCCCTCATCGCCACCCGCAACGTCGTGTTCCAGGTCAACATGACCGTGGCCACCGCCAAGGGCCGATTCAATCCATCCACCAACACGGTGAAAGTGGTCGGTCAGTTCGATGGTCCCTGGAGCACCGCTGGCGGCATCACCTTGGACGATTTGGATTCGGACGGAATCTACACCGGCACGTACGCGGCTTCTGGCGCGACCGGTTCCTCGTTCGGTGACTACAAGTTCTACATCCCGGGCGGCAATCCGGACAGCTATGAATCCTCGTCGAACCGCAGCTTCACGCTGGCCAGTGGTTCGACCCAGACGCTTCCGGTGGTCTTCTTCAACAACGACTCCACGCTTCCAGGCGGCTATTCTGATTGGGCCGCCACCACCTATGGCCTCTCCGGTCCCTCGGCGGATCGAGCTGCGGATCCGGATGGCGATGGATTCCCGAATGTCCAGGAGTTCCTGTTCGGCACCAGCCCGATCGCGAGCAGCGGCTCCTTGTCCCAGGTAAGCCAGAGCGGCGGAAACCTGCTCATCACCTGGTTCCAGCGCAGCACCGGTTCCAGCACCTACAACCTGCAGGAAAGCCCCGATCTTGGAGCTTGGAATCCGGCCAACGCCACACCTTCCATTTCCAGCAACCAGAGTGGAGCCCCGAGCGGGTACCAGCGGATGGAGGCACTCATCCCGATCACCGGCGGCAGCAAGTTTGTCCGTGTCGCCGGGACCGAATGATTCACCATCAATCATGATTCAAGCCCCTTTCCGGCCAGCCGGGGAGGGGCTTTTTGTTCCTCAGGCGATGAGGTCCCTCACCACCTTGCTGCCTGGCTTGGTGATGTTGGTGAGCCGTTGGTTCACACCCTGGGTGGGATAGGTGAACTTCTCGTGATCGAAGCCTAACAGCTGCAGCACGGTCGCGTGGAAATCGTGGACGCTGACCTTGTTGGTCATCGCCTCGTAGCCGATCGGATCCGTTTCCCCGTATGAAAATCCCGGCTTCACGCCACCGCCGGCCATCCAGAGGGAAAAGGCGCTCGGATGGTGGTCGCGGCCGACGAAGGGACCATTCACGCCGCCACGGTTCTCCTTCATCGGAGTGCGACCGAACTCACCGCTCCAGATCACCAGTGTTTCCTCCAACAATCCGCGCTGCTTGAGATCCTTGAGCAGGGCCGCGATCGGCTGGTCGATCTGCTTGCACTTGTTGACGAAGGAGTTCTTGAGGTCGTCCCCCGCGCTGGTGCCGTGCGAGTCCCAGCCCCAGTCAAAGAGCTGGATGTAGCGCACTCCGCGCTCGGCCAGACGTCGAGCGACGAGGCAGTTGTTGGCAAAGGATTCCTGTCCTGGCTGGGTGCCGTACATCTGGTGCGTGGCGGCGGACTCCTGCTTGATGTCGAAGGCGTCCGATCCATGGACCTGCATCCGGTAGGCCATTTCATACTGCGCGATGCGGGTGACCGTTTCCGGATCTCCGGCGTCCTTGGCGATGCGTTCGTTGATCTTGGAAAGCGTGTCGAGCGTGCGTCTCCGCATCGAGCTGCTGACGCCGTCGGGATTCGCGAGATAGAGCACCGGATCGCCCTGTGAGCGGCACTGCACGCCTTGATAAACGGAGGGCAGATAGCCGGAGCCCCAGACCGACTTGCCGGCATCGGGGTTGTTGCCGCCGGAGGTGAGCACGATGAAGCCAGGCAGGTTGTTGTTTTCCGAGCCGAGACCATAGGTGGCCCAGGCTCCCATCGACGGATTGCCAAGGTTCTGGCTGCCAGTGTGGACCAGAAGCTGGGCCGGTCCGTGGTTGAACTGGTCGGTGTACATCGACTTCACGATGCACATCTCGTCGATCATCGTTTCCAGATTCGGCAAGCGATCGGAAATCCACTGCCCGCTCTTTCCCGCTAGGTGGAAGGGAAACTGCGAGCCGAGCATTTTCGGCACGCCCTGGATGAAAGCGAATTGCTTGCCCGCGAGGAACTCCTGCGGGCACTCCTTGCCGTCGAGCTTGGTCAGCTCCGGCTTGTGGTCGAAGAGTTCCAACTGGCTCGGAGATCCAGCCATGTGCAAGTAGATCACCCGCTTCGCCTTGGCGGCGAATTGCGGCAGATCCGGCGCGAAGGGATTGGAAGGATCCTTCAACAAAGGTCCGGCCGAGCCCCAAGCGCGATTGCCCTGACTGGCCAGCCACAAGGCCCCGAGCCCGACGCCACAGCGGCTGAGGAAATGTCGCCGCGTGAGATGCTGGGCGCGGTCGTGTTGGAGCTGTTGGAAAAAGTTCATGGATGGAATGAATGACGAATTTCGAATTTCCGAATGACGAAGAAGATTGCCCTTAGGAATTCTGCGGGCGGGCTGAGGAAGAATTTGCGAGGGTGGTTCGGCGAATCTTGGAGAAAATCAGATGCAGCTCATTGGCTTCCTTCCAGAGAACCGTTGCTGGGTCGCGAAGGTCGGAGTCGGCTTTGACGATCATGCGGAGCCAGAACTTGGTTTCCCGACACTCCTTGCGACAGGTATTGATTTTCAGGGCGAATTCCTTCCGTGAGACGGCATCGTCTGCCTCGCAGTAATTGGCACCGGCACTGGTTCCGGATCGCACAATCTGCGAAATCAACGGGCGCATCACCGAGGTTTCCTTGATCGACATCGCGAAGTCGATGATGGCTTCGCCAAAAGCTGCTGTGCGCTCCTCAAGATTGAACTTCGAGGTCTCACGCTTTGCTTCAGGTTCTATCGGATCTTCGCCCATCTTGGTTCGTCATTCGGAAATTCGGAATTAGTCATTCTAGCGCGTCAACGCGCTATCCAGGTTCAGCATGGTGTTCGCAACGAGCACCAGGGCGGCCTCGTCGGGAGTGGCTCCGAGTTTGGCGGATTCGGCTGGCTGCTTTTCGTAATCGGCCTTCGCCTCCGTGTGGAGCTGTGCGAGTGCTTCAAGGATGTCCGGTGCGGCGTCCTCAAGCGTGAGGCGCTTGTAGCCGGCAGAAAGCTTGGCTGTTAGATCCTGTCCGGCGGATTCCATGATCTTGGCAAAGGCTTTCGCAAACTCCATGTGCGCCGGATCGTTGAGTGTGACGAGAGCCTGCAGGGGCGTGTTCGTCGTGATGCGTCGGGCAGTGCAGACATCGCGGGTCGGGGCATCGAACATCAGGAAGGCCGGGTAGCCGCTGGTCCGTTTCGAGTAGGTGTAAATCCCACGCCGATAGCGGTCCTCGCCCTCGGAGTTCTTCCATCGCGCACCACTGTAGGCGGACTTCCAGATTCCATCCGGCTGCGGTGGATAGACCGGTGGGCCGAACTGCTTTTTCGAAAGCAAGCCCGACACCACCAGCGCCTGATCGCGGACCATTTCAGCCGTGAGGCGCTGCCTCGGGCCGCGCGAGACGAGGCGGTTCTTCGGGTCCTTGACCAGCAGGGCCGGACTGACTGCATCGGCCTGGCCATAGGCGGAGGAAAGGACGATCTCGCGCAAGAAGGGCTTCAGCTTCCAGCGATGCTCTTTCGAAAGCCGCAGCGCCAGATGGTCGAGCAACGGCTGGTTGCTCGGCAGGGTTCCGGAGGTGCCAAAGTCCTCCAGCGTTTCCACGATGCCGATGCCGAAAAGCTCCGACCACAGACGATTGGCCAACACCCGGGCGGTCAGCGGGTTCGAGTCTCCGGTCATCCAGCGGGCAAGGTCGATGCGGTCGAGACGACCTGCCTTTTTCGGCGGTGAAACGATGTCCGGAATGCCCGCCTGCACTGACTTCTCCTTCGTCATGCGGTTGCCACGGATGAAGACCCGGGTATCACGGCGGGCCTTGTCCTCGCGCTCGACGATCGAGGGAATCATCGTGCCTGGGATGGCATTGTAGCTTTTCTGGAGGCCGCCGAGCTCCGCCCATCGCGCGGCTCGCTCGGGTGAGTTGATGAACGTGTTGAGCGCCACATCGCTGGTCGTGGAGATCCGGAAATTCCTCAGCACGCAGCTCTGGTTTTCACCGTTGCAGACCGCGCCGTGGCGGATGCGGATTTCCAGCTTTGCATCGAGCGCGGGATTGGTCGGGACTTCCGGCACGAAGCAGGCCTGACGGGGACCGCGCAGCACTGGATAGTCGCCAAAGCCGCTGCTTCCACCTCGGATCGAATCGTTCGGATCAAAGGGACCGGCCAGGAAATCCGCGACGACCTCCTTGAATTTCAACGGTTGGCGGGTGCCGTCGGCCATCACCAGGTCGGCATCGAGCCCGGCGATGACCGCTCCGTGCTCCGACCATTTCGCCGGGTCCTCGCTTTCCGGAAGGATGTCCACCTTCAAGGCCCCGAGCGGCGTCGCCGGCAGCGTGATGGTGTAAACCGAGCCGGTCGGGTTGGTGCCCCTGGCTTGATAAAGTCCGTTCGCCTTCTGCTCGATCTTGCCGGTCTCGGCGGACGCGACCGACGAAATGGCCTTTGCCTGAGTCCAGCCAGTAAGCTTGTCGGCCACGGACTTCGCCTCGTCGTTGATCGCACGACGGGTCTCGCGCACGGCCTTTTCCAGCCTCACCGCTTCGGCCTGGCTGGCGGGATCGTTGGCCACCTTGGTCTTGGGAAACTCGTTGTTCAGGTCGCTGTCCTCGCTGTTGTCGAAGAAGGCCATGAAGCGGTAATAATCATCGTGCGGAATCGGATCGTAGGGGTGCGAGTGGCACTGCACACAGCCGAAAGTCGTGGCCTGCCACGCGGTCCAGGTGGTGTTGACACGATCCAGCACGGCGGCGGTGCGGTATTCCTCATCGTCGGTGCCACCCTCGGTGTTGTTCTGGGTGTTGCGATGAAAGGCGGCGGCGATGAAATCATCCGGCTCAGGATTCGGCAACAAGTCACCCGCGAGCTGTTTCTCGGTGAAACGATCAAAAGGCATGTCGCTGTTGAAGGCGCGGATCACCCAGTCACGGAACGGCCAGATGTCGCGATGCGGATCTTTTTCAAATCCGGTGGTGTCCGAGTAGCGCGCGAGGTCGAGCCACATCGCCGCCCAGCGCTCGCCATACTGGGGCGAGGCGAGCAGACGATCTACCACCGCCTCCTTCGCAGCCTTCGGATCGGTGGCGGCTGCCTGTTGAAAAGCGATCCATTCCTCCAATGACGGCGGCAGACCTGTTAGATCGAGCGACACCCTTCTCAGCCATTCCTGCGGAGATGCGGTCGGTGCGGCCGAAAGCCCCTCGGCCTCCAGCTTGCTCAGAATCAGCCGGTCCGCCTTGGTCGCGGCCCAGTCGGTCCTCTTGAGCGTAGGCTCGGTCGGCTCGACCGGCGGCATGAACGACCAGTGCTCCTCCCATTTCGCCCCCTGGCGGATCCATTCGGTGAGGGTGGCGATCTCGGCGTCCGATAAGCGCGGACCGTGTTTAGGCTTCGGCATCACCTCGTCCGGATCATGGCTGTTGATGCGTCGAACCAACTCGGAACCGGCCGGATCACCGGGAACGATGGCAGGCATTCCAGACTTTCCGCTCGCCAGTGCCTTCTGCCGGTAGATCAGCGAAATTTCCCCTGCCTCCTTCACCCCGCCGTGGCAGGCGGTGCAGTGCTTGGTGAAGATCGGCCGGATGTCGCGGTTGAAGACGATGGCTTCGTCCGCCACCGCCATCACCGGCATGCCACAGCCCAATGCCACCAGAAAAATCCTCGCTCTGCTCATGTCGGAAACCTCTTACGCCGGGAATCTGGGGAAAGCTCCACACGACACTTGATCCATTTGGGAAAAACTTGTGTTTTCTGGTCATGAGTCAGCCGAAGTGGACCATCCTCCTCCAGCAGGAGAAATGCCCGCTCGGCTCGCTCGTGGAAATCGGCGAGATCCACGCCTCGCGCGGCGGAATGGTCCGCTTCCGACGCCTTCAACGCTACGCCTTCGTCCTGATCCTGCGCGGCGAGGGCCACTACGACGACGAACTCGGCCGATCCCGCAGCCTCACGGCGGGCGATTGGATCCTGGTGTTGCCGGAGTTCGGCCACTGCTACACCCCCTGGAAACGCGGCGGCTGGGATGAACTCTACGTCATGTTCGAAGGCCCGGTTTTCGAGGTCTGGAAATCCAGCGGACTGCTTTCCCCTTCGCATCTAACAGGACATCTGTTATCTCATCAAGACTGGCTCCGGGAGTTTCGTGAAAGCGTGCTCGATCCTGCTTCCGGCTCCCTGGAGAAACTCTGTGCCTTTCAAGGTCTGCTCGGACAGGCGATCCAGGGCTCCAACCCCGGCCTCATGGAGACCACCGACAGGCCCGGCTGGTTCGCCGAAGCCTGCCGCCTCCTTTCCCAACCGCATGCGAAACCTCGTGACGTCGCCACCCGGCTCGGCCTGAGTTACGAGAGTTTCCGCCGCAGGTTCAGGCAGCTCGCCGGAGTGGCTCCGCAAAAGTTCCACCTCTCCCAGATGCTCAACTCCGCCGCCCGGCTGCTCGACTCCACCGACCTGAAGTCCGCCGAGATCGCCCGCACACTGGGCTTCTGCGATGAGGCGTATTTCTCCCGCTCCTTCAAAAAGGAAAAGGGTCGCTCCCCGCGAACCTACCGCCGCAACCAGTCCGGCACCTGATCAACTCTCCAACAGATCCGGCCGGTTCGCCCGCGTTCGCTCCAGGGCCCTCTCCTTCCGCCACTTCGCGATGTTTCCATGGTGCCCGGAAAGCAGGATCTCCGGGACGACGTGACCACGAAAATCGATCGGCCGCGTGTAGGCCGGCGCTTCCAGTAGGTTCGGATCGGAAAAGGACTCTTCCACGCTTGATTGCTCGTTGCCCAGCGCTCCTGGCAGCAGACGGACGATTGCATCCGTGACCACCGCCGCCGCGATCGCGCCATTCGTCAGCACGTAGTCACCGATCGAAAGCTCCAGATCGACGAGCTGCTCGATGACCCGGTGATCCACGCCTTCGTAATGCCCGCAGAGCAGGATCAGGTGCGATTCGGCGGAAAGCTCCCGCGCCACCGCCTGCTTGAAGACCCTTCCCTGCGGCGTCATCAGCACGACTTTTGACTCCGGCGTCCGCAGTTGTTCGATCGCGGCAAAGATCGGCTCCGGCTTCAACAGCATCCCCTGGCCTCCGCCGCAGAGGGTGTCGTCGGCCTTGTGATGCTTGTCGGTGGTCCAGTCGCGCAAATTGTGCGCCGCGATCTCCACCAGCCCGGCCTTCCGCGCACGCTGGATGATGCTCTCGCTCAAAGGCGCGAGCGCGATCTCCGGAAACAGCGTGACGATGTCGATGCGCATGGGGGAAGTGTTCAGGTTCAAGTGTTCAGTTTCAAGGGGCAATGGAACTTGGAACTTGGAACTTGGAACTTCCGGCCCGACCCTTCCCCACGACGATGGAACCAGCGATCGACTCCTTCATCATGTATCTCGCGGTCGAGCGCGGGCTTTCGACTGCCTACCAGTCGTCGGTCCGGCAGACGCTGGATGCCCTCGCGGAATGGATGAAGAAGCAGGAGTTGCCGCTTTCCGAGATCGGCGTGGACGAGCTGACGCGCTTCCTTTCCGCCCGAAAGGACAGCGGGCTCTCCGCCGCCTCGCTGCGGATCACCACGGTGCATCTGAAGGTGTTCTTCCGCTGGATGGCGATGCGCGGCAAACTACCGATGGACCCGGCCGAGCCGCTGATCTCGCCAAGGCCGGATAAATCGCTGCCTGAAACGATCCACTTCGGCGACGTGGCGAAGCTGCTGGATTCGATCGACCGCTCGAAGTTCCTCGGCCGTCGCGACCACACCATGCTGGAGCTGTTCTACTCCTCCGGCCTGCGGCTTTCCGAGCTCTGTCAGGCGCGACTTGAGACACTGGACTTCGAGGAAAACTTCATCCGCGTCACCGGCAAGGGCAACAAGACCCGCATCGTCCCGGTCGGTGGAAAAGCCAAGGAAGCGCTGGAGGACTACCTCGCGAACGAGCGACCGAGCCTCGTGAAGAAGAAGACCTCCTCGCACATCTTCCTCAGCGTCCGCGGCGGAGCGCTTTCACCGGATCGCGTGCGGGAAATCGTGAAGGAACGGGCGAAGATGGCAGGGATCGACCACAACGTCTATCCGCATCTGTTGCGGCACTCCTTCGCCACCCACCTGCTCGAAGGCGGAGCCGACTTGCGGGTGATCCAGGAGCTGTTAGGCCACGCCGACATCAGCACCACCCAGATCTACACCCACGTCGAGGGCAAGCGGCTGAAGGCGGTGCATAAGAAGTTTCATCCGAGGGGGTGAGGGAGTTGAACATCGAACATCGAACATCGAAAACTGAAAACTGAAAACTGAAAACTGAAAACTGAAAACTGAAAACTTATCTCATTTCGATCTCTCGTTTACTCTTGGAGACTTTTTGAGTTGGAATTGGAATATCAACCTGTGACTCCCCGACTTCATAGCCGAAGAGAACCTTTTTCTCAAACCTTCCGTCGTGATTGTCGTCCCGCAGCTCCCAATCCATATCGAAGCCACCAGGATACTTGTGCTTCTCGAGATCGACCTTTCCGTCGCCATTTCGATCGAAATAGGAAACCAGATGTCGGTATTTCGTTGAGGCCGCGCAGCTGAGCATCACTCCGGTCACCGCCACCAGCAAGCTGTTGGAGAGGAGTCTCATGGGAGATATGCCCTGATGGTGAACAGCAAAACCCTATTTCCCAAATTCATTCATCTTCAGCTCCGAGCCCGCGGCCGGCTTCGGTGGCTCCACCGGCGCGGGCTTTGCAGGTTCGGGTGAGGTGGGCTCAGGCGAAGCGGGCTTTTCCGGCTCCTTCGCGGGGGACGTCGGTGCACCTGGAGTCGGGGCCGGGGCAGGGGCCACGGGCTTGCCGTCTTCGGTGCGGATCGCCTGATAGAGCTGGTTGTAATTGTGGCGCAGGGCGGAGGGGAAGGACACGCGACCGGCCTCAACGATTTTCTCGCGGAGCAGTTTCGAGGAAAGATCGGCCACGAGATCACCGCCGATCTTCACGGCCGCTCCAATGCCACCCACCTGGGCTCCGGCATTGGCGCTGCCGCGGATGAGGTCGCTGGAAATCGAGATGCCCTGGAGGGCAAGGGTCGATTGGGCGGAAGAGATCTGACCGTTCGGCGAGACGGTGATTTCCAGGACCGCGTGGTCGTTCGAGGAGAGCAGACCGCGCAGGTGGTCGATGCGGATTGAGACGAAAAGCCCGCCATCGGGGGTGGGGCTGATCTCGGGCTTGTAGGTGCGGTAATTGCTGCCGGAGAGGGCGTAGCTGACGGTCTTTCCGTCCCAACCGCCGAGGCTTTTTCCGAACGCCTCCTCATCGATGCGCGGGGCGGCGAACGCGGTGCCGAGACTGGCAGCCAGCAGGAGAAGGGTGGAGCGGATCATAAGCGTGTCCGGGGAGTTGATACCACGTTTCAGCGGAAATCGTTCAGGAAAATTCTGAGGGCGGCGGTGTGTTGTGTTTCCCGAGGAGTTTATCGAAACGCTCGCGGGCCTTCGCCTTGTGTTCGTCCTTGATGTAGGCGGAGACCGTGCCGAGGGCGATGACGAGGGCCGACATGTCTTCGCTGTAGCCCACGCCGGGAAGGAAATCCGGGATGAGGTCGGTCGGCAGGATAAAGTAACCGAGTGCGCCGACGATGATCGCCTTGGCCTGTGGCGGGGTGTCCTTGTCCTGGAGACAGTAGAAAAGTGTGAGTGCGGTGACGAGAGTCTTCTCCCCGGCGAAACGGGCGGCACGGGTCAGCGTGCTCCACAAACGAGGTCCTGAATACCAGCGGGCAGCCTTGTATTTGGCGGGAAGTTGGGGAGGTTCGCTCATGGAAAAGGCCGGAGTCTTCGCAGATTCCAGGGAGATCGCAACTACAAGCCCGGCGCAGCATTGGAATGCGAGGTGATCGTTGCACAGCGTCGCCCGGCCCGCTAGCGTCGCGCCGTGAGCCGTCCGGTCGATGCCCTGATTGATTTCCTCCGCAGTGAAGAGACGCGGGGCATCACGCATGTGCACCTCGATGAAGAGTCGCGTCAGGTTCTGCGCGATCTCAATGCCCGCTCGAAACGGCCGGCTGGAGCAGCGCCTGCCCCCGCCGCTCCCGCTGCCCGTGTCGCTTCCGAGCGCACTGGCATTTCCCTTGCCGCCGTGCCTGCGCCGAAGCCGAGCGCCGCCACTTCTGAACTCCGCATCGAGGGATACACGCCCGCTGAGCAGATCGACTCGCTGCGCCGCCAGGCGGAAACCTGGGCTCCGGCGCTTTCGCTGGGCACGCTCCGGAACACGATGGTCTTCTCCGTCGGGAATCCCGAGGCCGAGATCATGCTGGTCGGCGAGGCTCCGGGCTACCAGGAGGAGCGCCAGAAAGAACCCTTCGTCGGTCCCGCCGGGCAGAAGCTTACCGACATCCTCAAGGCGATGGGCCTGGCCCGCGAGCAGGTTTACATTTCCAACATCGTCAAGTTCCGGCCGTCGATGCCCGGCCAGACGACCAACAACCGTCCGCCGAACGACGAGGAAATGGCGAGCTGCCTGCCTTTCATCCGCGCCGAGGTGTCGGTCGTGAAACCGAGCTGCATCATCGCGCTCGGCGGCACCGCTGCCAAGGGCCTGCTCAATCGCGACGACGCCGTGGCGAAGCTGCGCGGCTCCTGGCATGAGTTCGCCGGAGTGCCGGTGCGCGTGACCTACCACCCGAGCTACCTGCTGCGCGGCACCTCCGGAAATGACGACAAGCGCAAGGTCTGGGAGGACATGCTCGCCGTGATGGAGCTGCTCGCGATGCGGATTTCTGAAAAGCAGCGTGGCTATTTCACCAAATGAGCCTGCTCGTCCTCACCACCGGCGGCACGATCGACAAGGTCTATTTCGACGCCACCTCCAAGTATGAGATCGGCGACCCGATGCTGCCGATGGTCTTCCACGAGTCGGCCGTGACCTTGCCCTGGCGGCTGATTTCCCTGCTGAGAAAAGACAGCCTGGAGCTCACCGACACCGACCGGCAAACGATCCGCGAGGCCTGCGAACGCGAGCCGGAGTCGCGCATCCTCATCACCCACGGCACCGACACCATGGCCGAGACCGCTGAGTTTCTCTCCGGCATTCCAGGGAAAACCATTGTCCTCACCGGAGCCCTCTCGCCCGCCCGCTTCCGCACCACCGACGCCACTTTCAATCTGGGCCTCGCCCTCGGCGCCGTGCAGTCACTGCCGCCGGGCACCTACCTCGCGATGAACGGAACGATTTTTCCCGCAGGAAAGGTCCGCAAAAACAAAGAGGCCGGTCGCTTTGAAACGACCGGCCCCGTAGAGTGATTCGGATTTCCCCGAGGATCAGCGGCGCATGAACATCCGCAGGATGTACCAGAACATCAGTGCCACGCTGGCGAAAAGTCCCAGTGCCGCCGCCACATGCTGGCCGGGCTGGTAGTGGTGGATCACCCCGCTGGTCTGGTAAAGCACACAGCCACCGGCAAGCAGCACCATCGCCGCCGAGAACCAGAACCCGAGCGTGATCGGCAGGAAAAACGAAGCCACGATGACACCGAGCGCCACGATGCTCGCCAGCTTGATGAATCCACCCAGGAAGGTGAAATCATTCCGAGTGGTGAATGCGATCGTCGTCAGCCCGAGCACCAGGGCCCCGGTCACCACGGCGGCTTTCCCGATCACCAGCGGATCTCCGGAAACGATCGGGGCCATCGCGATCAGTGGCAGGAAGATCAAGGATTCCGCGACCACGTAGAGACCCAGCCCGGCATACTGCATCGGGGCTGAAGTGGCGCTGCGGGCCCATTTGTCCGCGATCCAGCCGACTGCCATGAAAGCCCCCATCACCATCAGCCATCCGTATCTGGATGATCCGAGCATCATCAGTGCTGCCTGTCCTGCCCCAAGCTGGATCAGGACGGTCTCAAGCAGGGCGAACAAGCCGATCGCACCTGCAAGATGCCAATAGGTCTTGCGGATGAACTCCGCACGTGTGTCAGCTCCATAATCAGAAACTGCTCCGGACGAGTAAGGATTCAGATATTCCATGACACCCACTACTTGGCGATTCCGCAGATTTTTGCCACCTCGGAATTTGGAAATTTTGATCAACCCGCGGGACCAAACCCCAAACACGGTCCTTGCGGCCCAATGTCCTCGATCTCTTTTTTCCGTTCCCTTCTTCCATTTCCCGCCGATCCCTTCAAAAAAGCGCCGTTCTCTCTCAACCCGTCATGCATCCGTTTCTCGATACCCGCTTCCATGTCCGTTGGTCGACCCTGACTCCTGAGGCCGTCGAGCCGGACATCCGCCACGCGCTGGCCCTTGCCGAAGCCTCTCTGGAAGCCGTCCGCACCGCCGATCCGGAGGCGCTGACCTACGAGAACACCTTCGCCGCCCTCGAAAAGGCCACCGAGCCCCTCGGTCGCGGCTGGGGTCTGCTGAACCACCTCGATTCGGTCTGCGACGAACCCGCCCAGCGCGCCGCGCTCAACGCGATGCTGCCGGACGTTTCCAACTTCTACTCCTCGATCGCCCTCGACGACCGCCTCTGGACGGTGCTGAAAGCCTTCGGCCGCAGCGAGGCGGTGAAATCGCTCGATCCGGTGCAGCAGCGCTTTGTTGAGGAAACGATGCACGATTTCATGCAGTCCGGCGCCGACCTCCCGCCTGACCAGAAGGCCCGCATTTCCGAAATCGAGGCCGAGCTTTCGAAGCTCACGCAGGAATACTCCGAACACGTCCTCGACTCCACCAACGCCTGGGAGCTGGTCATCGAGGATGAATCCCGCCTCGCCGGACTGCCGGATTCCGCCAAGGCCGCCGCGCTGGCGAATGCGAAGGCAAAGGGCTTTGCCACCGAGGAAAAGCCCGCCTGGCGTTTCACGCTTCAGGGTCCCTCGATGATGCCGGTGATGCAGTATGCGGACGACGATGATCTCCGCCGCCAGGTCTGGGAGGCCTCGCAGACGATCGGAGCCAGCGGCGAACACGACAACACCGCCCGCGTCTGGAGGATCCTCGAGCTCCGTCGGGAAAAGGCCAACATCCTCGGCCACGACCATTTCGCCGACCTCACTCTCCAGCGCCGCATGGCCCGCGATGGAAAGACCGCGCTGCGTTTCACCGAGGACCTCCACGCCCGCGTCCACGCCGCCTTCATCGCCGAATACAAGCAACTGCGGGTTTACAAGGCCGGTGCCACGAAGACCGACATCGAGGATTTCCAGCCCTGGGAAGTGGGCTACTGGGCCGAACGCCAGCGCAAGGAATGCTTCGACCTCGATGACGAGGCGCTGCGTCCGTATTTCCCGGTCGAAGGCGTCATGGCCGGCATGTTCGAGCTTTCCTCAAGGCTCTTCGGCATCTCGATCCAGCAGCGCGACGCGGTCTACTATGAACGTGGTAAAAGACCGGCCGATGCTCCCGAGGACGCCATCGAGGTCTGGCACCCGGAAGTGACCTTCTACGACATCCACGACAGCTCCACTGGACGCCATCTCGGCTCCTTCTACGCCGACTGGCACCCGCGTGAATCCAAGCGCGGCGGAGCCTGGATGAACTGCCTCCACACCGGCGGTCCCAATGAGCCGCACCTCGGACTGATCACCGGCAACATGTCACCGCCGATCGACGGCAAGCCCGCGCTGTTGACGCATGGCGAGGTCGAGACCGTCTTCCACGAATTCGGCCACCTGCTTCACGGGCTGCTCAGCGAGGTGACCGTCAAGTCGCTCGCCGGCACCAACGTCCCCTGGGACTTCGTCGAGCTGCCCTCACAGATCATGGAGAACTTCTGCTGGGACCGCGAATCGCTCGATCTTTTCGCCCGCCACACCGACACCGGCGAGCCGATCCCGTCCGATCTCTATGGAAAAATGAAGGCGGCTGAGAACTACATGAGCGCCACCACCTTCATCCGGCAGCTCGCGTTTGGAAAACTCGATCTCGAACTCCACATCCACCTCGACCGCTATCTCGGCCGTGACCTCGATGAAGTGGATCGCGAAATCCTCGCCGACTACCGCACGCCGCTGAAGACCGACGGGGCCTCGATGGCGCGTCGCTTCGGCCACCTCTTCAGCAGCCCCACCGGATATGCCGCCGGCTACTACTCCTACAAGTGGGCCGAGGTGCTGGATGCCGATGCCTTCACTCGATTTCAGAAGGAAGGCGTGCTGAATCCAGAGACCGGTCGCGCCTTCCGCGAGCACATCCTCAGCAAGGGCAACTCGGCACCGGTCGATGAACTTTACCGCCGCTTCATGGGCCGCGATCCTGAACTCGAGCCCCTGCTCGTGCGTTCGGGATTGGCGGCGGTGTGAGTGATCAAACCGTGGCGGCGGATTCCATCCGCCATGCCATTTCCAACGAGGCTTGGCGTTTGGAAAACGCCGCCACGATCTAATCCACCATCTGTCGGAACGTCAGGTTGATGCGGGGTTCCTTGACCCGCTTCGATTTCGGCAGGCTGTGCAGCCAGTGGGTCTGGGTCTCGCCTTTCATCAGCAGCAGGCTGCCGGTCTCTAACAGGACGGACAGCGTCCCGCCGCTGCGCTTGTGCTTGAAGGAAAACTTCCGCTCCGCCCCGAGGCTGACGGAGGCGATGCAACTGTTTCGCTCGATCGACCTTTCGTCGTCGCTGTGCCAGCCCATGCCTTCGTTGCCGTCGTTATAAAGGTTCAGCAGGCAGGAGTTGAAGGTAGTCCCGCAACGTTTCTCGACCGTCGCCTTCAGGGTCCGCAAGTCGTTGCTCCACGGCAGGGCCTGCTTCGTTGTACCCGAGTAGGAATAGGGCACCTCGCCGAACCACGCCACCTTGCGGGACGTGACGATGCGCTTGCCAAAGATCACCACCTCGTCGTGGGTCCATGGCACGCCCGAACTCAGAGCTTCGTAGTAGTTCGCGGCCTCATCGACCGACATCACCGGCCCAAGGTAGTTCACCACGCCGTCGCAGGGCAGGAGGTTGGTGTCGGGATCGGGCGCGAAGAGGTCCATGAGTCAGGAGTTCCGCTCACGATGGAGCAGACTCCGCTTCCGCTCAACCCCCCATCGCCAGCCCGGTGACCGTCTTTCGAGGTGGTGCTCGGAGCGCGCTGCCGCAACCGTAAGGTAATGCCTCCGCCGAAACCTCCGGCCTTGTTCTTTCAGATCGCATGCCTACGCATCGCTCCTTGAGTTCAAGCGGAGAATGACCTATCCCTGAACCATGTTATTCCGCTGGCTCGTGGTTTTGCTTTTTCCCATGTCGCTCCAAGCCGCGCCGATGGAGACGATGGCGTGGCATTTCGCGAAGATGCCGGAGCTGGCTGCCTTTTACGGGAATGCAACCTCTCTGCCCGATCCACCAGCTGCGACCACGAGCCCTGTCAGCTGCTTCACGGGGAAGGACGACAAGCTGAAGGATCTGAGCGAGCCCTTCCGCAAATACTTCCACCTGGGTCCCGATTCGTGGCTGGTCTGGAATGAGTCGAGGAAGTTACTCGTCGGCCACGCCATGCCGATCACCCTTTGGCAGATCGAACCGGAAAGCGACTTCAAAGGCCAACCGACCCAGTTGGCAACCACCATCACCTGGTATCAAGGCATCGAACCCGGCCAGCCAGTTCCTGCGGACGCCAAACCGGTGCATCGCATGACCCTTGTCAGCCGCTCGGGTCAAAAGGCCACGCAACTCTGGGGCTCATCGGAGCCTGCCAGGCTGCAGTCCATCAATCTGGAGGTCGAATTGGTCTACGGTGGCAACAATTACAGTGATTCCAGTCTGGACGTTGATCTGAGATTTACCATCGACTGGAGCGAGGCATCCAACGGCAAGACATGGAAATGGAATCTCACCAGCTCCGCAGTCTTGGAAAGCAATCCGACCCGGCCATTGGTTCTGACACAGGTCGTTTCTCCGGCAGGAGGATCCTGGACACTGACCGCCGAGACCTCGATCCTGCTGTTCGATGGCCAGCCTCTGGCCAACTGTCGATTGAAGGAGTCAAACGGCAAGCCAGTCGCCGCGACCGAGTATCCGAAGCTGATCGCACCCATGCAGGCGACCAGAATTCCAACTTCAAAAGGAGAGGTGCTCTTTCGAGTCTTTCCAGTCAGTCAACTTTCTAAGTATCTGAAGGCCAATGCTTCTGGCTCGAAACCCGGAGAAGAGGTTGATCCATTCTCAGCCAGCGGCGTCGCTCCGCCCTCCAGATCCGAGCAAGAGGCGGTCATCACTTCCATTCCAGAAGAGTTCAAACCATGGTTTCCCCAGTTGCTGATCGATCTGAAAGAACCGGTCAAAGGGTTTGGGATCAACGTTCCTGAGGGGAGTTTGATCGGTTACGATGCCAACTCCGGTTGGGTGTTCGTTGCCGGGCTCGATGCCACCGCGCTGGAACAGCTGGAAATTCTAACGTTGGGGTGTAACCTTCCTGCCCCGGCCATGATTGGAATTCTCCAGGCACTTGTGACTACCCAGAAGTCAAATCAAGTCGATGAGGCAAAGGCCTACCTGGTAGGACGCAATGGACAAAAGTTTGGCCTGACCTGCAAAGTCGATGCCAATGGGAGCCTTATTGAATTGGAGTTCGAACCGACCCTTGGCAATACTGACCAAGTCGTTGATCTTCGTCTATATTCCAAGCGAGCAGCGCCTTTCCGCGAGTGCAATACTTCGATATCATTGCCGTGCGGAGTTTCTGTGATGAGTCATTCCGACACCGCCGAGGATGGCAAACAAGTGACCGAATCCTTTCAGGCAACGATTGTTAGGCCCCCAAACGAAGGCAAATCCACCGAAGCCCCCAATCCTTCGGACTGATTGATTGTTAGACTCCCTGACTTGCCCCTCGGCTGATCCTGCCGCATTCTCCCGACCATGCTCCGCCGCCTGCTGCTTCCGGCTATTTCCCTGCTGACCACGATCCCGGGCTTTTCCCAGGCCTTCGCGCCCATTTCGGATCGGCCGCCGGCGGTGACCCGTGAATTCCGTGGGGCCTGGATCGCGTGCATCTACAATCTCGACTGGCCGAGCTCCAAGGGTCTCGGCGCGGAGCAGCAGCAGTCGGAGCTGCGGGCGATGCTCGACAAGATGGCTTCGCTCAACATGAACGCGGTGATCTTCCAGGTGCGGCCGCATTGCGATGCGGTCTATCAATCGTCGATGGAGCCCTGGAGCCCGTGGTTGAGCGGCAGCATGGGCAAGTCCCCGGGCTACGATCCGCTGGCCTTCTGCATCCGCGAGGCTCATGCACGGGGCATCGAGGTGCATGCCTGGTTCAATCCCTTCCGCGCGCTTTCCAGCAACACCATCCCTTGTTGCAGCAGCCACGTGACCCAATCCCGCCCGGGCATCACCAAGCCCTTCGGTTCGATGATGTGGTGCGATCCCTCGCTCCAGGAAACCCGCAGCCGTGCGACCAATGTGATCCTCGACGTGGTGCGCCGCTACGATGTCGATGGCGTCCACCTCGATGACTATTTCTATCCCTATCCGACGGCAGGCAGCGTGTTCCGCGATGGCAAGTCGCCGGCTGAGCGTCGGGCCTATGTCGATGGCTTCGTAAGCAATCTTTACTCGTCGGTGAAGTCGGCGAAGCCCTGGGTCCGGGTCGGCATCAGCCCCTTCGGCATCTGGCGGCCCGGCGTTCCGGAGGGCATCGAGGCCGGCCTCGACAGCTACGAGCAGCTCGCGGGAGATTCACGGAAATGGCTGAAGAACGGCTGGGTGGACTATCTCGCCCCGCAGCTCTATTGGCGGGACTCGCCGCGAAAGCAGAGTTTCTCGGCACTCTTGAGCTGGTGGCGTCAGCAGGGCAGCCGCCCGGTCTGGCCGGGCATCGCGACCGCGCGGATCAACAGCTCGGAGGACCCGGGCCGACCTGCCTCGGAGATCATCAACCAGATCAACCTCAGCCGGACGATTGGGAAAAACTGGGTTGGAAACATCCAGTGGAGCGCGAAGAGCGTGGTGACGAATCGTGGCGGAATCGCCACCCAGCTTGCGAAGACCTACTCGCAGCCTGCGGCCGTGCCACCGATGCCGTGGCTGAGCAGCAAGGCCCCCGCAGTTCCAGGTGTCAGTGCCCAGACCAGCGGCGGCGGCACCTTCGTCCGCTGGGTCCTCGCGGATGAGAATGCCTCGAAAGTCGCCATCCAGGCCCGCTACGGCGGCACCTGGAGGATGGTCAAGGTCTGCTCGGCCTCCGGCAAAGGCCTGACCATTCCAGCCGCCGAGGCGGTGGCGGTCAGCACCATCGACCGCTTTGGCTCGGTCAGCGCCCCGAAAGTCCTCGGCCGCCAGTGAGCGATCCCAAAATTCCTTTGCAAATCCTGACAAAGACTCTAGAACCCGCGCCTTTCCAGCGGCTCTTGTCGCTCCCTCAACTTCCCTGATGAAAGCGTCAGTCTTTGTTTGTGCGTCTGCCCTCCTTTTCGCGAGCTGGCTCAGTGTCACGTTTTTGCGCGAAGTTCCTTCGAAGGACTACCCGACCCTGGGCAAGGGTTCCGTGCCTGTTTCCGCCAGAAAAGAGACCACACCTGAAAAGGAGCCGCTGATCTCACTGAAGGCCGAGGATGCGAAGGGCATGGCAAAGACCAGGTAAGGGCCCGGGGGCGGGGTCCCCGTTTTCGGTCGGGAATTCAGGCTGAGCGGTTGAAAACCCCGTTGCGGCCGACAACCCGCGTCGTTTTCCCTTGCCAAGCCGGACCGCGTCCCGTATTTCGCCCGCCCCTCCGCACGCCGCCACTGCACCAAAGGAAAATCACGAGGGATCAACCAAGCGGTGGGTTTTCCAACAATCGTCCGACCTGAATCAAGGCGGAATACCCCTATGATCAACGACCTAATCACCGAGATGGTGGACGCCGGCGTCCACTACGGCCACCAGACCAAGAAGTGGAATCCAAAGATGAAGCCTTACCTCATGAAGGACAAAGGCGGCATCTACATCATCAACCTCGAAAAGACCGTCCAGCAGCTTGACAAGGCTTCGGCGTTCCTTTCCGACCTCGCCGGCAAGGGCAAGAAGATCCTTTTCGTCGGCTGCAAGCGCCAGGCTCAGGACGCCGTCCGTGAAGCCGCCGAAGCGACCGGCCAGTATTA